>DATFBW010000070.1:0-21840 GCA_035253645.1 Gemmatimonadaceae bacterium | reverse complement strand
ACCGGGCGTCTCACACCCTGAACCGGGTGGCTTGAGCACGCGTGACGTGCTCGCGATGATCCATGACATTGCAGGACCGCTGATAGGCGCAGACATCGTGGAGTGCAATCCGGCGCGTGATCCCATGCGCCTAACGGCGCGCGTCGCCGCGAAGTTCGTGAAGGAAGTTGTCGCGCGGATGCTTGGCGCATGAGGATCGGCCTCGGATGCATGCGCCTGTCGACAGTCGCAGAGCGGGACGATGCGCGATCGGTAGACGTCATCCACGCGGCACTGGATGCTGGGGCCACGATCCTCGACACCGCGGATGCGTACTGCCGCGACGACAGCGAGATCGGCCATAACGAGCGGCTTATCGCCAGCGCGCTGCGCGGCTGGTCTGGCGACCGCTCCCGGGTCCAGGTGGCGACCAAAGGTGGAATGAAGCGTCCCAAAGGAGCCTGGATCGCGGACGGCAAGGCTAAACACCTGCGGGCTGCTTGTGAGGCCAGTCTGCGCGCGTTAGGTGTCGATGCGATCGACCTCTATCAGCTGCATGTCGTGGATCCAAGAACTCCGTTCGAGACGAGCGTGCGGGCGCTCGCCGCGCTCAGAGACGAAGGCAAGGTCAAACAAATCGGCCTGTGCAACGTGACCGTCACGCAGATCAAGGCGGCACGAACGATGACGGAGATCGCGTCCGTTCAGGTGAGTGTGTCGCCCTTCGACGACGACAATCTGCGCAACGGCGTGGCCGAGTATTGCCGTGAGGCGGGGATTCAGCTGATCGCCTACCGCCCGTTAGGTGGCGTCGACAGAGTCGGGCGCCTGGCGAAGCTCGCGCCATTAGTCGAAATCGCCTCGCACCATGGGGTGACGCCACAGGAAGTTGCCCTAGCCTGGTTGATGGACCTTGGAGTAGTTCCCGTCCCAGGTGCGACGCAAGTGGCCACCGCGCGCTCGATCGCACGAGCGCTTGGCGTTAGGCTGAGCGATGACAATCGGCGTGCGCTGGACGCGCAGTTCTCCGGGAGGTTGCTGCGGGTGCCGCGATCGGAGCGGCAGCCCAAAGGCGGTGCCGACGGCGAAGTGGTGCTCGTTATGGGCATGCCTGCAGCGGGCAAAAGTGGAATCGCCCGGGCGCTCGAGGCCGAGGGGTATCGTCGTCTCAACCGCGACGCCCGTGGAGGAACGCTCGCGAGCCTCGTCGGCGCGCTGGATGAGGGTTTGGCGACGGGGGTGCGCCGTTGGGTTCTGGACAACACGTATCCGTCGCGAAGCTCGCGCAACGAAGTGATCGAGTGCGCGTGGAAACACGGCGTGCCCGTTCGTTGCATTCACCTGACAACAACAATCGCGGACGCACAGGTCAACGCCATTACACGTCTGCTCGAGCTGCACGGCACTCTGCCGACGCCCGAAGAGCTGCGCGATCGTGGCAAAAGCGATCCCCGCTATTTCGGCCCTGACGCGCAGTTCAGATATGAACGAGCCGTGGAGCCACCCAGTCAAGATGAAGGCTATTCGCGGTTGGAAGAGCGTGAGTTCGTGCGCCGGCAGACACCCGGCGCGGATCGTCGCGCAGTCGTCCTGGAGTACGACGACGTGCTCGTTAGGTCCGCAGCTGGCGATGACCCTGCCCTACGCTCCGAACATGTGCTGATATCGGACGAGGTGCGCCATGCCCTCCACCGCTTGCATGGCGGCGGATGGCTCCTGTTCGCTCACGCCTGGCGTCCACAGATCGCGCGTGGCGAGCTGGCCGCGGCAGAGGTCCATGCGTCCTTTGCGCGTGTGCGCGCGCTCCTCGGCGTCGAAATCGCGCTCGCTTTTTGCCCGCATGACGCGGGGCCGCCGATCTGCTGGTGCCGCAAGCCGCTCCCCGGCTCGATCCTGGAGTTTGCGTTACCGCGGGGCGTCTCCCTCGGTCAGTCGGTGTACATCGGGCGAGCGGCGGCGGACGAGACGCTGGCCCACCGCCTTGGCATGACTTACGTCGATGACCTAACGATGGTCGTATCGAGCAGTACTTCACTTCCCCGGTGACAACTTCTCCCCGCGCACGCGTCGCGATCACGCTGGGTGTGGGCGTCGCGGCGGGTTTGGTGGCGTTCGCCTTACACCGCCGCAGTGGCTACTGGCCCGACTACGTTTTCCCATGGCAGGCCGCCCGGTACCTCTTGGCGGGGCGCGATCCGTATCTGGCGCTCCCCGGCGGTCTCGCCGAGCCCTTCGAATCGCCGTTGCTGTACCCCTTAACCACGGTGCTTGCGGCGGTACCCTTCGCCGGGCTGTCACTCCCTGTGGCCGGGGCGCTCACGATGGCGCTATCGGCGGCGTTGCTGACGTGGGTGCTGTTAGGCATCGATCGCGACATGCTCTGGATCCTGGCCAGCTCGCCATTCGTCATGGCGATCAATTTCGGCCAGTGGTCTCCATTGGTCACGGTTGCGGCGCTTGTTCCGACGTTAGGCTTTCTCGTGACGCTCAAGCCCAATCTTGGGCTGGCTGTACTGATCGCACATCCGACACGGCGCGCGATCGTCGCTACAGCGATCGTTGGCTTGCTCAGTCTCTTAGTGCTGCCGCGATGGCCGCTCGAATGGCTTTGGAATGTGCGATCACTTCCCGGACATCCCGCGCCTATCGTTGCCGGTCACGGGGTCGGCATCATCCTGCTGGCTGCGGCGTTCAAGTGGCGTACGCGCGAGGGCCGACTTCTCCTCGCGATGGCTTGTATGCCCCAATTGCTGCTGTTCGCCGATCAGCTGCCACTGATGCTCATCGCACGCACGCGCGGTGAGCGCAGATTCCTGGTCTCGTGCTCGCTCGTTGCGTTTCTGGTCTGGTTCCTGTCACTCACGCCGGGTGAGCTTTACGTGCCGGCGGCAACTCCCTTCGTGCTCGCGCTCATATATTTCCCGGCCCTGCTGCTCGTACTCAGGAGGCCTAACGAGTTCAGCGTGTCGTCGGGGAACGCACCTTCGGGCGCTTCGAATTCGGCGTAAGCCGTGTCGCCCGCGACGACGGTCACCTGCATGTCGCGCGGGTTGTAGGCGATCCTCGTCAGTAGCGTGACGCGATACGAGCCGGGGCGCAGCCTGACGGCGAGCGGCGCCCGACCCCGGGGCATGTTGTTGACACGCGCGAGCGGCCGCCCCCGATCCGTAACGATGACAAGTATGCCGTATTGCGGTGTGGCCGTAACGCCGGCCGCTGCCAGCGCCGCGGTTGATCGCGCGGTCTCGCGTCGATCCGGCGACCTCACTGCAATGGCGCCGGCCGCGCTTTGCTGCGTTGTCTGCGTGCCGCTCGTCGGCGATCGACGTGATGTTTCATTCCGGTTAGGCTCTGATCCTGACGTGGTTTGTCCGTCACGCGTTACTCCGATCGGATTCTTGCCCTTTGCGGCTTGGGGACCGCCGCCCGAGTTCTGCACGATCAACGGTGCGTCGTCTCTTGGTGGACGTGGCACATCGACGGATCGCCATGACTTCCACCAGCGCGCTACACTTTCGCCACTCTGCACGAGAGCCTGAGACGTTTCCTGAGGTGCGAAGACGACCACTACGGAAACGACCATCATGGCCACGAGCGCGATCGTGCTGGCGTACGAGCGGCGTTCTTGGGGTTTTTCGACGCGGACGATATGCTCCACCGGTTTCGGTCTGGAGGCCGCGCCTAACGTGAAGGACTCGATGAACTCGCCCATGGAGTCGAACCGGGCCGCCGGATCCTTGGCCGTGGCCTTGCGGATCGCAGCGCTCGCGTGCTCGGGCACTCCCGGAGCGAGGGGGCGACCCACCGGAATATCCAGGGGAAGGATTTGAAGAACCCCGTTCTCGTCGCGGATGGCTCGTTGCACTCCGCTCATCAGCTCGTAGACGATGACCGCAAGCGCGTATTGATCCGCGCGACCGTCAACGCGGACACTGCGACGCTGTTCGGGCGCTTCATAAGGAGTCGCGGGGCGATCGAGGAAAGCCTCTGACGAGCCGTCAGCGCCGAACGTGAACCCGGTGACGATACACCGGCCGTCCGGCGCGATGTGGATGCACGACGGCCGGAGCGCTCCGTGCACAACGCCGGCGCTGTGCGCCGCGGTCAGCGCCGCCCCGACATCCTGCAGCATGGGAATCACTTCGTCGAACGTCGTGCGTCCTGCGCTCTGCAGGATGTGCTCGATCGTGTGTCCGCTGAGCAGCGGCATCTCGCAAATCCAGTAGCCGCCGAGCGTACGCGGCTCCCCCATGGTCATCACGTTAGGGTGCTTCAGCCGGCGCGTGACCTCGGCCGAGCGTATGAGGAGGGGGCTGGGCGGAACTGCCCCTCCGCGGGGTCCTAACGCCACCTTCAACGCCACGGGCCAACTGTCGTCGCCGCTTACGCGCCGGGCGCGGAAGACCGAGTGCGTTGCACTCGACGCGATTTCCTCGAGGTCGGTGTACTCCGGCGCGAGCGCGGCACGCACTCGGGAGAAGTCAGGAAAGAGCCAGAGGCCGTCGCTCATGACGTCCGGCCGGTCGCGCGGCGGTACCGCGGATCGCGCGAAATCGGTGCGAATACGTCGTCCTGAAGGATGAGGGACAGTTGACCGTCTCGCGGAAACGCCTTGTCGATGGCGCGCAATGCGCGCTCGCGTTCCTTCAATCCGACGAAGAGAGCCGCGACATAACGAGCCTCGAGCTGCGACAAGCGAGAGCGGCGTTCGAGCTCTCGAGTGACCCAGCGTGATCTCGCGCGGGCCTTCGTTGTGTCTCCGGCCGACAGATCCACGAGCGCGGCAGCGGTCTCGCCTAACAAGCGCGCGCCGAGGCGCGTCGTCACTTCGGCATCAGCCCAGGCCAACCGGAGCTCTCCGTCCCGCCGTCGAGCAACAGCGCGCAGCGCGTAGGCAGCCGAGGCGTACGGATCCGATGCGATAGCCTCATTGAGCCAGCCACAGGCGACATCCTGCTTCCGGGAGATGAGCGCGAGTGCGCCAAGGTCCGCCTGCGCCGCGCTGAAGCGCGCAGAGAGTGCGGACGCATCGCGCAAACGCCGTTCACCTTCCGCGCGCCGGCCGTCGCGGAGGAGCACGCGTCCCTCACGCCATAAGATCTCGGGCTCGCGCGGATCGAGCGTCGCGGCGCGCCGGAACGCGGCCTGCGCCGCGGGGTTGTATTTGCCTAACGACAGCGTAGTGGCGCGCGCCAGCCAGGCGAGCGCGAAGGTCGAATCCAGCTCCACGGCCCGATCCGCAGCGCTGCGCGCTTCGGCAGCGAGTTTCTCCGGGTTTTCACGTGCGTCGGTGAGACCGTTCTCCAGCGCTCGTGTTATCGCCAGGGCCAGACGCGCATACGCTTCCGCAAAACGCGGATCGTGCTTGGTCGCCTCACGAAAGAACGTGATGGCGCGACCGAAGAATCGCGGGCCGCGTTCGCGATCCGCGTCGAGCCCGCGAAGGAACTGCTCGAAGGCGGCGGGGACGAACGTACCACCGGTTGCGACGGAATCTGAAGCGTACGCGGCACCGCGAAGACGTGTCAGCACGCCGGTGCGAATCTTCCGCGAAACCGCCAGTGCATTGCTGGTGCCGAGCGCGAAGCGTCCCTGCCAAATCGCGACGCCATCGCGGGCGTCGTGCAAAAGCATCGTGAGCTCCGAGCCGGTCGGCGATCCATTGATCGTCCCCGACAAGAGATAACGTACGCCTAACGCGCGCGCTGTCTCACTGACTTCATTCGCCTCCGTCGGCGGTGGACGCCGAACGCCTTCACGCGACGGCGAAGTGAATCCGCGATCGTGCGCGAAGTGGTATGCCAGGTGGTCGGCCAACGCATCCGCGAGATAGCGATCGCCCGCCGGAGCGGAGTTTACGTAGAGCGTGATGACAGCGAGGTCCACGAGCCGTGCGCGCGCAGACCCATCGCCGGAAGACAAGATCCCCGTGGCAGTCTCGCATGGTGCCGGCGTGGGCACGAACCGCCACTGCGCGGCAACCTTCTGAGAGAGAACGGCCGAACATCCGCAGGCTGCGAGACCGGCCCTCATCATCCAACGCGGCATGTTGCGACTCATCGTGACTTCAACCGCAACACCCTACTGAACCAGCACGATCTTCTTGAGCGGACTTGGTATCGAAGAGAATCCGCCTGCACTCGACAACGTGCTGAAATACCCCGTGACTCCTTCATTCCCCTGTGCCGGGTTTGTCTGGTACCCCGTCACGACGAAGACACCAATGTATTTGACCTGAAAACACCGCGGTGGGCAGTTCACCGTGACGCCATTTGCGGTTGGATCCGTGTGATAATTCGCCCACATCGCCATCTTGATCGGTATTGGCGTCGGGCAAACGAAATTATTCGAGGGTGGCACTCCGCAGAGATCTGCGGTGCCTTGCTTGGTTGGTCCGGCGCTGTTGCCTTGATCGGACTGCAGCCAGTCGCCCGGCCCAATCACGTGCGAACTTAGCGGGTCGTCGCAGGGCGCCGAGATCGCGGGTCTGTAGTTGCTCCCGGACGGCCACGGATTGCCTATCGTTCCGTTTGCGTAAAGCAACGGCGGCTCGCGCACCGAGTAGAACGCTCCTGGCGCCACGGATTGAGCCGGGTTTCCAACCTTGAGAAAGATGGCGTTTGACGCTGTGTAGTTAGTGAGCGTGTTGACGTCCGCTGGCGTTAGGTTGTAGTTCGGGTCGTATGGGTTGCCGGGAGCTGATGACGGATAGATCTGCTGCAGCATCATCTGATAAGGCACCGCCCACGGCTTCACACAGTGTGTGGGCCCGACCGATCCAACGACGGCTACCGATTGCGCGCTGCGCATTCTCGTGGTGAATCCAAAGAAACGGCCGAACGTGAAGCCCGCTTCGTAGGTCGCAGAAACGCGCACCGAGTTGTTGTTTGCGTTGAACCAGTCGCCCCCTGGCGCCGGTGTGAACGTCAGCGTGTTGAAATTCCAGTTCCCGGGTTCCACGTTCGCCGGCGCAACGTTCGGCACGTTCCCTTCGACCAAATGACTCTGTGTGTATACGACGCCAGAATCGTCGGCCGTCGTTTTATCGTTGCGCATGAAGCGTTGCATCGCCGCAAGTGCACCCACATCGGTCGCGAGATGGATTTGGGTGCGATAGAGGTACATGCGGCCGAAGTCGAGCGAGATGGCAGCAACACCTATGAACGCGATCATGAGGAACATGACCAGGATCATCGTCGATCCCCTGCGAACATTTACGCGCATCGTCGCCCCCTGAATCTCATTCTGCTCGTCACGCTACTGCGATATCGCATCGAGGACCGGCTTCAATCCCATGAGAATCGGTCCGCCGATGATCATGAAAAGCGCCGGAAGGATGAGCAATGCCAGCGGCATCACCATCTTGGCCGCTGCCACCGCAGCCTTTCTTTCCGCTGCCTGCCGGCGTTTCCGCCGGAGCGACTCAGAGTATACGCGAAGGACTTTCCCGATGGATGACCCCCAGCGCTCCGACTGAATCATGCTCGACGCAAGGGTGCGCAGCTCCTCGACCCCTGTTCGCTTGTAAAGCCCGTGCAGCGCGTCTTCGCGGCGCATGCCTGCATTGGTCCTCCGGTTGACGATCATCAACTCGCCGGAGAGCTCCGGATGAAGCGTCGCCATTTCGCGGCCCACGCGCAGGATTGCGGCGTCTAGACTAACACCTGCCTCGACGCAAACCAACAAGAGGTCCAGGCAGTCCGGCAGCGAGTGACGGATCTTTTCGGCGCGCTGCTTGGCAAGCTGCCGGATGGTGAGGTTTGGCAAAAGGAGGCCGATGGCGATCCCGATGCCTAACGTGAGCAGGAGCATGCTCGCCGTGTCGCGTGGAGCGACGAGCAGCAACAAAACCGGCACCCCCGCTGCCGAGATGACGCGCGCCACCGCGTACATGGGTCCGGCCGCCGGTCCATCGAAGCCTGCCCACAGCAACCTCTCGTTGCCGACATCGCCGATCACCCCTTCGGGCAGCAGCTTTTCGATCACCCTCGCGGCGCGTGCGGCGCGTGTGTCTTCGACGTCTCCAATGAGGATGCGTGTCGGCTTGCCAACGATGCGTGTTTCCGTGTCCGTGCGCCCAAGGACGGCCCGGCGGCGCGCCGCGGCGCGCACGGTCCACGCGGCAACACCGAGCGCCAGTGCGAGGACGCTGACAAGGAGTCCGAGGGCAAGATTCATCGTTCGCCCTTAAACCTTGATGTTGGCGATCTTGCGCATGATGACGTAGCCAAGCATGACGGAGCTGGCGGCGTAAATCAGCAGGAAACGCCCCGAGTCTGTTTCCATCAGCGGAACCATCATCGGGCGGTTCATCCAGAGCAGCGCGAAGAACGCGATCACTGGCAGGACCGAAAGCACACTCCCTGTGAAGCGCGGCTCAGCCGTGAGCGTGGCGATCTGTTCGCGCAACACGGATCGGTCGCGGATAATCGCGGCGAGCCCCGTCAGGATCTCGCTCAAGTTACCGCCCGTTTCGCGTTGAATCAGCAGCGCCGTCACGAACATCTTGATGTCGAGCGAGCCGATGCGGCCCTGCAGGTCGAGAAGCGCATTCCGAACGTCGACGCCGAGGCGCTGCTCGTCATAGAAGCGCATGAACTCTTCGCCTAACGGCGCTGGGATCTCTTCGCCGACGAACTTCATCGCCGCCTGGAAGGAAAACCCGGCGCGCATGGCATTCACGATCATGTCGATCGCATCCGGCAGTTGCTGCTCGAACTTGTGCAGCCGTCTGCTCGCCAGTCGCTGCAAGATGAACGTCGGAAACATGAGGCCCAGCCCGCCCGCGATGAATGCGACGAAGGGCCCCAGCCCTTGCAGCGCGACAAGCGCGACCGCGCCGCACAACGTGGAGGAGAGCACATATTCGCCCACGGACCACTTCACGCCGGCGCGCTGGAGGTTGCGCTCGAAAAGCGGTGTGACGGTCTGACCCGTCAGGATGCGATCGAGCACCGGCACGGCGCTCTTTCGTATGTCTCGCAGGATCGTGACGTCGGCGGTGAGCGTCGTGCGCGACTTCAACACCGACACTGCTTCCAGACGTCGTCGGTTGATGAATACATACGCGCCGAGGATCAGCAGCGCGGTTCCGAAGAACACAGCTAACAGCAGCAACGTCTGCATGATTGCCTAACGCCCTCCGAAGAGGCTGAGCGGTAACTCAATGCCCGCGACACGCAGGCGGTCGGTGAACGTGGGCCGGACGCCTGATACCTCGAAGCGGCCAACCACCGTTCCATCTTCGGCGATCCCTTGCCGAACGTAGCGGAAGATTTCCTGCAGCGAGATCACCTCGCCTTCCATGCTCGTCACTTCGGTCACGCTGACCACGCGCCGCGTTCCGTCGGCCATGCGGCTCACGTGGACGATCATGTCGAGAGCCGACGCGATCTGCTCGCGGATCGCGCGAACAGGCAACGACGTGCCGGCGAACTGGATCATCGTCTCGATACGCGCAAGCGCGTCGCGCGCCGAATTGGCGTGTACGGTGGTCAGCGAGCCCTCATGGCCCGTGTTCATCGCCTGGAGCATGTCGAGCGCCTCGGCGCCACGCACTTCGCCGACGATGATGCGGTCCGGACGCATACGCAGCGCGTTGCGTACGAGGTCGCGCGCGAGCACCTCGCCCCGCCCTTCGGCGTTAGGCGGGCGCGTCTCCAGACGCACGACGTGCTCTTGCTGAAGACGCAACTCCGCCGCGTCTTCGATCGTGACGACGCGCTCGCTCGCCGGGATGTACGCGCTCAACGCGTTGAGGAGTGTCGTCTTTCCGGAGCCCGTACCGCCCGAGATGAGGACATTGAGTCGCGCCTGAACTGCGGCACCGACCAGTTGGACCATTTCCACGGTGAGCGCACCAAGCTCCTGCAGCTCGTCCATCGTGAGCTCGACGCCGAAACGGCGGATCGAGAGCACGGGACCATCTAACGCCAGCGGCGGAATGATCGCGTTGACGCGTGAGCCGTCCGGCAGGCGGGCGTCGACCATGGGCGACGACTCGTCCACGCGCCGGCCAACGCGGCTGATGATGCGGTCGATAATCGCCAGCAGGTGGCGATCGCTGCGGAAGCTGACAGGCACGCGCGCCAGTCGCCCGCGTCGCTCGATGTAGATCTCGCGCGGACCGTTGACGAGGATGTCGCTGATGGACTTGTCACGGAAGAAAGGCTCGATAGGACCGAGCCCCGTGACTTCGTAGATAATTTGCTCGATGACGTCTTCACGCTCTGTCTGACTGAGCGGCGTGGACTCACCGCGCAAAAATTCCGCGACCGCGTTGCGAATCTGCAGGACGAGCACCGCCTCGTCGTCGATGCGCTCGAGTGCTTCGAGGTCGAGCCGCTCGATGAGGCGCCGATGGAGGTCGACCTTGAGTTGGTCGACGGGACTCAGCGTCTCGGTTTCGATACGCCGCGTCGGCATCGGGCGCGCCAGGCGTTCGCCCGCGGCCGTGGCGGTGGGTGGGACGGCTATTGGGCGCGTGTTATTCCCCGACTCGTCGCCATCCCGGTGAGCCGGGGGCGTTGCGGGGACGCGACCGAGGAGGCGCTCTCGAAGGCTCATGCGTGCTTCTTCCCGATGCGTAGGAGCCGCGTTAGGCGGGAGCGCTTCTCATCGGAGGCTTCCTCGGCAGGAACGGCGCCGTTGGTTTCTACACCGCTCACTTTCGCGGCGAGTAGCTGATACGCGCGGCCGAGGCCGGATGCGCTCGCTGAAGTAACAACAGGGGTGCCGCGTGTGAGTGCCTCGGAGCACGCCTTGTAATCGTTAGGTAACTTGGCAAAGATCGGACGACCGAGAACCGATTCCGCGTCGCCCACCTTGAGCGCTTCGTCTGCGTTATGCCGGTTCACGACCACGGCGACCTTGTTCTCCCCATAGCCCAACCGTTCGAAGAGCTGCAGTGTCCGCTGCGCGCTCCGAAGCGCCGTGACCGAAAGCTGCGTGACGAGCATGATACGGTCGGCGGTGTCGAGCGCCGTGAGCGAACGATCGCTGAGGAAATGCTCCGTATCGACAATCACGTACGCGAAGTGACTGCGGAGGTGCGAAAGGATCGTCGTGATCGCACCGGAGTCGATAAGCTCGAGGACTTCCGCGTTGTCCGACGACGGGAGTGCCCAGAGGCCGGTCGTCGCCTGCGTCAGCAATGAGAACAAGAGGTCCGCGTCAACCCGGTCGACCTTCATAACGAGATCGCCGATGTCATACAGCGGCTTGAGGTTCAGCATGACGCGCACGTCGCCGCCGAGGACGACGAGGTCGGCCAGCGCCAGGCGTCGCGTGCTGTGCCGTTGCGCAATCGCGGCCGCGAGGTTCACGGCCACCGTGGTCGTTCCCATTCCGCCCTTTGCGCTGTAGACGGCAATCACCTTCCCTTCCGCCACCTTCTTCGCGGACATGCGGCGGGAAAGCCGATCCAGGGCGCCGGACAGCTCGCTCATGTTGAGCGGCAGCGCGAGGAACTCGTGCACTCCAGCGCGTAACGCGCGAAGGATCAATTCCGAATCGGAATGATTGGACGTTCCGATCACATGTGTCGGCCGCTCACGCCGAATCTCATGCTCGAGCAGCGACATGTCGACCGGACTATCCGGATGAATCGGAACAATGATCAGGTCGAAGTGCTCATTGCGCAGACGCGAGACGGCGGCACCTAACGAGGGAACCCAATCCGGGGCTGCGAAGCTGAAGCGCGTCAACGCTGCGTTGACGACATCCTCGGGTTCAGCCGCGCCCGTAACAATGAGAGCCCTGCGTTCCACGTGTTTCTAACTCCTATGGCCTGCGCGGTGGAGGCAGGCGCTTCTGAATCGCTTCGCGCGCCGGCAGCGTGGTGTCGGGGCGCAAGGGCAGCAGGAGCCTGTTATCGATGTTGGCCGGATCCACGATCATCGGCGTGACGACGACGAGCAGCTCGGTCTCGTTGCGCTGCCATCGCGAGCTGCCAAACAACGCGCCGAGGATCGGGATGTCCATCAGGAAAGGAATTCCGTTGCGAACTTGCTCCCTCTCCTCGTTGAACAGCCCCGAGATCACCACCGATTGGTTGCGCCGGATGTCGATGGAGCTTTCCACCCGACGGGTGCGCAGCGCCGGCACGCGAAACCCCGAAATAATCACCGCGTTCACGAAGTCCAAGCTGCTGACCTCGGGTCGCACGCGCAGCGAGACGATGCTGTCGCTCACGATCTCGGGAACGAACATCAGCCTAACGCCAAACTCGCGGTATTGAATGGTGACGAACGCCTGACCCCCTTGCGTGGGCTGCACGACCGGGATGGGCAACTCGCCCCCGGCGAGAAACGTGGCAGTATCGCGGTTCGCGGTCATCAAGTTGGGCTCCGCGAGCAAACGTGCGCGGCCGCGACGCTGCTCTGCGTCGAGAAAGCCGAGGAACTCGTCTGTCCCGAAATCAGACAGGATCGAGAGGAATCGCGTATCAACCGGCAAGAGGAGCCGATTCCCCTGCGCGTCGAACACGTCATCCGTGCGGAAGATGCCCGTGCCGCCCCTTACGTCGCCCGCCTTGTCGCGGTAGAGGCCGGAGATACCCAGCTCGTGAAGTAGCTCACGCCGGACTTCGGCGAGCCGCACGGAGAGGAGAACCATCTGCCTGTCGGCGGCAGGACGCACGCTCACGCGATAATGGCGTCGAGTCTGATCGGTCCACAGCACGATGTCCGTTTCGCCGCGCGCCTTACCATTGATGATCAGATCGCGCTCGCTCACGGCCACGGCATCTGCGACTTCCGGGTTGGCGACCGCAACGCGCGTGATCGGCGTCGGGAAGGTCACCGTAAATGCCCGTCCCACGGACAGCGAAATACGGATGATCGTGTCGGCCTGCGCTTGCGCGCGGGCCGTGGTCGCACCTAACGCGAGCATTGCCAGCGTCGCCACGAGCCCCCAAAGTGCGCGGCGGCAGGTGTCAGCGAGTGGCGACGTTAGGCTTTTCGTCATTGATAGGTGCACGTTGTCCCTTGAAATCCCCTTGGCGTGGTCGGGCATCAGCGATATTTAGGGCTGGCCCGGCTTCTTTTTGGTCGTGTCGGTCTTTGCGAACTTCTGGCTCGTCGACTTCTCGCCGCGATAGATCGTAATCGCCACCGAGTCCGGTCGTGCCGGCGCGCTCTCTACGACACGCTCGACTACGGGCGCTTGCATGACGACGGTGTCGACTCGCGTGGAACGCGGCGCGCTGGCGCGTGATCGCTGCGTCGGTCGTTCTGGAATGCGCACGGCTCGCGCGCTGCGCAACTGGCTAAGGACGTCCTCGCTTCGCGCGCCTGTTGTGGAGATCGAATCGGGATCGCCATACCCACGAAGCACGAGCTGGATCGAGCCTTCGCGCATGGCGACGGCGAGACGCTCTGATTCCTCCGGGGTGACCTCGAGCGTGGCAGTCGTAGCGTTGATAGGCCGGTTATCCGGGCCTGATTGAACAACGGTGCCTACTGCGAGCACACGCATGTTCGACATGAAGAACTTTGCTACCTGCACGCCATTGGCTTCTTGCTCACGCAGCGTCACAAGCACGTCCACTCGGCTATTCGGCTGCATGAGACCACTGATCCCCGCGACGTCGTCGATCTTCACGGCCATCGCGCGTTTGCCGGGGTTGATCTTCACCTGAATGCCAGGTCCCGTGCCCGAAGGCGCGAGTCTGCCTGGGATAATGGGTTCACCCTTGAAGACGGCGATGCGTGTAACGCGGCCAACCAGCGAATCCACGCTCGGGAACGCACCCGGCGGGACCGTCGCCATCGGCCACTGCGCAACAGCGAGCGACGATTGATCCAGCGCCGCACCTTCAGGGAGATCGACGTTCGCGACGACCACAGGGCGCAGCAGTGAGCGCGCCTCTGCTTTGGTCGTTTCGATGACGCGATAGACGCCATACGTGGCCGCTCCGGCTGTGACCACAGCGGCGATCAGGACGATGGAATAACGACTCTCAGCCATGAGTATGGGCTCCCGGGAATGCCCGGTTGCTGGTTATGACCCTTCCCACCGGAATCGTGCCCTGGCGTGAAGTGTGTCTGTAAAAGTCCCACCCACGAGTGCGCGAATGGGTGTGATCCAACTGAACGGATAATTGATCGTGACGGTGATCGACTGTAGCCCTGGACCAAGTGCCGGCTGGAAGGTGACGCTTATCTGCGTTGCCGTGTCGATCGGTGCGCTGCCAAACGGCGACATGTACGTCGCGACGCGGTTCTTGATATCTGAGACTGTGGGAACGACCGGGACGCCGGCCGAAGCGTAGCGTGCCCCTTCGCGTGCCGCCGCCGTGAGGTTGTTCGCAGTGAATAGCGCGCGACCGATATCGATGATCCCGAAAAACAGGATCAACAGCATCGAAGCGAAAAGAGCAAACTCGAGAAGAGCCGCCCCGCTTTGATCTTTGATGAAGCGCAGTCGGCCGACTGCCATTGGTCGACTACAGCAGCGTGCCCGGTCGCAACGAGGCGAGGAGTAACCCTGCGGCCATCGCCAGCGCGTACGGCACTTTGCGCGCTGCATCGCTTTCTGGATCATTTCGCAACCCTTCCGGCTGACTCATACCGTGAACCAGCCTAACAGCTGTGAAGCCCACGCCCCGTCGGGCCAACATGTAACCAAGTGACACGACGCCACCGGCGAACGCTGCGAGCAAAGCACCTTCGATCGCTCCCGCGACGCCAAGCCAGGCCGCCCCTGCTGCAAAGAATTTTACGTCTCCGGCACCCAGCATCCGGAACAGCCAGAACGGAAGCCAGATTGCCAACCCAGTTCCTAATCCCGCACATGCCGCGATGGTACCTGACGGCCACGGAAGCGCGATCGTCGATCGTGCGATACCAATCAGGGCAATGATGACGACTAACTCGTTAGGTATCCGCCGCGTCCGCAGGTCCGTTACGCAACCGGCACCCAAGAGTAGCGCAAAGGCAGCCCCTGAGTAGAGGTCGAGAGCAGGACCCACGGACATCGACGGCGCAAACTCCTTACGGCAGGTTGCTGTTGATCGTCGTGAAGCCAGCGCTGACCTTCGTGCCGATCGCCTTGATCGCGGCGACGCAGAGGACTGCGATGAGCAACACAAGCATGCCGTACTCGAGAAGGGTCGCCCCTTCCTCGTCCTTCATGAAACCACGGAACATTGCTGCGACCTTCTTCATGATGCCCCCCTAAAAGGAAAAACGCCGGGCGGGTCAGAACAGTTTGCACTTCCATGGTGGACGCGCCCGAAGAGCACCACGGAAGAGCGTTGATTACGGCAGGTTGCTGTTGATCGTAGTGAAACCGGCGCTGACCTTCGTGCCGATCGCTTTGATCGCCGCTACACAGAGCACGGCGATCAACAGGACCAACATTCCGTACTCGAGGAGCGTCGCTCCGCTTTCATCGCGGACGAACGCGCGCAGCTGCTTGCGAATGGTCTTCATAAAAACTCCCCTTTGGGTTGTTGTTACGTCGGTGCGCCGCTCACCAGGCGTCCGATGCCACTTAGAGTTCAGGGGAGCAGACTGTTCGCAGACTGATACGCGTTCGCGACTTTGCTTCCCATCACCTTCAGTGCAGCAATGCACAGCAGCGCGATGAGCATGGCGAGCATCCCATACTCGATCAGGGTTGTTCCTTGCTCATCGTCGCGGAGTTCTTCCCAGCGTCGTTGGTCCACCGTAATCCCTTTGTGTAAAAGGCCACCAGACGCTCGGTCTGGATGAACTCGGCTGCTTGCGGCTGAGCCTGCTGAAGCAGGTTATGTGCCGAAGGTCACCGCTGTCGTGTGATTACCGCGAAAACGACCGGAAGTTGGCCTACTATAAGGCACGTTCTCAGGGGCGCAAGAAGAAGTTGAGGCTGCATTCGTTAGTTCAATTTCATCCATGTTCTTGGCACGTTGCTGCGCGCTTGCACCGGTCGCGCAGGCCGTTCGCCGCACGCCAGCAACGGTTTGGTTGATCCTCATAACGGGGCCGGTCATAATGGCGGACTGAGCTGATCCGGGGACACCCTAACGGGGGCCCGGCGAGGGCTTTAGTCGCATCCTGCGACCTAAACCGTGAGCGTTCCCGGCTGGCGCGAACACGAGACCAGGCTGGGGCCGACAACATCGTTAGGCGCAGCACCTCCGCGCGCGTTTCTTATCCCGTGGACCACCGCCATCCTGCGAACTGACGGGCCCGTTCCCCCCGCTCCGGCCCGCCGCTCCTGGCCCCTGTGAGGCACGCCCTATGCGAACCTCATCAACTGATCCATTTCGCAGGGAATCACGATGGTAATGCCGCTGCGCGATGACGACACCGACCGTCGCACTGTCCCGGTCGTTACGTACGCGCTCATCGCTACCAACATTCTCGTTTGGCTCATCGAGCTCGCCGTCGGTGAACCGTTCATCAACGGTTACAGCACGGTGCCTTACGAGATCACACGCAACACCGACTTGGTGGGCACACAGAGCATTCAGGCCGCCGGCGAAACACACGCATTGCGTCTGTATCCCGGGCCCACTCCGATTTACCTAACGCTAATCTTCGCGATGTTCATGCATGCGTCGTGGCTGCACATCGCCGGCAACATGCTGTACCTCTGGATCTTCGGCGACAACATCGAGGATCGGGTCGGCCACGCGAAGTTTCTCGCGTTCTATGTCGTCTGCGGCATCGCCGCGAGTGCCGCGCACATCATGTTCGGTCCGGAATCGCGCATCCCGAGTCTGGGCGCATCAGGTGCGATTGCGGGTGTGCTCGGCGCCTACCTCGTGCTCTTCCCCAGACGCAGCGTTAGGGTGCTCATGGGCCGCCAGATCGTGAACATGCCCGCGTTCATGGTGCTCGGGTTGTGGATCCTTCTACAGGTCTTCGCGCAAGTCAGCGTGGTCGGTGGTGAGGCGGGTGGCGTTGCGTACATGGCCCACATCGGCGGGTTCATCGCGGGGCTGGCCCTGATCTTCCTGTTCGGCGGGCGCCGCACTCCCGCGCCCAGGGAGATACTTCCCGGCGGCATGACCACGTAGTTCGATCGCGGGCGCGATCCAATGCAGGCTAGGCTGGCGGCGACGCGAGCCTAACCTGCCTGTGCGGTGCGCAGCCTTGACCTCGGAGCCTGGCGGGGCTAAGACGGCGGGCCATGACCGCTATCCTCGCCCTCGACCAGGGCACGACGAGCTCGCGTGCGATCGTGTTCGACCACGATGGGTCGATCCGTTCCGTCGCGCAGAAGGAATTCCAGCAGATCTTTCCGCAAGCGGGATGGGTCGAGCACGATCCCGCTGAAATCTGGAGCACGCAACTCGAAACGGCGCGCGCGGCGATCGCAAAGGCGGGCCTCACGACGAGCGATATCGCGGCTATCGGTATTACGAATCAGCGTGAAACCACGCTCGTCTGGGAGCGCGCCACCGGAAAGCCGATCTACAACGCGATCGTGTGGCAGGATCGGCGAACGGCCGCCTTCTGCGACAGCCTCAAGCAGGCCGGCCACGCCGCGGAGATCCAGCGGCGCTCTGGGCTCGTGATCGACGCGTACTTCTCCGGCAGCAAGCTGCGGTGGCTTCTCGACAACGTCCCTAACGCGCGGGCGCGCGCGGAACGTGGGGAGTTGGCGTTCGGAACGATCGACACTTGGCTCGTGTGGCACCTCACGGGTGGCAAGCTGCACGTGACCGATCCCAGCAACGCGTCGCGCACGATGCTCTACGACCTTCACGCCGGAACATGGAGCGACGAGCTGTGTGCCATGCTGGGCGTGCCACGGGCAGTATTGCCCGACATCAAGGCTTCGAGCGAGGTCTACGCCGAGACGACGGCATCTTTGTTAGGCACTGCGGTGCCGATCGCGGGAATCGCGGGGGACCAGCAAGCTGCTCTCTTTGGCCAGGGCTGTTTTTCACGCGGGCTCGCGAAGAACACGTATGGCACGGGGTGCTTCATGCTCATGAACATTGGGAGCACTCCCGCCCCGTCGAAACACCAGCTCCTGACCACCGTGGCCTGGCGCACAGGGACTACGACCGACTTCGCCCTCGAGGGCAGCGTGTTCATAGGTGGCGCCGCCGTGCAGTGGCTGCGGGACGGCCTGGGCATCATCGAATCGTCGAGCGAAGTCGAATCTCTTGCTGCCTCGGTGCCGGATTCGGCCGGAGTGTACCTGGTCCCGGCGTTCGCCGGGCTGGGGGCGCCGCACTGGGATCAGTACGCTCGCGGAACCATGACGGGCATAACGCGAGGCACGAACCGTGGCCATATCGCGCGCGCAGCGCTCGAAGGGATCGCGTTTCAAGTAGCGGACGTCCTGGACGTCATGCGTCAGGATTCGAACATCGCGATGAACGAGCTGCGCGTCGATGGCGGGGCGTGCACGAACAACCTGCTCATGCAGTTCCAAGCCGACGTCCTGCAGGTCCCCGTAGTGCGGCCCAAGGTCATCGAGACAACCGCGTTAGGTGCGGCGTATCTGGCAGGACTTGCGGTCGGCTTTTGGAAGTCGCAGGACGAAGTGGCAGCCGCGTGGCAAGTCGACCGGCGCTTCACGCCACAGATGCCCGCCGCGCAAGCGGCTCATCGCCGGAGCCGTTGGGCCGAGGCGCTTAAACGTGCGCGCGATTGGGAAGAGCGCTCGAGCGTGAAGCAACCATGAGCCCGTACGTCGCGGAGTTCATCGGCACCGGCATGCTTATCTTGTTAGGCAACGGCGTCGTTGCCAACGTCGTGCTGCCCCGCACCAAAGGAGCTGCGTCGGGCTGGATCGTGATCACTGCCGGCTGGGGGTTCGCCGTATTCGTGGGCGCTTTTTGCGCCGCTCCATTCAGCGGGGCGCACCTCAATCCGGCGGTGACGCTGGCGATGGCCGTCTCGGGCAAGCTTGGCGCGTCGATGGTGCCCGGTTACATCGTGGCGCAAATGTTAGGCGCTATCGCCGGCGCGGTTCTCGTGTACCTGTTCTATCGCGAGCACTTTGCGATCGGAGACGACGGCGCTGCGAAGCTCGCGTGTTTCGCCACCGCACCCAATATCCGCAACATGGGTCAGGCATTGTTCTGCGAAATCGTCGGGACGTTCGCACTCATCTTGCCCATCTTTCTCATGACCTCGGCGACGATGCCCTCCGCAGGAGGCGCCGGCGAGCCCATCGGGCTGGGGTCCATCGGATTGGTGCCCGTCGCCCTGCTCGTCTTTGGGATCGGGCTCTCGTTAGGTGGCACAACCGGCTACGCGATCAACCCCGCGCGTGACCTTGGCCCGCGCATCGCTCATGCTTTCCTGCCGATCCGGGCCAAACGCGACAGCGATTGGGAATACTCGTGGGTGCCCGTAGCGGGTCCGCTGATCGGCGCGTTGTTGGCGGCGGGAGTGTACGGCGTAGTCACCTAGCGGTCGGCATGCGTTCAGGAGCAGACCGGCATTCGCCCAAGCCGGCGTTATAATAGGTCGGCCTGCCGGGTATAATTCGATATGAGCAACAAGATCCTTTCAGGACTCATCGCCCTCTCGCTCTTGGGCGCGCTCAGCTGCAATCGGCCAACGGAAGTGCGAACCGTCGTCGAGCTCGATGTGTTCAGCGGCCGACCGAACCCCCGCTGGGAGTTGGATGGCGCGGCGAGCCAGCGACTGCGCCAGTTGCAAGGCGACCTAACGAGCGGCGGCCCCGCGCTCGAGCCTGCTGGCCTCGGTTATCGTGGCTTTGTATACGGCGATGGCCGGGGTCAGGTCCGCGCCTATCGCGGATACGTCACCACGCCACGTGGCGTACTGGCCGATCCATCTCACAGTATCGAGCAGTTCTTGTTGAACGAGCTACCGGCTGAGTACGCCGCGATACGCGAAACGATTTTAGCTGAGATCCGCTAGTAACGACGCCGCGCTTCATCGCGATGTGGCCATGATGACCGATGCCTAACAAGTCGGTCGGCGGCATTCTGTTTGCATCCCCGCACCGGTTGCGGTCAACTGATCACGGGGTGCACGATGCGACGACTCTTGGTGTGCGCTGGCGTTCTGAGCCTTATCACGCTGTCGGATGGAAACGCTCAGAGATGGAAAGGCTCTAACGCGTATTGCCCCGTGGGATCCTCCGAGTGCGGCGGCTCGTACTTCGATATCGCCAGAGAGTCGATCTTCAGTCTTTTTTTACAAGACCTGTTCTCAGTCGATCGCGGCTCCAAGAAGCGCGGTGCGTCCGCGTTCATCGTGCCCGGAGCTTCGGCGGCGAAGTCCGACGGCGCCGTAGAGAATTTCGTTACGAATGACGACAAGCCGCGCGGCGCAGAGTTCTCACCAGTAGAGCATCCGCCTGTGGCCCAGCCCGTGCGCAACTCGTGGTCGTGGGCCGGTTTACCCCCGAAATTCGATGTCTGGGGTTGGCCCGATTCGGAGCGTGGTAATGGACCTCCGAATCACGCAGCCGTCTTCGATCTTCCCGCTGCTGGCTTGGGTGGAGGACGGTCTGACGACGCGCATAGTGCGGCAGGGCCAAGCGACGATCTGCCTATCGGGACTAGCGATGATCGGCCGCGTGCGTTCAAGCCCGACGTCATCGGACAAAACAATGCGGCACTGGCTCCGGAGCCGTCTACGCTGCTGTTGATCAGCACTGGGCTGCCGATTGCTGCCGCAATCCTGCGCGGAAGACGCCGCAGGTAACGTCGGCGTCCCTGTGGGACGCTTCTTTTGCGCAACCTGTCAACGCCGCTAGACAACGTGTCTGCGGGAGCATCCAAGCTCTCCGCCGGTCGCGCGAGATAACCAGACTGGGCGTTAGGCATTTTTTCATTGATCCGCGCGCGTTCCATGAGACCCGGTCACATTGACCGATCTGTAATGGAGCCTGCCTAACGTGCGACGGAGCCGGTCCTCGAGTCCGGCGCTGAGGCCGCCGAAGCACGCGGCAACCGTATGAGATCGACGCCCATGGAATCTCTGGCAACCTCTGGCGGCCAGAAGCGCAGTGTGTGGAAGCGGTGGATCACCGTCGCTGATGGCTCGATGACCTGAGCACAATCCTGGCGAAATAGGACGACAAGAACGGGCTGTTGCGGCGCGGGAGGCGATCGGTATAGCTGCTCGAGCCCGCGACAATCCACTTCCTTGGCAGGTGGTAAGGGGCGTCCCGTTAGGACCGACGCGTAGCGTACGATCGTGGGTCCGCGCGCAGTCCACGCCTGTGGGCCTTCTTTAGGTCGCTCGGCGCTCACGAGTATTTGCGTGGCCGCTGAATCCGCCGCTATGTGCCTAACCAATGCGCGGTCGATGTGACGTTCTCCGCGCGCAAAGTCGGCGTAGACGAAGATGAGTTTCAACGCGACAACGAGTGCGCCTGCTGCGGCAACTGTAAATGGAATGAATGACCTCGCGCGACTGCGCACGTGATCGACCGCGAACCCCACGATGATCGCGCCCCCGATGGTGGTTGGAAGCGCATAGAACGGCAGCACGTACTCCCACGGCGTGTAGAGCGCAGCGAACGGAATACACAGTGCGAGCCCGAGAGCGAGCATTGCGCGCTGACGCGAACGATCGCCGCGTGCGAGTATCAGCACCGCAAAGCAGCCCAGGAACACCACGTTAGGCAGCAGTCCGCCGGCGCCGACCGACATTGCTTCCCATGGCGCCCAGGGGAAGAAGAGCGCAGCGAACGAATCGCCGAAGCGCCGGAGAACAGGACCGCCCGAGCCATATGCTGACGAGAAGCTGCCCTCGCGCGCATGAAGCATGGTCCAGGCAACCGGTATCATGACCGCGATGACGGTGACGCTGAGCAATGCAAACAGGGCCCACTGCCGGCGTTGGCGCAGGTTAGGCAGGCTCCAGCGATCGCCTTGCCAGCACCAGGCAACCATCAGCAAGAATGGCACAGCGCCAACGAGCATTT
>DATFBW010000069.1:0-24947 GCA_035253645.1 Gemmatimonadaceae bacterium | reverse complement strand
TATACCAACCCCGACTCGGCGCTCAGATCCTACGACGTGACGCAGCTCCCAGCGGCACTGCGCGCCACGCATCATGGTGACGCGGCGACGATCACGTCGATGTTGCAGACCCTCGACGGCCGTGTGCGCGATCCCATCCGCCTAACGGCTACTCAACAGAGCGAGATTGTCGCCTTTCTCAAATCCCTGACGGATCCAGCGGCCCGCGATCTGGGCACGATTGCGCCGAGCCAGGTGCCGAGTGGATTACCGGTGCGCTAATGCAGGAAGCGAGAAGTGAGGAGCGGGGAGCGGGGAGCGGGGGGCGTTACGACTGATTCGTGATCCCCTCTCTCGCTCCTCGCTCTTCGCTCCTCGCCCCTTCAAGATCCGCTTCCACCATCATCCGCACGAGCTCGCGGAACGAAACGCGCGGTGTCCAACCGAGGATGCGTCTCGCCTTGGACGCGTCGCCAACGAGCACATCCACTTCGGCGGGCCGGTAATACCGCGGATCCACGACAACGTGTTTGGTCCAATCCAGGCCACCGCCAATCACTGCGGCCGCTTCGTCCAGGAATTCGCGCACCGAATGGGTTTCGCCTGTGGCGATGACGTAGTCGTCAGGCGTGTCCTGCTGTAGCATGCGCCACATCGCCTCCACGTAATCGCCGGCGAAACCCCAATCACGCTGCGCATCCAGGTTACCTAACGCGATCGTTTCCTGGAGCCCGGAAGCAATGCGCGCGAGGCCCAACGTAATCTTGCGCGTGACGAAGTTCTCTCCGCGGCGCGGACTCTCGTGATTGAACAGGATGCCGCATGACGCATGCAGGCCGTAACTCTCGCGGTAGTTCACCGTCGCGTAATGCGCGAACGCTTTGGCGCATGCGTACGGAGAGCGAGGGTGAAACGGCGTCATCTCGTTTTGTGGCGTCTCGCGCACCTGGCCGTACAACTCGCTCGACGAAGCCTGGTAGAAGCGGGTCTGTCCGCTCAAACCGAGGTTCCGCATGCATTCGAGCAAACGGAGCGTGCCCACGCCCGTCACTTCCGCCGTGTACTCCGCGAGATCGAAGCTCACACGCACGTGGCTCTGGGCAGCCAGATTGTAAATCTCATCCGGCCGCACCGTGGCAAGCACGCGCGTCACTGCACCGCTATCCGCGAGATCGCCGTAATGCAGCTCGAGCGTCCCGCGCTCCTCGCCACTCGTTCCGCGCCCCCAGTTATGCAGGTGGTCGATGCGGCTCGTAGCGCCAAACGTGCTCGCGCGACGCACAAGCCCGTGCACTTCGTAGCCTTTCGCTAACAAGAGCTCAGCGAGATAGGAACCGTCTTGACCCGTGATCCCAGTGATGAGTGCGCGTTTTGCCATAAACAATAGTAACCGGCTCTTAGCTCTTGGCTCTTAGGCCGAGCTCGGACTTGATTCGACGACCGCCCCGCCTCGTACCAGTCGCGCGACGGCCGCTTCATCGAGTCTCGCTGAGACGAGCATGGAATGATCATCCTGCCTCTGCTCGATGACTTCACCCGCGCGATGCACCGCGGCGAGCAGACCGCCGTTCGTGACAGGTACCCGCAGCTGCACGATCGGCCGCGCAGCGTGCAAGCGGTTCTGCAGCGCTTTCCGCAGCGGCTCCACTCCCTCGCTGCGAAGGGCAGACACGAACACACTCTCTGGCGCGGCGCCGGCCATGCGCTCGCGCAGCGCGGTGACCGATTCAGTGTCGAGCCGGTCGATCTTGTTGAACGCGAGGATTGTCGGCCGATCGGCGGCGCCGAGGTCACTCAGTACATCGTCGACGACTTCGCGCTGTTCTTCCCATGCGAGATGACTGGCATCGATCACGTGAATCAACACGTCCGCTTCACGCACCTCTTCGAGTGTTGCGCGGAACGATGCGACCAGATCGTGGGGCAGTTTGCGGATGAAACCCACGGTATCGGTCAACAACACACGCTCACGGTCACCTAACGCGACGTCGCGTGTCAGCGGATCGAGCGTCGCGAATAGCCGATCTTCTACGAAGACGTCGTTGACCTGCGACATCGCCCGCAGGATGGACGACTTCCCGGCATTTGTGTAGCCGACGAGCGACGCGCGAAACTCTCCGCGTCGCCCTCGACGCTGTACTTCGCGCGCGGTCGCGACGTCGTGCAGCCGCTCATGTAAGACCTTGATGCGGTGATTGATCAAACGCCGGTCGGTTTCGAGCTGCGTTTCACCGGGCCCTCGGAGACCGATACCGCCGCGCGTCTTTTCCAGGTGGGCCCACATGCGCGTTAGGCGTGGTAACATGTATTCGAGCTGCGCCAGCTCCACCTGCAGCTTGGCCTCGTGTGTACGCGCGCGCGTCGCAAAGATGTCCAGGATGAGCTCCGCGCGATCCATCACGCGCCGGCCCACCGTATCCTCGACGTTTTTGCCTTGGGCGGGCGTGAGCTCGTCATCGAAAATCACGAGCGTGGCGTCGCGGTCTTCGATGACGTTGCGCAGCTCTTCGATCTTCCCCTTCCCGAGGTACGTGGCGGGGTTCGGGCGGTCGATTTGCTGTGTGAGCGTAGCGACGACAGTGGCGCCCGCTGTATCGGCGAGCCGCTCCAATTCCTCGAGGTGCTCCTCGAGGTGATGCCGCGCGGCACTGCGCTTGATCGGCGCACCCACCAACACGGCGCGCTCGATCGGCGGCGTCAGCGAAATCAGCTCACGTGCGATAATCGGCCCCCGAAGCTTCCCTAACGAGTACTGCCACCCAATGTGGTGAACCGCCCGGTGCGATCATACGCGCGCGTGCGCTGTCCGATGGGCGTATCCACGGTGATGTCACCAGTGACACGGTAATTGACCGCCCCGGTCTGCATCAACTGCCGGCCGGCAGCACCGATCCCTGCGTAAGTAAAGCTGAGCGGCAGACGCACGATCGTGGAGTCGTTTTCCTGAACCGTGAAGGCCTGATCGAGGACACCGTTACCGACGGCGACGCTGTCGACCGCGAGGTTGTACGTCAAACGCGTACCGTCCAGACGGAAGTTGTTAGGGTTGTATACAGCCAGCTGGATTTCCAGAGACCCGCCGCTGGTGCCGACTCCTGTCAGCTTGAGATCGCGGAAGGTGACCACCGGTTCCTTCCACGCGCCGCGAAACATCGAGCTGCACGCCGCGCTGAATATGGCGAGCGCGACGACAGCGACCGAGAAGCTCCAGTGACTCTTGCGCATCTCAACTGCCTCCTAACGAGTCGTCTGAGCCGCCGGCATTCGGCGCTCCGCTCGATCCGCCTTCGATCCGTTGCCGAAGATCGCCCCACCACGCGATACGCTTGGCGATCTCTTTCTCGAAACCGAACGGACCCGGCTTGTAGAGCTCCGCTGCCTTGAGCGACTCAGGTAAGTAATCCTGCGGGATGTATGCCTCAGGAACGGCATGTGCGTACTCATACCCCTTGCCATAGCCCAGTTCCTTCATGAGCGGCGTCGGCGCATTCCGGATGTGAAGGGGAACCGGCTCGGCGGGATGTTCCCGCGCCAGGTCCAGCGCTTCACTCCACGCCTCATAAACGCGATTCGATTTTGGCGCTGTTGCGAGGTATATCGCAGCTTCGGCTAACGCGAGCTCTCCCTCCGGCGAACCGAGCGTGTGATAGGCATCACGCGCCGCGATCGCGATCGTAAGCGCCTGGGGATCGGCGAGTCCGACGTCTTCGGATGCAAAACGAATCGTGCGCCGCGCGATGTACATCGGATCCTCGCCGGCGTCGATCATGCGCGCCAACCAGTAGAGGGCCGCATTGACATCGCTGCCACGCAACGCCTTGTGATACGCCGATATGAGGTTGTAATGCTCTTCGCGATTCTTGTCATAACGCGGGATGCGATGTTGCAACGCCTGGCCGAGCAGCTGCTTGTCGATGGTGCCTCCGGCACCGACATGTTCGGCCGCAGCTTCCAGCGCCGTCAGCGCGCGCCGCGCGTCACCGTCGACCTGCTCGGCCAGCCACTCGACGGCCTCGCTCGACGTCGACAGCCCTAACGACCCCAGTCCACTTTCGGTATCACCTAACGCGCGGTTGATGAGCTGCACGATGTCGGCGCGAGTCAGTGGATCGAGCACGACGACCCGAGTGCGCGAGAGTAGCGCCCCATTAAGCTCGAACGACGGGTTTTCGGTCGTCGCGCCTACCAACGTCACCGTGCCCGACTCCACCGCCGGCAGAAAAGCGTCCTGCTGCGCGCGATTGAAGCGGTGAATCTCATCCACGAACAGGATCGTCCCTCTGCCTAACTGTAGCCGCGCCCGCGCCTCCTGGATGATTTCGCGCACACGTTGCACGCCCTCGGTGACGGCGGAGAACGGAACAAACTCGCGCTCGGTGTAGTGCGCGATCAGATGGCCTAACGTAGTCTTCCCGCTCCCCGGCGGTCCCCACAGGATCAACGAGCCCACTGTCCCGCGTTCGATCGATTCTCGTAAGGGTGTGCCGGCGCCCAGCACGCGTTCCTGCCCCACGAAATCCTCGAGCCGCCTTGGGCGCATGCGAGCCGCGAGCGGCGCGCCCGGAGCGATCGCCCGAAAGAGCGTGTCTCCTTTTTGCTCGCGCCCGCGCGAACGTGGCGGCATCATGAAACGGTGATCCCGCGCGCTACGACCAGGGTCAGAAGCCCAAGGAGGAAGGCGATGGGTAGAAGGATGTCTCGCTTCCCCTGAAACTCAGGCACCAGATTCGACGCGCCGACATACAGTGTCACCCCGGCTGCCAGGCCAAGCCCGACGGACTGAAGCGCGTCCAGCGACAGCGTCAGCATCGCACCAACCACCGTAGCGATGCCTAACGCCATGGCGGCACCTAACGCCGCTCTCGCCGACCAGCCCGCCTTGACGAACAGCGAAGCGATCGCAACCCCCTCGGGCACTTTGTGCAAGGCGATGGCAATGGCCACCAAAGCTCCCAGCCGCGGACTCACATGATACCCGCTTGCGATTGCCATGCCGTCAACGAAGGTGTGCAGTAGCAGGCCGATCAGCGCGCTCACGCTGACCCGCGCCGTCACTGCGTGAACCTCTTCACCGAAGTGAAAATGCGGAACGAGCACGTGCTGCGAGAAGTGGACGAGCACGTATCCGACGAGGACGAGCCACGCTGCGCTTGCCCCGCCCGCTGCAAGGCTCTGTGGAACCAAATCGAGGAGCGCGATGCCGATCAAAAACGCTGCCGAGAAGGCCAGCAGCGCGTCGAGCATGCGCGGCTTCCGCAGAGGCCCCGAGGTGACAAGCAGCGCGCCGATGATGTTCGCGATCGACGCCAACACCGCGTACACGACCGGCGAGACGCTCACTCGCTCGTTAGGCCCAAACGCTGGATCGCGCGATCCAGCGCCCCTTGCATCTCCTGAGCTGGTGGGAACTCGTGCGGTGCCAGCCGCCATGTCCGCGGCGGAAGCGGGTCGCCGGGCAGCAAGCCGGTGCCCACGAGGAGGTAGTACCAACGATCCGATCGCGCGTGGACGTGTACTTCCAGACTGGCGCTCAGCGAGAGCTGATCGTCCGGCCCCACGAGCGTGAACTCGACGCCGGCGAAGATGGAGAGCGGTGTCCGCAACCGCGCGAACGCATCGCGCGCGTCCGCGAGCGCGAGCGCAGTCCCGCTCCAACGCTGATTGCTGCGCACATCCCACACGTGGACGTCGACCGCTGGCGGGAGGTGACCAGCCAGCGCGTGAAAGAGATCGACCGCGCGCTCGGCGTTCGCGAAAACACGCGCCGTGTACATCTCATTGTCGGCGCTGAACGCAAAACGCGCCCGCACCGAGCGAAAGCGGTGCGTGATTACCGATTCGTGCTGACGTCCACGGAAGAGGACCACGACAGCGATTACCCTTTCGTGAGGAATTGCGCGAGCGCGAGCAGCTGATCGCGCGTGTTGCGTGAAGGATCCTCTAGGACTGCGTCACGCAGCGACGCGAGAATCTGTCCCAAAGCAGGGCCTTGCGCGATCCCCGCGGCCTTCAAATCGTCGCCATCGACAGCGAGGTCGGCGAGCGCTATTGGCTCTCGATAGGCAGTGCGTACTCCTCGAGCGTAGAAGCGCCTCGCCGCTGCTGGCGACGGCGCGGGCAGCCCACCCGCGCGTTCGGCGTGCCAGCGCGCGGCGGCAAAACGGATAAGGAGGGGAAACACGGGCCGGCTCGCTTCACTCGCCCAACGCCTAACTTCTGCGGCGGGCACGACGGCGTTGTTCAACAGCGCGTCGCGCATTTTGGCGCCTAACGTGTGCCAGCTCCTCAGCAAACCCACGATCAACGCGACTTCCTGGTTTGAAAAGCGCAGGGCGCGCAGCGTCCGGTCCGCGTGCTCTGGGGCGAGGTCAGCAAATAGCAGTGCGAGCCGGAGCAGGCGCCTCTGATCCGCCTTCGCCTGCGCTCGCATGTCGGTGCGCGTCGCGTCGGGCCGGCATATCGCGTCGATTGCGGCGAGTGTCACGTCTGGCACGTCCGTCAGCTCCGGCACGAGCGACGCAAACGCTCCGGCGTCGCGCCAGAGGCCGAACGTTAGGCTGGGCCGCAGAACCTGCTCCACCGTCTTCTCGATCTCCTGCTTCACGCGCTCACGCGACAACCGCCCGAGGTGAGGTCCGCTCTCGACGATGGCCTGCCAGGTGGCCTCCTCGATCTTGAATCCGAAGCGGCCCGCGAAACGCAGCGCACGAAGGGCACGCAAGCGATCTTCGCGCATGCGCTCACGGGCCGCGCCGACGGCGCGCACCAGGCCCCGCGTTAGGTCTTCCCGGCCCGCGTACGGATCGCGCAATTCGCCCTTGCTCGGCGAATAGGCGATCGCGTTTATCGTGAAATCCCGCCGCGCGAGGTCATCGTCCAGACTCCCGCCAAACTCGACCTCCGCATGGCGCCCGTCGGTGCGCACGTCGCGGCGAAAAGTCGTGACTTCGTGCATGCGCCCAGTCCGATCGAAGACGCCAACAGTTCCAAACTCTACACCGACAGGAACGGTGCGGCGGAACACACGGCGTACCTCGTTAGGTGTGGCGCTTGTCGCGAGGTCCCAGTCCAGATGCACATCGCCAAGCAGCGCGTCCCGCACGGCCCCCCCGACGCACCACGCCTCATATCCGGCACGTTCGAGCGTGGCCGCAAGCTCGCGCACCGGCTCGGGGGGTGCGATGACGGTTTTCAGCTGGCGCATCGACTACCAGGCACGAGGACCAGGGAGCATGGAGCGGAAAGAGGTCTTACGTGCTCCGCGCTCCTTGCGCCTCGCTCCTCATTTAACCGCACAGAACGCTCCCACCATTCACATTGAGGACCTCACCCGTGATATGGCGCGCGAGCGGCGAACACAGGAAGACAATGGGACCAGCGATATCATCAGCCGTCGCAAGCCGCTGCAGTGGGATTGTCGCGGCGATTGCGTCGCGGCCGCCAGCTGCCAGCGCCGGCGTGACCATCTCGGTATCGACCCAACCGGGAGCAACAGCGTTGACTGTGATGTCGCGCGGCGCCAGCTCGATCGCGAGCGACTTCACGTATGAGATCATGGCGCCCTTGCTGGCGGCATAGTCTGCGTGAAACGACTCGCCGCGCTGTCCGGCCGTACTCGAGACGAGGACGATGCGACCACCTGAAGCCATGGTGCGCGCGGCAGCTCGCGTCGTGAAGAACACCGAATCCACGTTCTCACGCATGGTGCGCGCCCACCGCTCGTCATCCATTGTTTCAATGGCAACCGCGTCGCTCGGCCAGATCCCGGCGTTTCCGATGAAGATCTCGAGCCCACCCAGCTCCTGGCCGGCGGTCGCGAGCAAACGCTCGGCATCTTCGCGTCGCGACAAGTCTCCTGGAACGGCCATTGCGCGTCGGCCGAGGTCGCGGATGTGCCTAACGACGTCGTTTGCTTCCGTGGAGCGCTGACGGTACCCGATGCACACGTCTGCCCCGGCGCGCGCCAACTGGATCGCCGTTGCGGCGCCGATGCCGCGGGACCCGCCCGTCACCACCGCGCGTTTGCCGGCGAGGTCGATCACGCCGCCGAAGCCTCCACGAGCTCGCAGATCGCATGCTGCACGCAGAGGTGGATTTCCTGGGCGCGGTCCGTGCGCGAGGTGGGAACGACAATCGTATGGTGTGCCAGAGCGCGCAACCTTCCGCCATCATTTGCGCTGAGAGCAAACACTTGCGCGCCCTTCGCTCGCGCGGCCTGTGCCGCTCGGATCACGTTAGGCGAGTTGCCACTTGTCGAGTGGATGACCAACAGATCCCCCGGTTTGACGAGGGCCTCCACCTGGCGCTCGAACACCCGCTCGAACCCGATGTCGTTCGCCGCGGCCGTGAGGAGTGATGTATCGGTCGTTAGGGCGATCGCGGGCAGCGCCCGCCGTTCGCGCATGTAGCGCACCACGTATTCGGTCGCGATATGCTGCGCATCGGCCGCGCTCCCTCCGTTCCCGCAGAAGAAGAGTGTGCCGCCGCGCTCGAGTGTCTCCCGAACCATCGTCGCTGCACGGGCGATGTCCGGTGCCAGCGACTCCGCGACGCTCGTCGCGAGTGACGCCAGCTCACGCAACCGATCTGCCGCCTGCCGCTCGAAGTCAGTTCCCATGGTTGGGAGGTCGTTCAGGTGGACGGAAACATGAGGTCGCGCAGCCGGCGCAACAAACCGCGCTGGATTGTAATCGACGGCACCTTGAGAGGACGTTCATTTTCGAGGACGCGCCGTGGATTCTCGCTTGTCAACAGCTCGGCTGCTTCGCTAGCGCCCAGCTCCTTGAGCCACTCTCGCACAGTGGCCACTGAGCGGAGATCGCCGTGGTTGTCGCTTGCCAGAATATCGACAAGACCCTCCTCGACGAGAGAATGCGCGAAATCAGCGTGCGGTCCGCCACCAAGCAGCATACGGCCGTCTGTTTGAATGACCGCCCCGGATGCCCGCCAGGCGCGCACGTGCGCCGTCGTGCACTCCTGATAGCGATCAGGGTGGGCCACGATGGGAACGATACCGGTGCTACAGAGCCGAGCGATCTCCTCGTTCGCGCCCGGAGGGAGGGGACCGTATGGAAACTCGACCAGCACGGCCCGCGAGCCACCTAACGACAACTCTTTGCGCGTCAAGTCACAGCCCGGACGGTCCAGCTTGATCTCCCACCCTGGGAAGAGACGCAACGTGACCGAAGGCGGGATGTGCGCACGCAGCGCAGCGAGCAGCTCCCCGTAATACACGAGATCAACAGCGCCGGCACGCGACGCATCGAGGTGCGGCGTGCAAACAACTGCGCGCACGCCTTCGTGCGCGAATCGCGTCAGAACAGCCGCTGAGGTCTCGAACGACTGGGACCCATCATCGACGCCCGGCAGCAGATGGGTGTGGATGTCGATCACGCCGAAACGTCACCCAACGCGAAGAGCTCACGGCGCGCCCGCTCAGCCAATTGTTCCAGTTGGGCCGCATCGGTGGCACGCGCAAAGGCGCTTGTAATCAGACCGTCGATGGCAAGCAGATCCAACGCGCTGTGTATCGGCTCCGGACGCTTGATGAAATCGCGCAGCGCGGCGATGCCCGCATTCAACATCACGTCAGCGTTGACCGTATCGGCTCGTTCCGCAGCCAGCAGCTCGTCCATGCGGGCCGCGAGCGCGACGGGAACCGCGGCGTCAGCCGCGTCGCTCACGCGGCGCCCGCGAGAAACTGGCGGACACTGCTGCCTAACGCGGCATACGCCTGTGGCAGCAACCCAGGGTCGGGGATGCCCGCTTGCGCCATGTGCGGCTTGCCGCCGCCGCGCCCTCCTGCCGCTGCTGCGACATCTTTTATGAGAGCGTCCGCGCGAATGCCGCGGCCCCGCGCATCGTCCGACACGACGACGAGCAACGCCGTTTTACCGTCGGCGAAAGTCGCTCCGAGCGCCGCAACACCCCCGGCGAGTTGCGCGCGCAAGGCGTCGCCTAACGTTTGCAACTCCCGCACGTCAACGGCCGGGACTGTCGCCGCGACGAACGCCACGCCATCGAGGCGCTCCGCTCCCGCGACGAGCTTGCGCACTACATCACCGCCATCGTCGCTCCTTCCTTGCTCCTTGCCCCTCCTCTCGGCAGCACGTTTTTCCTCGAGCAGAGTCTGCACACGCTTCACAAGCGTCTCGGGCGTCGCTTTGATCAGTTCACTCGCTTGTTGCAGCGCACGATCACGGTCGCGCATAAACTCGAACGCTTTGCCAGCCGTTAGAGCCTCGATCCGCCGGACGCCGGCGGCAACGCCTGTCTCGCTCACGATGCGGAACAGCGCGATCTCGCTCGTGTTACGCACGTGCGTTCCGCCGCACAGCTCCACCGAGATTCCGGGAACGGTGACGACGCGGACAACGTCGCCGTACTTCTCACCGAAGAGCGCCATCGCACCGGCCGCCACCGCTTCCTGATATGGACGCTCGCGTGTCTCGACGTCGCGCGCCTCCCAGATGCCGCGGTTCACTTGCTCCTCGATCGCCTCGAGCGCGTCTGGGCGCACTGGCCCATGATGAGTGAAATCGAAGCGCAAGCGATCTGGCGCGACGAGCGACCCCGCCTGGTGGACGTGATCGCCTAACACATTGCGCAACGCCGCGTGAAGCAGATGGGTCGCCGTATGGTTACGCTCCGTGTCGCGCCGGCGGTCCGTCGGGACACGTGCTTGGACGGTGGAAAAGGTGACTTCACCCGTTAGGCGTCCCACCGCCGCGACGCGGCCATCGACTTTGCGCACTTCATCGACGTCCAGGCGCCAGCCTTCGCCGATGATCTCCCCCTGATCCGAGATCTGTCCGCCAGACTCGGCATAAAATGGCGTTTCTCGCAACAGCACAGCCACGCGACCGTCCGATAGGCGCTTCACGGCAGTCACTTGCGTTTCGATTTCGACGAGCTCGTAACCGCGGAAGAGCGTGTCCGGCAACGCCGCCGCGGGCCGCCCGGTGCTCTCGCGCGTCGCCCAGCCTGCTGCCAATTCGTCCGCACTGACGCCCAGCTTCTTCGATTTACGCTCTTCCTGCGATTGCTGCCGCTGCTGGCCTAACGCGACCTCGAATCCCGCAATGTCGACCGTATATCCGCGCTCGCGCGCCATGAGATCGGTGAGATCGAGCGGAAAACCGAAGGTATCGTACAGCCGGAACGCATCTTCCCCGCTGATCGTGCCGTGCACTTCGGACGAGCCCTGCGTCGTGTGTACCGGCGCGACCTCCTCGAATCGCCGCATGCCGCCATCGATCGTTGTGAGGAAACGCTCCTCCTCGGCGCGCGTCGTTTCCAGCAAGTGCGCACGCCGGAGCTGCAGGTCCGGGTAAACATCGGACAGCGTCGCGATCACCGTTTCAACACCGTGCACGAGCGTCGGCTCGCGCCTGCCTAACAACCACGCATGGCGTACGGCGCGGCGCAGAATACGACGCAGCACATACCCGCGACCCTCGTTCGACGGGAATACACCATCCGCAAGTAGGAACGCGACTGCCCGGGCGTGATCGGCGAGCACGCGAAACGACGCAGGGTCCACGGTTATGGTGCCGTTGCCGCGCGGTCGTGGGACCACGTACGGTTCCGCCACCTTGCGTCCGCGATACTCGATGCCGATGACGTTCTGGAACGTCTCGATGATTGGCGCGAACGCGTCTGTGTGAAAGTTGCTCGTCACCCCCTGGAGCACGGCCGACATGCGGTCGAGACCTGCGCCCGTATCGACAGATGGTTTGGGCAGCGGAACAAGAGTGCCATCCGGCTGCTTGTCGAACTGCATGAAGACGAGGTTCCAGATCTCGAGAAACCGTCCGGCTTCGGCCCCTTCCACGAACGCTTCGATCGAGAAGTCGTCGCGATCGAGCTCGGTCCACTCACCTTTGGCGTTAGGCGGAAAGACCCAATCCTTCGCCAGGTGCGCGATGTCGACGAAGATTTCGGAGCACGGTCCGCACGGCCCCGTGTCGGCCATCTGCCAGAAGTTGTCCTTTTCTCCCAAACCATAGATGCGCGCATCGCTCATTCCCGCGATTTCACGCCACAATGCACGCGCTTCGTGATCCTCGTGATAGACCGACGCACGGAGATACTTCGGCGGTATCCCGAGCACTCGCGTGACGAAGTCCCACCCGTAGATGATGGCGTCGCGCTTGAAGTAATCGCCAAACGAGAAGTTGCCTAACATCTCGAAGAACGTGTGGTGCCGTGCTGTGTGGCCCACCTGTTCGAGGTCGTTGTGCTTTCCGCCCGCACGCACGCATTTCTGCGAGGTGACCGCACGGCGCCCTGGCACTGGCTCCTCGAGGCCGAGGAATACCTTCTTGAACTGCACCATCCCGGCGTTCGTGAAGAGGAGCGTCGGATCGTTCGCGGGGACCAGCGAGGAGCTCGGCAGGACCTTGTGGCCGTGCCGTTCAAAGAAGCCGAGGAAGGCAGATCGCAGCTCAGACGCGCGCATGGCGGAAATATAGAGCGCGCCGAGGCCGTGTTATGAGGACTCGCCTTCTGCATCGGCTAGCGCCTCGCGCATTGCGACGCGAATCACATCCGGGCTAAAGCCGCGCCGGGCGAGAAACCCGTACAGCCGTTGCTTATCGCGATCCGGATCGCGCCCCGAGTGGGTGCGCCGCCACTTGAGCGCTACGGCGCTCGCTGAACGTGCGTCGTCCAGCGCCGCGTCCTCGCTCGCCTGAGACATCGCTGAGCCGATGTGCGCTTGCGCGACTCCACGCCTTCTCAGCTCGCTTGTCAGCCGTTGCTTCCCCCAGCCGCGTATTGTGGCTCGATCCCGCACGAACTGGTCGGCGAACCGCGCATCATCGATGTAGCCCTGCTTTGCAAGAACCTGCTGCACCCACTTCACGTCCTCCGCGAGTGGGCGGTCTTTCCCGCGCATCAAAGTTCGCGTGAGCTCTGCGGCGGATCGCGCCCGCACCGCCAGGAGGCGTAGAGCACGATCCAAAACGGTCGTGCGCCGATCGTGCACTCGTAAGGCGTCGAGTGTTTTCTCGGTGAGCGCGTCACCGACGTGGATCCGAAGTTCGGATATCGCATCTGCGGTGACTGTTGCAATCGGCTCAGCGCCGACGAAAACAACGAAACGGCCACGTCGTTTGGGATGTTCGTCAATCGAGGCTACGGTCGCGACGATCTCGTTAGGCATGTATGCATCGCAAGATCAAAGGCGCCACCACGGACAGACGCGGAGGGAACTGCGACGGCCACGGACTCTCTTCGAAAACTCCGTGCGAGTTGCTGTTCAAGTCCGTGTGAATCCGTGGTGAGGATTTTGCTCAACCCCGCAACGCAAAAGCCGGAGTGAAGTCCCCTGAGTGAAGTGGGCTTTCCGGGACCCAACCTACCTCAGAGAGCAACCCTCCGGCTTAGCTTTGCTCGCCGGCGGAGGAACGCGCGCGTTACTCGTCGGCTCCCTCCTGTTCGGCAGTGGCGCCGCTACGGATACCGAGGACTTGTTTGACCTTGTCTTCGATCTCGGTTGTGAGCGTCGGATTGTCGCGCAGGAAGAGCTTTGCGTTTTCTCTCCCCTGCCCGATGCGCTGACCGGCGTAGCTGTACCACGCGCCGGACTTCTCGATGATTCCGCTCTCGGAGCCGATGTCCACAAGTAAACCGACATGGCTGATGCCTTCGGCGTACATGATGTCGAATTCGGCCTGCTTGAACGGCGGTGCGATCTTGTTCTTTACGACTTTGACACGGACCTGAGATCCGATGACCTCTTCTTTCTCTTTCACCGGACCGAGCCGGCGGATATCGAGCCGCAGAGAGGCGTAGAACTTGAGCGCCTTGCCGCCGGTTGTCGTCTCTGGATTGCCGAACATCACGCCGATCTTTTCGCGCAGCTGATTGATGAATACGACGGCGGTACGCGAACGCGCGATGGCACCGGTGAGCTTGCGGAGCGCCTGGCTCATGAGCCGCGCCTGCAGACCCACGTGCGCGTCACCCATGTCGCCTTCGATTTCGGCGCGCGGAACCAACGCGGCAACGGAATCCACGACCACAACGTCAACCGCGCCGGACCTAACGAGTATTTCGCAGATCTCCAGCGCCTGCTCACCCGTATCGGGCTGCGACACGAGCAGGTTTTCGATATCGACGCCTAACTTCTTGGCGTAATCGATGTCGAGCGCGTGCTCCGCGTCTATGAATGCCGCGACGCCGCCGGTGCGTTGGGCGTTGGCCACAACGTGCAAGCATAACGTGGTCTTACCGCTGGACTCGGGACCAAAGATTTCGGTGACGCGGCCGCGTGGAATGCCGCCGATCCCGATTGCTGCATCGAGGTTGATTGCGCCAGTTGAAATTGCCTCGACGCGGACACGGCCAGACTCCGCCCCCATACGCATGATGGAGCCTTTGCCGTGACTTTTCTCGATCTGCGCAATGGCCAGGCCGAGCGCTTTCTTGCGATCGTCCGTGAGAGATGCGGTGCCCATCGATCCTCTAGGAGTTAGACGGTGTGTGGTCTGGCCATCGCCGAATTTACGGCCGAATGGCGAGTGATACGATACCCCGAATAAAAGCCGAAATCAATCCAGAACTTAGGGTGGTTTGGCCGCGAGGTGAAACGCGTCGGCGACGTGTCGCACGCGCACGTGAGAACCTGTCACGAGAATGCCGACGACATCGAAGCGGTACGTCTCACCGGGCCGACCGTGACGGTCAATCCACGTGTTCGCGGAACGCGAGAGATCACGTTTCTTGCGCCAGTTCACCGCCTCGACAGGGTCACCGAAGTTGGCGCCGTGGCGCGCTTTGACTTCAACAAAAGCGACAAGCCCATTGCGTTCTACGATCAGGTCGATGTCGCGACGCCCTGCGCGAAACCGGCGCTGAAGGACGCGCCAACCAGTGCGTTGGAGCCACCGCTCAGCGAGGCGTTCACCAAGAATTCCGAAGTTCGCCCGTTCCATCGTCACGCAGCGACGATAGCCTGACCCGTCGCCGTAAGCGTCACCATTCGAGCGCCTATCGGGCTCTTTTAATGCAGAGCTCGGCTGCGAGTCACGCTGGGCGTTCTTAGTTTAGCGCGGCTCGACGCATTCTCAGACTCCTGGAGCGGATATGATTTGCCTAACGCGAGTGATAGGTGCGGTTGCCGTCGCCACGTGTAGCCTCCTCGCCGCTTGCGGCGGAGGAGAGCAAGGCGCGGCGGATACTGCTGCCGATAGTCCTGCAGCGGCGCCGGCAGCGAACACGCTCTACGACCGCCTTGGCGGACGCGATGCTATCGTCGCCGTTGTGGACTCGTTCGTGGCGCGCGTCGCCGCCGATCAGCGGATCAACGGGTTCTTCACAGCAGCGGCGTCCGATCCCGCGCGCCTCGCTTCATTCAAAGCGAAGCTCGTGGACCAGATCTGTCAGGCGAGCGGCGGGCCGTGCACATACACGGGGAAGGATATGAAAAGCGCGCACGCCGGCATGAAGATCACGAACGCGCACTTCGACGCGCTCGTCGAAGACCTGGTCGCAACGCTCAAGGCATTCAACGTTGCGCAGGCGGATCAGGACGCGTTGTTAGGCGTGCTCGGGCCGATGAGGCCTGACATAGTAACTAGCTCTTAGGTCTTAGCTCTTAGGTCTTAGCTCTTAGTTCCAACGGACGCTAAGAGCTAAGAGCTAACAACTATGGACTCGTCCTCGGCCCACAGATGCGATCCAGATCATCGAGGCCGATCAAGATGTCGCGCGCCTTGGCTCCGCGCTGTTGCCCGATGATCCCTGCGGCCTCGAGCTGATCCATGATGCGCGCCGCGCGGCCATAGCCGACGCCGAGCCGGCGCTGTAAGAGTGACGTCGACCCTTGCTGGTGCTGAATGACAACCTCCGCGGCCTCGCGGAAGAGTTGGTCGCGATCGCCAGCGTCCTGTTCGCCCGGTTCGTCTTCCGCTGCCATTTGCGCGGCTTCGTGCGCGCGGACCGTCTCCAGGATGTCCGGCTCGGAAGGTACGTCGGCGAGAAGTCCCGCCGCGGCCACCCGCGCACGCCGCGCTTCGCGACGCGCCGCAAACCACGTCGTTAGGCGCTCCGTTTCCTCGCTCGAGATGTAGGCCCCCTGGATCCGCTGCGGCTCGGACTTCCCTGGCGGGATGAACAGCATGTCGCCATTGCCTAACAACGCCTCCGCGCCGATGCCGTCGATGATCGTCCGGCTGTCGACCTGCGACGCCACTCTGAAAGCGATCCGACTCGGGAAATTCGCCTTGATCAGGCCCGTGATCACGTTCACGCTCGGCCGCTGTGTCGCGAGGATGAGATGGACACCGATCGCCCGTGCCTTCTGCGCGAGCATCGCCAGCGGATGCTCGACCTCCCCCTGCACCGTCATCATCAGGTCGGCCAACTCGTCGATGATCACGATGATGTACGGCAGCACGTCACCGCGATATGTGCGGTCCTCGAACGCCACGTTAGGCGTCTTCGGCGTGACCAGCGCGGCGCCGTCGAGCACGCGTTTGTTGAAGTCCTGGATGTTCCGCGCTCCGTTCGCGGCGAGCAGCTCGTACCGGTAGTTCATCTCGAGCACGGCCCACTTGAGTACCGCCGCCGAGTCGCGATAGTCCGTGACGACCTTATGCCGGAGGTGGGGGAGCACGTTGTACACGGTGAGCTCGACCATCTTCGGGTCGACGAGCAGGAACCGTAGCGTCTTGGGCGTGTGCCGGTAAACCAGACTCGTAATGATCGTATTTACGCACACCGATTTGCCCGACCCCGTCGCGCCGGCGATGAGCAGGTGCGGCATTTTCGCGAGGTCCGCCACCACCGGATGTCCTTCGAGGTCCTTGCCTAACGCGATCGGGAGCGAGGCGCGCAGCCCCTGAAACTCGCGCGACTCCAGCAGCTCACGAAACGCGACGATCTCAGCCTGCGGATTCGGCACCTCGACGCCCACAGCCCCGCGACCCGGGATGGGCGCGACGACGCGAATGCTCTGCGCGCGCATCGCCAGCGCGAGGTCGTTCGCCAGGTTCGCGAACTGGCGCACCTTCACCCCGGGCGCGGGCTCGATTTCATATTGGGTGACTACGGGCCCGGTGGTGCGCCCAACCAGCTCACCGTCGACGCGAAACGTGCGCAGCGCGTCCATCAACTTGTCGCCCATGGCGTCGAGCTGCGCTTTGCCGAGGTCGGCGTGTTTGGCCGGAGGTGGGGCCAGCAGGTCTGCGGGCGGGAGGGCATCTTCGCGCAGATCGCTCTCGCCTAACGTGGCAGCCACGCTCGCGACGCTCGCCGCCGCGTCGCCGTTTGCCCGCGGAGGTTCCACCTTGGCTGTGACGCGCTTCCGTTCGCGCGGTGCCACCTCGTCGATCACGGGGATCGACTGCGCGGCTTCCTGAATGGCCGGCATCTCTTCCGGTTTGGCTTCGAGGACTTCGGCGCGCGTGGGGTGGGCACCGTGCGGCGCGCGGCGCCCCGGACCGAGGACAGCCCGGATCGGATTCCAGGCAAGCGAAGCCGCCATGAGGGCGCTGACCCCCAGCACGACGACGATCCAGGCGCCGGCGGTGCCTAACGAGCGTGCCAGGTAGAAGGCGATGAAGTTCCCCCACAACCCGGCGGCCGGATCGTCGCTGAGCAGCGCGCCCCGAGCGAGCGCAATGAGCACCGGAAGGACCAGTGCGCCACCGGCAGCCAGCACGACGCCGGACCGCTCCTGTCCCGCGTTGATCCGCCCAAGGCGGTGCAAGCCAAGGAACGCAGGCACGAGCGTCACGAGCGTCGCGCCAGCCATGCCGATGAGCGCTACGAATCCTGCCTTGGCGCACGCGCCTACGGGACCAAAGAGGCCACGCCCCGCGAAGCACGAGCCTTCCGCGGGGACGTCCTGAAACGCCAGCGCCCCGCCGATGAAGACGGCCACCAGCAACCACGCGATTCCGCTCAGTTCTCTGCGCAGCGCCTCACGCAAGCCTAACGCCCTCGCTCGGGACCCAGCTTCGTAATTTGGCGGTCTGCATACACCGGGAGAATGGGGACGCTGTCGACGGCAGCGCACGTGGCGACGTCCGCGGCCAACCCCGCCTCCACGAGCGCGCGGCCGTGCTCCGACTCTCGTAAGGCAGTCTCGACGTCCGTCCCGTACCGGCGATCCAGCAGGGCGGCGACACGCGCCGCGTCATTCACCTCGATGTTCGTTAGGCGTCGGCGGATGCCGCGCACGTAGCGTCCCGCGCAAACAGCGTCCTCCAGCGCAAACTTCCTGTCGCGTCCCGCGCAGACGATCGCCACGTCGGCCCCGGCGCGCGCGGCTGTACGCAGCATCGCGAGCACCGCTCGGAAGTTCACGAATGCCCCTACGAGAACATCGCGCGCTCCCTGAATACTCGTGAGCATGCGCGTCCCATTCGTCGTCGCCAGGAAGATTGTCTTGCCGTCGACAGCGCTTGGCGAGAAGTCGGCGGGAGAGTTTCCGAGATCGAAGCCGGGGATCGGCAGCATCCGCATCTCACCGGCCAGCCGTACGTCCCGTCGCTCGAAGGAGCGCGACAGGTTGATCGCTTCTTCGGCTGATTCGCAGGGGACTATGGCGCGTGCACCGTTGGCGAGAGCGACGGCGATGCTCGTCGACGCGCGGAGCACGTCGAGCACCACAACGACGCGGCCCTGCGTTTCAGCGGGCGTGACCTCCGCGCCGCCGAAGTACACTTCCAAACGCACCTATACGTGCTCCTTGAACAAGCTCGTTTCCCGCTCGAGGAACTTCGTGTCCACATCACCTGCAACGAACTTCGGGTGCTGCATCACACGCGAGAGAAACGATGCGGTCGTCGTGACGCCCTCGATGATAAAACTCTCTAACGACATCTGCATACGGCGGATCGCCTCGTCGCGCGTGCGTCCTTGGCAGATCAACTTCGCGAGCAACGAATCATAGTAGGGGGGAACGGTATAACCGGCATAGACGTGCGTATCGAGCCTAACGCCTGGCCCCCCTGGTGGGTGGAACGTCTCGATGCGCCCCGGACATGGCTGGAAGTTGCGGCTCGGGTCCTCGGCGTTGATGCGGCATTCGATGACGTGTCCGCGTAACATCGGTAAGCCGTCGACCGATAGCTTTTGACCCTGAGCGACGCGGATCTGCTCCTTCACCAGGTCGACGCCCGTCAGCATCTCGGTAACGGGATGCTCCACCTGGATGCGGGTGTTCATCTCCATGAAGTAATAGGAACCGTCCGCATCGAGGAGCATCTCGATCGTCCCGGCGCCGACGTAGTCGATCGCTTTCGCTCCGGCGACGGCCGCAGCGCCCATTTTCTCGCGCAAATTGGGAGTTACCGCAGGACTCGGCGCCTCCTCGACGAGCTTTTGATGCCTTCGCTGGATCGAGCAATCGCGCTCGCCAAGGTGGATCACTTTTCCGTGTTGGTCGCCGAGGATCTGGAACTCGATATGGCGTGGCCGGGCGAGAAATTTTTCGACGTACACATCACCGTTGCCGAACGCCGAAAGTGCCTCGGACCGCGCCAACTGAAACGCGCGCGCGAAATCATCGGGGTCGTTCGACACGCGCATGCCTTTTCCACCACCGCCGCCCGCGGCTTTGATGATCACGGGGAAGCCGATATCGCGTGCGAACGTTAGGGCTTCCTCCACGGACTCGACCGGCCCCGGCGTCCCCGGGATGATAGGCACGCCAACGTCAGCCATCGCTTGGCGCGCAGCTGCTTTGTCGCCCATAACGCGGATTTGCTGCGCCGTCGGGCCGATGAACGTGATGTTTGATGCGGCGCACGTCTCGGCAAATTCCGCGTTCTCGGCGAGGAACCCGTATCCCGGGTGGATTGCGTCCGCGCCTGTGATCTCCGCAGCAGCGATGATCCGCGGGATGCGGAGATAGGATTCGCGCGCCTGCGCGGGGCCGATGCATACGTCGTCGTCGGCAAACCGCACGTGTAGTGATTCGCGGTCCGCTTCCGAATAGACGGCGACCGTCTGCAGACCAAGCTCACGGCAGGCGCGGATTACGCGCAACGCGATCTCGCCGCGGTTCGCGACGAGGACTTTACGAAACATGGCGCTGGCGAGGCGCGGGGATGGCGATGGCGCTAGCGTTAGGCGCTACCGCCGTCTTCATCTCGCTGGAAGCCTTCCCACGACGTATCGCTGGATCCTGACACACCCTGGATACGCAAGGCGAATTCACTCGGATTCGAAGCGTAGAAGAGCGCGTTCTCGTACGAGACCACACCCTTCGAATACCAGGACATGAGCGATTGATCGAAGCTCTGCATTCCGTATTGGACCGTCCCTTCTTTGATGAGGTCCGGGATGTTCAGCGTCTTCGACATGTCGCGGATCTGCTCGCGCACCGCTGCAGTGTTGATGAGCACCTCCGCAGCAGGCACACGTCCCGGCCGGTCGCTCCGCGGCACGAGGCGCTGTGAAATCACGGCCGCAAGCGCGCTCGAGAGCGCATAACGAACCTCGCCCTGTTGGTGCGGCGGGTAGAACGACAGTACGCGGTTGATTGTCTGCGTCGCGTCGGTCGTGTGCAGAGTGGAGAAGACGAGGTGACCGGTATCGGCTGCTTTGAGTGCTGTATCCAGCGTATCCAGGTCGCGGATTTCACCGATGAGGATGCAATCCGGATCCTGTCGCAACACACGGCGCAGCGCTTGTGCAAAGCTTCCGGTATCAGTGCCCACCTCGCGCTGATTGATGTGGCACTTGATGTCGCGGTGCAGGAATTCGATCGGATCTTCGATCGTGATAATGTTCGCGAAGCGACGCTCGTTCACGTGATGCAGCATCGACGCGAGCGTCGTCGATTTGCCGGACCCTGTAATGCCTGTGACGAGCACGAGTCCGCGCGGGAGAAGTGCGACGTCTTCGGTAACGGGCGGCAGGTTCAACTCACGCAGCGATTTCGCCTGGTGCGGAATCGTTCGGATTGCGAATGCGATCGTTCCGCGCTGTTGATAGGCATTCACGCGGAACCGTCCGATGCCGGGAACGCCGGTCGCAAAATCCGCTTCGCGAAACTCGGTGAACTCCTTCACTTGCTTGGGCGTCATGAGCTCTTTCGCCAACGTGCTCATGTCGTCAGGGCGCAGCGCCGCTAGCGGAAGCGGTGAGAGATCACCGTTGACACGCAATGTCGGTGGACGACCGACCTTGAGGTGAAGGTCGGAGGCGTTGAGTTGCACCATCTGCTGCAGGATCGCCTTGAAATTGAATGGCGCCCGCGGCGATGCCTCGGTTGCTGGTTGTGTGGTGGGATTAGCCATTGGGGTCTATCCGGAAAAGGACCTGGCCGTACTCCACTGGTTGCGCATCCTCGACGAGGATCTCCTTGATCACACCCGAGTACTCGGATTCGATCTCGTTCATGATCTTCATCGCTTCGATGATGCAGAGGACTTGGCCCTTGCTGATACGCTGCCCGGGCGTGACGTACGGTTTCGCTCCCGGCTCGGGTTGGGCGTAGTATGTGCCGACCATCGGCGACTTCACTTCCGTCAGATTGGACTTGGCCGCTTCGGCACGTGGACTGTCCGACGGTTCAGCGACGGCGGGAATTCCCTCGCTAGGCGTCGGAATTCTTGTGGACGCGTTGGACTGAATCGCTTCGGGTGCCAGCAACGGAACGGGAACTGGCGTCGGGATGACCGCTGATCGAGGATGCGACGTCTTCGAGATGCGGATCTTCATCCCCTTCTCGGTCGAGATTTCGACCGAGTCGACGGACGAACCGTCCAGCATCTCGATGAGCTTCTTGACGTAGCGTAGATCGATCATAGGCTCGTTAGGCAGTGTGCTGTCCCTCGCTCACGCCAGCTCGATCAGATGCCGCGGAATCTCGGTGAGGAGCTCCGCGCCACCATTGATCAAACGAACATTGTCCTCGATTCGCACCCCGCCCCAGCCGGACATATATGCTCCCGGCTCGATCGTGAAGACCGCACCTTCTTGAAGCACCTGCTCCGAAATGCGGGAAAGCCGGGGCCCCTCGTGCACCTCCAACCCGATCCCGTGTCCCAGCCCGTGGCCGAACGCTTCACTCAACCCGTATTGCTCCAGTACCCCTCTCGCTATGGCGTCCGCTTCCTTTCCTGTCATGCCACTGCGCACTCGCGACCGCGCTGCTTCATTCGCCGCATGGACGGCGGCGTGCACTTCGCGCTGCCTGTCATCTGCCTGTCCGACGACCACGGTGCGCGTTACGTCGCTACAATAACCGCCCACGGTGGCCCCGAAATCCAATAAGAGCAAGTCACCCAGCGCAATTGTGCGTGTCCCGGCCCGGGCGTGAGGCAGCGCGGTGCGCTCCCCGGACGCAACGATTGTCGGAAATGGCGTCTCCTCGCTCCCGTGATCCCGCAGCGCATGTTCGAGGATCCCGGCAACCTGCAGCTCCGACATCCCCGGTCGCACCGCTCCGAGTGTGTGATCCAGCGCCGCTCCGGCTACTCGGGCCGCGGCACGGATCTGAGCCACTTCATCGGCGTCTTTCCGTTCGCGCAGTTGTTCGACCGTGTCGACGAGCGGCCGCCAGGTCCACGGGGCGCCATCGTTCAGCAGGCGCTCGAAGTCACGATGCGGAAGGTGCGCGGATTCGAAGCCCAGGGCCTGGACGCCGCGCAGCGCTTTCAGTGCTTCCCAGAGGCCGCGCCACAGACTCGCACGTTCGATGACGACGTTGGCTACGGTGCCAGATTCGGCCGCCGCCTGATCCGCATAACGGAAGTCGGTGAAGAGCCAGCGTTCGGTAGCCGTGACGAGAACCAGCGCATTCGTCCCCGAGAAACCGGTGAGGTAGCGCACGTTAGGCAGGCTGGTAACGAGCATGCCGTCCAGGGCTTCCCGGCGCAGACACTCGACGAGCGCCTGCGCACGCCCGATGAAAACGTTAGGCACGGGCGGAGGTCGTTCGCAGCTTCTCGACGAGGCCGCGGAGCGCCAGCTCGTAGCCCGCAACGCCAAGCCCGGCGATGATGGCCATCGCGCCATCGGCCAGCGTGCTGTGGCGGCGTTCTGGCTCGCGCGCGTAGATATTCGAAACGTGCACCTCGACGTATGGCAGCGCCGTCGCTGCGAAGGCATCACGGATCGCGAGACTCGTATGAGAATAGGCTCCTGCGTTGACGATCACGCCGTCGGCCTTGCCGCGCAGCTGCTGGATCGCCGTAACCAGCTCCCCTTCCCCATTGTGCTGCGCGCAACTCAGGGACACGCCTAACTCGGCGGCGACAGCGCGCAAGCGGTTTTCTACTTCCGCCAGCGTTGTCGTTCCGTAGAGGTGCGGCTCTCGCGAGCCAAGGAGGTTGAGGTTCGGGCCGTTCAGGACGGCTATGTTCACTTTTTCTTGAGTCCTTCGAGCCAGGCGGTGAATTGCACCATGTCGGACCCCTCTTCGTCAAGGGGCGATGCCGCGGGTCTCTCCGCGCTGCCTGTGCTGAAGAACTCATCGAACGATGCGGCGCGCGCTGTCGCCCCCGCACCGCCGCCAAACACATCGCCCAGTGAAAGCTCCGCCTCGGCGGCACGTGTGGGCCGCCCCGGCAAGTCCGCGTTAGGCTCGGCGAACACGCCCGCGAGAACCGCCGCGGACCCTTCGTCACCTGATTGCGGCGCACCAAATAACGCGCTCAAGCCGCTCCCGGCCGCAGCGTGTGAAACGGGTTCGGGCGTCGACGCAGGTACCGCACTTGGCACGGCGCTTGGCGCCGCACTCGGCGCCGGACTTGGCGGACTTGGCATCGCACGCCGACGCATCGGAGCGCGACGACGCGCGAATACGCCGAGGAACGCGCGCATCGACTGACCGAGAGCGTCAGGGCGCGCAGGGGCGAGGCGGAAGCTGTCCAAGTCTCCGGTGTCTCCGGCGGATTCGCTGCCTTCCAGTGCGCGGACGCGCGCAGCTAACACACTGTCGTCGGGATTCAGAGCCAGAAGTTGGCGGTACACGCTTAGCGCTTCTTCGCGGAAACCTTGCTGTAGGTACAGCTCCGCCATCGTCTCCGTAACGAACGCACTGGGTGCCTCTTCGACAGTCGGCACGCCGCTGTCCGGCGTTTTCGCGACGAGAGCGTCGATGTGGTGCGACGCGCCAATAAACTCGGGCGCGATGTATCGCTGGTCGCCCGGATCGATCTCCGGCTCGGCTTGCTCGGACTCGAGGTTCGCAGTCATCGCGTCGAGCGTCGCGAACGCGTCATCGACGGAGTCAGGACCTTCTTGAGACGCGGCCACTGGCGTCTCGTCAGGCTGAGACGCGTGGACCTCGTCGGCCCATTCGGTCTGAGACGGCTCGGAGAGCGAGCTTTCCACTGGCTCTTGCTCTGCCTGGGTCTCTTCGGATTTGTTAGGCAGCACGCTCTGGAACGCCGCGTCCAGATCGAAAGCGTTTTCGCTCGTAGCTTCGGCTACTGGCTCAGCTTCGCGGCCCTGAGGTTGCTCAAACCAGTCATCGGCGGGCGCGGGTGCCGGCGGCGTTTCTTGGGGCGCCGCGCTCTCGGGCTCTGCTCGCGCGATCTCCTCTTCGTCGGCGACCGCCTCGAACATGCTGTAATCGATCTCACGGAATGGCGGAGGCGCCGGAGGCGCTTCCGACATGACTTCGGGAACCGTGGCGACGAACTCCTCGTCAGGCTCGGCCCAGGACTCGTTAGGTGCCTCCACGACCGGTTCGTCGACTCTTGTATGCTGTGGCTCCGGCTCGGGCTCAGGGAGCGTGAGCTCGGTTTCAGTCACCGGCAGCTCGGGCAGGTCCAGCTCCGGCTCGGTAACGGGTAAGTCAGATACTTCCGGCTCCGCGGTGTACGACGGCGGCGCGTATTCGTTAATCGAATACACAGGTTCTGGTTCGCCGTGCGCTTCGTGTGCGGCAGCTGGCTCGAGAGCTTCAGGGGCGCTCGGCGGGCCAGGATCCTCAAAGCTTCCGCTATCGAGAGCGGCCGTTTCGTGCTGCCACGCCGTTGCAAGGTCCTCGATAGGCT
>DATFBW010000068.1:0-5497 GCA_035253645.1 Gemmatimonadaceae bacterium | reverse complement strand
CCGGCAGCCGCAAGGCGGCGCGGCAACTCATCCGGCATCGCCATGTCGAAGTGAACAACCGTCTCGTCGACGTCCCCAGCTATCAGGTGACTCCAGGCGAAGAAGTGCGCGTTAGGCAGCATGCGCGCGACTTCGTGTCGGTGCGCTCATCGTTGGAGCAAGCGTCGCGCGGTGCCACGCCAGCGTGGCTTGCCGTCGATCGCGAGTCGGTGAGTGGGAGGATGCTTGAACGGCCTCAAAGGGCTGCGATTCCAATTGCTGCGCAGGAGCAACTTGTAGTCGAGTTGTATTCGAAGTAGGCGCGAGGAGCACGGAGCAAGGAGCGCGGATGCAACCCGTCTCGCTCCCCGCTCCTTGTCCCTCGCTCCTTAATCGGTCCGGACCCTAACTCCGTTACGAGCCCATCGCGCGTTAGGGGCGAGGTGGGGCGTCGCCAGGACGATTTTCCTGAGCGGACCAGCAGGTATTCCACACTATGGCACAAATCGATCTCAAAGGACTCGTTCGGCCGCAGCTCGTCGAAGTTCACCGCAAGGACGACAATCCGAACTGGGCCGAGTTCCGCTTACAGCCGCTGGAGCGCGGCTACGGCCACACGTTAGGCAACGCCATGCGGCGTATGCTCCTCTCCTCGCTGCCGGGTGCAGCGGTCTGGGGCTTCCGCATCGACGGCGTCGTTCATGAGCACCAGACGATCATGGGCGTCGTCGAAGACGTGCACCAAATCATCGGCAACCTCAAGACGCTCGTGTTGACGCTCCCCAGCGACGTCGACGAAGCTGTGCTCCGCATCCGCAAGAGCGACGCAGGGCCCGTCCTCGCGGGTGACTCCGAGCTCAACGCCTCAGCGCGCGTGGTGAATCCGCAGCACCACCTCTTCACGTTGCAAGACTCGCGCGATATCAACGTCGAGCTCTTCGTGAACAAGGGGCGCGGTTACGTCGAAGCCGATCAGCACGACGTCGATCGCGGTCTGCCGGTCGATCTCGTCCGCGTGGACGCGATATACAATCCGGTGCGCCGCGCGAACTTCACGGTAGCGGAGACCCGCGTTGGTCAGCGTACTGACTACGACCTGTTGACGCTGACCGTCGAAACCAACGGCACCATCACGCCGGAAGAAGCGGTGAGCTACGCCGCCGCGCTGGCGCAGACGCACTTCCAGTACTTCGCTTCGTTCGGTTCGCACTCGTCCGCTCCGGTCGGCGGTTCCGCCGAAGGGAGCAACGCCGACGCCAAACGTCTGGCGGATCTCTTCAAGACGTCGATCGACGCGTTGGAGCTATCGGTGCGTTCGGTCAACTCGCTCAAGAATTCCAACATCCGTTCGTTAGGCGATCTGGTACGACAGACCGAGAACCAGATCCTGCAGGTCAAGAATTTCGGAAAGAAGTCCTTGCAGGAGATCGCCGATCTCCTCGAGCGCGAAGGCCTCAACTTCGGAATGCGCTACGAGGAAAACGGCGAAGGTGTGCGTATCATCGACTGGGGGACGCCTCCCAGCCGTGCCGCCGCGCAGGCGCCGGACGACGAAGAGGAGTAGCACATGCGACACCGTAAGGCCGGCCGGCAACTCCGCCGCACCAGCGAACAGAAGCTCGCGCTGCTGCGCAACCTCGCAACGTCTCTCATCGAGACCGGTGGGATCGAGACGACGGAAGCGAAGGCCAAGGAGCTACGGCCATTCGTCGAGCGCCTCATTACCAAGGCGAAGTCCGGGACGCTGCACGATCGGCGTCTCGCGTCGCGGCATATCCAAAAGCGTGAAGCGGCCGACAAGCTGTTCAAGGACATCGGGCCGCGCTACCTCAAACGCGCGGGGGGATACACACGTATCCTCAAGACACGCGCTCGCAAAGGTGACGGTGCCGAGATGGCCCGCATCGAGCTGATGCCGGAGTAACACATGACTATCAATCGCAGCCGCTGCTACGTGTGCCAGAAGGGCGTGACGTTTGGCAACAACGTCTCCCATGCCAACAACAAGACGCGTCGCGTCTTCAAGCCCAACCTTCAGGTGGTGCGCGTCGTGCACGAAGGCAAGACGGTGCGCGTGAAGGTCTGCACGCGTTGCCTCAATGCCGGCAAAGTCAAGCGCGCGCCGCGCGGAACAGTAGCCGCCTAACGTGCGACTGGGCGCAGCCAGTATCAACGTGACGGGGGAGCGCCGAAGCGCTCCCTTTTTTTTCACCTCATGCCGCACGCGCTGATTACCGGGGTCACGGGACAAGACGGTTCCTACCTCGCCGAGCTGTTGCTGGCGAAAGGGTACCAGGTAAGCGGCACGTCGCGACGTGGTCGGGAGGCCGCACGGCACGAGAATCTGCGTGCCATCGGCGACCGCCTAACGCTGATACAGGCCGATCCGAGCGACCCACAGTGGGCGGTCACGACGCTCGGCTCACTCGCCGCACCGGCACAGGAGATCTACCACCTCGCCGCGCAGAGCGTCGTGCCGCGCGCCTGGGAAAGGCCTTTGGAGACGGCCGACAATATTGCGCTTGGCACCCTCCGGTTGCTCGAGGCTGTGCGGAGCGCGGAGCAGGGGGCGAGGATTCTCGTTGCGGGGTCGAGCGCGATGTTCGGGGACCCGTATGAAACACCGCAGCGCGAGACGACGCCCTTTCGTCCGCTCGATCCGTATGGAGCCGCGAAGGCGTTCGCCCACATGCTCACTGTGCAATACCGCGAACAGCACGGTCTGTATGCGGTGAGCGCGATGCTGTTCAACCACGAGAGTCCGCGGCGCGGACCCGCATTCGTTACCCGCAAAATCTCTCTCGCCGTGGCGCGCATCGCCGGGGGGGATACCACGCCCCTGGCTCTGGGCCGCCTGAGCGCGCGTCGCGACTGGGGCTTTGCGGGCGATTACGTCGATGCGATGTGGCGTGCGCTGCAAGCCGACGCCCCGATGGACTACGTGATCGGAACAGGAGCGACACACAGCGTGCGCGAGTTTTGCGAGCGAGCTTTTGCCGTCGCCGCGCTAGATTATCGCGCGCACGTAATCGTGGACGAGCGGTTTGTCAGGGCCTCGGACGACCGCGTGTTGGTCGCCGACGCCACGCGCGCGCGAGAGAAACTGGGCTGGTCGCCGCGCACGTCCTTCGATCAGTTGGTAAAGATGATGGTCGAAGCAGACCTCGCGCGCCGAACCCATAACCCCGAACCCTTATCCCCTAGTTCTTAGGAATGCCGCGCCGCACCGACCTGCATCGCATCCTCGTGATTGGCTCGGGCCCGATCGTAATCGGGCAGGCGGCCGAATTCGATTACTCCGGTACTCAGGCTGCGCGCGCGCTGCGCGAAGAAGGGTTCGAGGTCATTCTCGTCAACTCGAATCCGGCGACGATCATGACCGACCCGGAGATCGCGCAGCGCACCTATATCGAGCCAGTGACGCCGGATTATCTGGAACTGATCATCGCGCAGGAGCGCCCCGACGCGCTGCTCCCGACGATGGGCGGACAGACGGCCCTGAACGCAGCGATGGCGCTCTCAGAGCGAGGCGTGTTGGCGAAATATGGAGTGGAGTTGATCGGCGCCAAGGCGCGCGCGATAAAGGTCGCCGAAGATCGCAAAGAGTTCGCCGAGGCCATGCGCCGCATCGGTCTCAAGTGTCCCGAGGGACGTACGGTGACCGTGCTGAGCGCCGCGCTCGAGGTCGCGGAGGAAACGGGTTTTCCGGCGATCATCCGCCCCTCGTTCACGTTAGGCGGGTCCGGCGGTGGCGTTGCGTACAACCGCGAGGAGTTCGAAGACATCGTCAAGCGTGGACTGGCCGAATCTCCCGTCCACCAGGTGCTCATTGAGCGGTCGTTGTTAGGCTGGAAAGAATTCGAGCTCGAAGTGATGCGCGACTTTGCCGACAACGTCGTCATCGTCTGCTCGATCGAGAACCTGGACCCCATGGGCATTCACACTGGCGATTCCATCACAGTGGCGCCGGCCATGACGCTGACGGATCGCGAGTACCAGGTCATGCGCGATGCGGCGTGCGCCGTGACCCGCGAGATCGGCGTGGAGGCCGGCGGGTGCAATATCCAGTTCGCGATCAATCCACGTGACGGCGATATGGTCGTGATCGAGATGAATCCGCGCGTGTCGCGATCGTCCGCGCTCGCGTCGAAGGCGACCGGATTTCCAATCGCGCGCATCGGCGCAAAGCTCGCTGTCGGCTACCGGCTGGACGAGATCCCGAACGACATCACGAAGACGACGCCAGCGTCGTTCGAGCCGGTGCTGGACTATGTGGTCGTGAAGTGCCCTCGCTTCGCCTTCGAGAAATTCCAGAAGGCCGACCCCCGCCTAACGACCCAGATGAAGTCTGTCGGCGAGTCCATGGCGATCGGCCGCACGTTCAAAGAGGCGTTCCAGAAGGGGCTCCGCGCTCTTGAAACAGGCCGTTCCGGTTGGGTGACCGCGGATCGCTATCAGGACGACCGCCTGCAGGACGATACCCTCGCGGCGCTGCGTGGCGCGCTCAGTCAGCCGACGCCCGAGCGCATCTTCCAGATCAAACGCGCGATGCAGCTGGGGGTGAGCATCGACGAATTGTACGAGTTGACGGCGATCGATCCGTGGTTCCTCGCGCAGATGCGCGAGCTTGTCGACGCCGAAGAGGCATATGCGCAGCTCTCTGACGTCGATGCGCCTGCCATGCGCACGATGAAGCGCATGGGTTTCTCGGACCGACAGCTTGCCACGCTGCGCGGGGAAACGGAGGCGGCTGTGCGCGAACGGCGATGGGCGTTAGGCATCCGGCCCGTGTACAAGATGGTCGATACATGTGCAGGCGAGTTCCCCTCGACAACGCCCTACCTGTACAGCTGCTACGATGACGAGACGGAAGCTCCGCAAACGGGGCGCAAGTCCGTGGTCATCCTCGGCAGCGGGCCAAATCGCATCGGCCAAGGGGTCGAGTTCGATTACTGCTGCGTCCGCGCGGTGATGGCGCTGCGAGAGCAAGGGTACGAGGCGATCATGATCAACTCGAACCCTGAGACCGTTTCCACGGACTACGACATCTCCGACAAGCTCTTCTTCGAGCCGCTCACGCTCGAGGACGTACTCGAGATTGTGCACCGGGAAAAGCCGTTAGGTGTCATCGTGCAGCTCGGCGGGCAGACGCCGCTCAAGCTCACGCGTCCGCTCGAGGCGGCCGGGGTGACGATCCTGGGAACATCACCTAACGCGATCGACATCGCTGAAGATCGTCGCCGATTCGAGCAGATCGCGCGCGAGCTTGGAATTCATCAGCCCGAAAACGGGACCGCGACAAGCGTGGATGAGGCCGTGGAGGTGGCGACGCGCATCGGATACCCGGTACTGGTGCGGCCGTCGTACGTGTTGGGCGGTCGGGCCATGCAGATCGTGTACGACGAACCGACGCTGCGCGAGTACTTCGAACATGCGGCGCGCGTGAGCGAGGAGCGCCCTGTTCTCATCGATTCGTTCCTGGAAGACGCTTACGAGGCAGACGTTGACGCGCTGTGCG
>DATFBW010000067.1:0-9478 GCA_035253645.1 Gemmatimonadaceae bacterium | reverse complement strand
CCGTCCGAACAGAACAACGCCGACGAGTAATAGCGAGGCCCGGCGCATCAACATCTCCATCGAGTTTGACGCGACGTTAGCGAAAGCGTGGGACTGCGCGAAACAACCTTTCAGCGGGCGGCGACCACCGTGCCGCCGGCGGTGCGTTGCGCTCAGCCAACGGTTACGCCAGGGCCCATTAACCTCTAGGGCAAAGGCCGTGAACCGATCAGCCTGGGCACGTCAAGGCCTCGTTAGGCAGGGGCTTCGTCAGGCTGCAAGAGGTCGAGCAGGGCATGCCAATCCGCTCGCTGCCCACGCCCCCACACGACCTCGAACGTGGCGCGGCGGGCCCGCGGATGATCCAGTGCCGCGACGAACACCGCAGCGACATCCGCGCGCGCGACGTGATACCTCGGCGACAATGGCAGGTCTTCCTGCGTGATCACGATCGAGTGTTTGCCCCCTGGCCTATTGAGGAGTACTCCCGCTCTGATCACCGTGTAATCCGCTCCACTAGCCCGAATCGCCTCTTCGGCGCGTAACCGCCAGTGCAGCGTATTGCCTTTGTACGTATTCAGCATCCACGTCCAAATCGAGCGACCGCCAACGCCGCTCGACGTCATGTACATGAAGCGTCCCGAAAAACCAACGTCGCGCGCGGCGGCCAGCGTGTTGAGGACACCTTTGTATTCGGTCTCTTTGACTTTGGCCTCCCTGACGGGACGGCCGCTGCGCTGCCCCGCAGTGAATACGATATGCGTCGCTCCGCTGATCGCGCCGGGAAGTGTCTCTTTTTTCGTGATGTCGCCAGGTACGACGTCCACGCCAGAGCTGAAGAGCCCGCGCGCACGAACTGCATCGCGCGCGAGCACGCGGATGGTGCGTCCCTCGCGCTCGAGAAGCCGGGCGATGAGGAGACCGGTGCCGCGCGTTGCGCCAATCAATAAAACCATATCGTTGTCTATCGCGTGCCTAACGACTCGTTATTGCAGCTCGACCCGGCTGAACGTTTCAAGTATGGTACGCTCGTCCGGCGTTTGGAGCACGTAATCAGCCACGAACCGTTGCGCGTCGGGATATGCGGTCGCCAGAATCCGCTCAGCACCGCGCTCGAGGTCGTATGCGGTGCGTCGTAGCTCGAGCTCAGTTCCGAGCAGGAGCCAGTACGCGCCAGTTCCCTGGAACGACATGCCGACGCTGCCAGCGTTGACTACGCGAGTACTGCCAACCATGCGGTCGAACTGCATGTGGGTGTGACCGCAAACAACGATCGAAGCTCGCACAGCGGCGAACACGGGAAGCAGACGCTCTTCGGCGGTGATGCGCGTGAAGACCTCGGTATCATTCCGCGGAGTTGCGTGGCAAAAGAGGACGTCGCCTAACGTGGGGATGTGCAGCTGCAGCGTCGCCGGCCATGTGGCAATCGATTCCCGATGCGGACGCAAATCTTCAGCGCTCCAGCGGATCACCTCACGATGGCTCTCCGGAATTGCGTCGGAGAGTACCCCGTTCATGCGGACGAGCAGCTCGCGCTCACCGTTCCCTTGAATAAAGTGCACAGGGGCGTCGAGCTGCAGCAGGTGTTCGAGCGCTGCGCGGGGCATAGGTCCGGGCCCCACATCGCCGCCTATGACGATCTCGGTCACGCCAGCCTGCCGGACCTCTGCGAGCACTGCCTCGAGAGCAGGGAGGTTCCCGTGAATGTCATAGAGGGCCGCAACCCGCTTCGCCGTCAACTCACGCTCGCGTAACTCAAGAAGGGCGCAAAGTCTGCCTTCGTTGCATCGGGCAAGGCGTCATACTCGCGCACCAGCTGATCCGTTCGCGTCGAACCAAAACGCCTGGCACCCGCTTGCAGGTAGGCAAGCACTTCATGGATCGTGCGGATGCCGCCCGCGGCCTTTACGTGGCAGCGTCCGCGCACCGTCTCGTACATGAGGCGGACGTCATCCAGCGTAGCGCCGCCATCAGCATACGCCGTCGACGTCTTCACGAAATGCGCGCCGGTCTCTGCAATCCAGTCGCACGCGCGGCGTTTCTCCTCGCTCGTTAGGTAACAGTTTTCGGTGATGACCTTGACGATCGCCCCGTCTGCGGCACGTACGACGCCTTCGATGTCCCGCAGGAAGGTGGCCTGCTCGCCGTTCTTGAGCGCAGGGATATTCATCACCATGTCGATCTCTTGTGCGCCGAGCCCGAGAACCTCTTTGGCCTGATGATGTTTCATGCTTGGCGTTTCGTTCCCGTGCGGGAAGCCGACGACTGTTCCGACCAAAACGTCGGAGTCTCGCAGCAGCTCGGCAGCAAGCGGGATGTAATGCGGCTGCACGGTCAGTGACGCGGCATTCAGCTGTAGCGCCGTCTCGGCGAAACGGCGCACGTCCGCCTCGGTCGCATCAGGCCGGACGATCGAATGATCGAACAGCTTGGCGATGAGACGCTCGCCGTCCATTACGTGTCAGTCCTGTTAGGCAGCGGGCCGTCGTGCGCGCGAAAGAGGTACACCTTCATCGCCTGTCCCCGTGTGAGTTCTTCATTGGGTCTGCCTAACGCAGTCAATCCGCGATGGGCCGGTTGAGCTCCGTGCGCCAATCTTTCGGATCCGAGCTCGATTCCGGCCCTGCCACGTAGCGCTCCCAAAAGTCGGCGTTCGGCTTGTGCCCCTCGGCCCTGATCCAGGCATCGAGCTCGCGCCAGGCGGCCCCCAAACCCTCATAACCGCCGCTATACACCGTGCGCGCGACCTTGGCTGCGGGCAACGTCCCGCGAGTTACACGACCGACTGGGGTGATCGGTGCGTTCACTGGTACGCCGATCTCGAAGTCGAACCTGTCGGGGTCCATGCGCAAGTGGTGCGTGAACCACGGACCTGCCGGTCCCACGCCTTGCGCAGCTGCGGCGGCCATTACCTCGGCTATGCCGGGCCCCATGACTTCACGGATCCGCTCCCGCGGAATCGTTAGGTGGATGATCGCGGCATCCTGCGCCGCGGTCTCGGTGATCTGCGGACTGTCCAGCATGCCGCACTCCAGCTCGACAAAGGCCCCGGAACTTACTCCGCGCGCAGCACCTCCGCTGGATCCAGCCGCGAAGTCCGACGGGCCGGAATCCAACTCGCGAGCGCTGCCACCCCCACCAGAAGTAGGGACGCCAGTGCGAGCGTTAGGGGATCCGTAGGCGCCACGCCGTACAGCATCGTGCGGAGGAACCGCGCAACCACCATAAAGAGAGCGAGACCGGCCACGATCCCGATTCCGGTCAGCACCACGCCCTGACTCGTGAGCATGCCAATGACCGACCGCGGCGAAGCGCCCAATGCGATGCGCACGCCAAGCTCGCGCGTCCTCAGCGCGATGACGTAGGCCATCACGCCGTACAATCCGATGGCGCCGAGGAGGAGTGTGACACCAGCGGCGACGCCCAGGATGAGGATTGTGAAGGAGAGCTGGGCCATCGATGAATTGAAGACAGCGCGCATGGGCCTAACGTCAAACAGCGGAAGAGTTGGATCCAACTCGCGCACAAGGTTCTGCACCGTTCGGCTGATCGCGCTGTGCGCAAGAGGCGTACGGATCACCAGAGCCATCGTGTAGCGCGTCTGGTTGTTGAACTGATCGTTGGAAGGCACCTGCGGGAAATACACCGTCTGCGACGGCGGTGCGGCTAATGCCGTATCGCGCGCATTGCCTACGACACCGATGATTGTGGACCACCGTCCGCCAGGCAGGTCGCGGAAGCGCTGTCCGATGGCCTTCTGACCGGTGGAATCCTTCCAAAACTGCACGGCGGTCGCCTGGCTGATGATCGCCTCGTCGAAGCGCTGCACGTCGAGCCGCTGAAAGGTTCTCCCCGCGATCAATGGGATGCCCATCGTTTTGAAATATCCGCCATCGATCGTCGTGAAGATTTGCAGCGGTGGAATCTTCGTGGCGTACGACGGATCGCTTTCCGGATAGAGCGGGTTCAGGTTCATGCCGTTAGGCATGAGCGGGAGACGCGACGAGATCGCCACGTCGCTCACGCCGGGGACTTCGCGGACGCGATCGAGCAGCAGCGTGTAGAAGCGCACCGCCGCCGTGTCGTTCTGATAGCGGGCTTGAGGCAGCGACATCCAAAACGTCGCGAGACCTTCGGGGTCGAACCCAGGGCGCACCCCATTCAGCTGCTGGAACGTGCGGACGAGCAAACCGGAGCCGGCCAAGGCTACGAGGGCGAGCGCAATCTGGGCGGCGACGAGCGTTCCACGTACGCGCTGCTGCACGCGCCCCGCCGTTCCTCCTCGGCCGCCTTCGCGCAAGGCTTTCGAAAGTGATGCGCGTCCCAGTCTCAGCGCCGGGATCACGCTGCAAATGACCGCCACGACTCCTGATATGACAATGGCGAAGGCGATCGTGGGGAAATCGACGCTAACTTCTGCGAGCCGCGGAATACCGGCCGGTCCCGCGCGCACGAGGGCGCGAAGAGCCAGCGTGGCGACACCTAACGCGACCGCGCCAGCCACCGCGGTAATCACGGCCGATTCGGACAGGAAGTGCGCCATCACGCGAGCGCGGCCGGCCCCGATCGCTTCGCGCACCGCGAGCTCGCGCTGGCGCGCATCGGCCCTAACGAGAATGAGGTTCGTGACGTTGGCGCACGCGACAAGCAGAACCAACGCGGCCGCCCCGGCGACGATCCAAAGCGTTGTCGCAAAGCCGCTCGTCACATCCTCGCGCAATGGAATCAGGTACGGCACAGGACGCGCCTGATCGAGCAGCATTTGCGTGGGCACGCCAGGCGCCATGTTCGGTGACAGCTCGACGATGCGGGGGAGCACCGACCGCAAATCGCGATTCGCTTCGGCTACCGTGATACCGCGCTTGAGACGCGCGATGGCGTCGTAATTGAAGCCGCCCGGATTCGGGTCATTGGGATCGAGCTTGAGGGGCAGCCAGACCTGCGTAGCCGCTGTAGGAAAGCGGAAGCTTTGCGGCATCACACCGATGATCTCGCGCGCGCGGCCATTCACCTCGAGCGTGCGTCCCAGAATCTCGCGATCCGCACCGAATCGCGAGCGCCACATCCCTTCGCCGATGAGCACGGGAGTTGGACCGTTAGGCAGATCTTCTGCTTCCGTGAAGTTCCGTCCCAACAACGGTGATACTTGCAAAACAGGGAGTACACTTTCCGTAACACTTGCGCTCGTTATGCGTTGGGGCTCCGTGCCACCACGCGGATCCGATACGTTCACGGCGCTTTGCTGGTAAACGCCGATCCCTTCGAGAGTTCGCGCGAGCTTTTTGTACGTGAAATACGTCGCGGCGGTCTGATTCCCTTTGCGGATGTCCACCCCCGGCATGTCGTGCCATGCTCCGACAAGGCGCTCGGAGTCGCCGTATGGCAGCGGTCGGAGCAGGACGCCGTTGACGAGCGCGAAGATCGCGATCGAAGCGGCGAGTCCGATCAGCAGTGTCAGTGAGGCGGTTATCGTGAACGCAGGGCTGCGGCGGAGTGATCTCCACGCGGGCCGGAGATACGAAGCGAGAGACATGATCGGCGGGTGGGGGCTCAGACTGCCGCCTACGGCACCTACCCGCGCCAGGTTTTGCGTTCGAGAAAAAAACTCGAAAAAAGGTCGTTTTTGAGCCAGATGGCCTGGACGGACCGGCCTAGTCCTCGACGAAGCGATAACTCCCGTGTGAGTCGTAGTCGATGCCGTGCTTCTTTTTGAGCTCCTGGATGTATTCGAGCGTGCGCTTCGTATGTGGGCTAGGAACCCCGTCTCCGAGCCTGTCATTCGTGTGCAAGAGAATCTCTTCCACGGTGCTCGTTAGGGACATGCGCTTGTGCTTCGCCAAATCCTGAAGCAGCGCGGCGAGGCGTTTCTCGAGCCGTAGTGGTACGTCGACGCGTTCGATCCGGATGGGTTCCCCGACGCTATAGATGTAATGGCCGAAGCTGAGCACATATCCGTGAAGGTCCTTCACCGCGAAATCGCGCAGCCCGTAATGCTGATCGGTGGGCGGCTGGAGAATCTCCACTCCATTGGCACGTTGAAACTCGTAAAGCTCGTCCGCATCACCCACGACAAAGTACAGATTGCACCCCTTGGGATCCGGCGTTCCTTGTTCCAGAAATATTTGAATCTTGTCGAGGTTCATGCCGGCCATCGATGTCGGCTCACCCCACGTGAAGCCTACCGTGAATCCCAGCTTGTCTCTGTAGAACGCGACGGCAGTCATGATATCCGTCATGTAGATGCCGGTGTGGTGCCTCTCGCACTCGACCTGGGGGCGTTGGGACGTTGTCATCGATGTCTCACTGCAGGGTGACAATGTACTCGTTAGGCAGGCCTACCTTCTCGGCGACCTTGCGCAACTTGGCCGCATAGTCCGGATTGCGCTCGCCTGGGGACGGCGGCTGCGCAAGGTTGTAGCACAGCGCGGCGATGGTGTCTCCGCCGGCAAGATGCGCCACAACATGCTGCGGTCGATACGCCTGCACGCTGGGCTCGGCGTACAGGCGGTCCAGCTCATCTTGAGTCAGCGACATTACGATGCCGTGTACCTGACCGGTCTCGTCGTTGACAAGCGTCGCGCGCTCACCGATGCGAAGCGAGTAACCGCTCACGTGTGCGCGCTGGACCTCTTCGGGTCGCAGTCCTTTCGCGCGAAGCAAGTCCGCATCCATGAATAGACCATAGAAAAAGACACTCACGCGATCGGTTGATGGCATAACGTCGGTCATACTGCCGGCTCCTGACCTTTCGCGCGCCGCATGAGCTCGGACACGGTCACCAACTCATAACCTTTGGCACGGAGTGCAGTGAGCAGCTTGGGAAGCGCCGCGCGCGCGGGAGCCCGCGCTCGCGTTTCAACGTGCAGCAGGATGATCGATCCGGGTCTGACGCGGGTCATCACATGATCGACGATGCGATCCGGATCGCGCGCAACGTCTGGATACGAGTCCGGCTCGAGGTCCCACAGGATCGTCGTGCGGCCCGTGCGCGACAATATCCACGGCAAGACCACGAGCCGTTTGCCATAGGGCGGACGGAAGTGCACTGCACTGCTCTGGCCGGCGGCGCGGATGACACTATCCGTCCGTTCCAGCTCGCGCCTAACGCCACCCGGACTCTTGAAGATGAGCCGTTTGTGTGAATACGAATGGTTCCCGAGCTCATGGCCGGCAGCCAGCAAGCGACGTGTAAGCTCGGGACGCTGAGCGGCCCCCTGGCCGACGACAAAAAAAGTGGCCACTGCGTTCGCGTCCGCGAGCATCGCGAGCACCGAATCGGTGTACGGTGGAATGGGACCATCATCGAAAGTAAGCGCGACAATCGAATCGTCGGTTTCGACGCGCGTGACGAGCTTGCCGAAAAACTGAAAGGAGCGCGAATCGCTGAGCGTCCAACTGGCCCAGGCGAGCGCCGGCACGCCCACCACCATGGCGAGAATGCCCGAAGCAACCTTGCGTGCCTTACGAGTCCCCATCCCAACAGCCTACAGGCTGCGCACCTCGGCCGCGGCGTCCAGTACCGCGCCTATCTCGCGCGAGAGCGCACGCGCCTCTTGCGTCGCTGTCGATACGTCGGAGAGCGCGGACTGCAGTCCGGACGATCGCAGCTTGATCAGATCCAGCCGCAGGCTGCCTAACGCGAGACCGGCGTTATCCAGCTGCCTGCTGAGAGCAGCGCGCCGCTCATCGAGCTCCTCGAGCGTCGCGCGCTGGCGCTTGAGGAGCGCCAGTTTCCGTTCGCTGTCGAGCGACTCTTCGTCTCCTTCGGCTTCCGAGATACGGGCGTCCAGCTCATCGATCAGCCGCGGATCGATGCTACGCTCCAGTCTGTGCAGCATCTGCGCGAGTTGCGCCACCCGTTCGGCAAGCGCATTGACGGTCGGCTTGAGATCGGGGAGAAGCGCGCGATCGGCTTTCGAAAGGCTGCGCAAAATGCCGAGGATCGCGTCGCGCTCTTCTACGGCTCGGCGGATCGCGGCCCCGTGCGGACTGTCGAGTACTTCACGCGTCGCGAGCTTTTCCAGATACTGCTCGTTAGGTGGCGGTGGCGGGGCAGGAAGCACCCACTTCGCGCGAGGCATCAGAAAGACGCGCCGCAGCTTGAGGCCGCTCTCGCGGAGCGAACGTCCGCGAAGCCACAGCTTGCGCATCATGAACATTGGCACGATTGGCGCCAGCACAAATGGCGGGGCCTCTTCCACACCAAAAGCGAAGCCGACCATCCCCATCACGATGGCGCCGAGTGTGCTGACGTAGTATCCGCGCGCGGCTTTGATCCTGTCGAGCAGGTTGACGCGACCATGCCAAAGTCGCAGGTCCTCGCGTTGAGCCTGCGTCAGCGGTGCCAGTTGCGGCGGCTCCAGCTCGATCACGTTAGGCATGGGCGCCGCCGCCGGTGTGGCGCGCTCCGGAATGGGGGCCGGCCGGCGCGGCGCTGGACGTGCTACGGCACGCGCTGCATCCGGCCGCGGCGACGTGTATTTCACAGGTTCACGCGCCTCGGCGCGCCACGCCGCGCTCGGGACTTTGTCTGACAGGAGCGCTTCGCGCATTGCCGCCGCAGTTGGCCACCGATCCTCCGGCGCCTTCATCATCGCGCGCTCGATGACTTCGCGCATGCCGCGCGGCGTTTCGGGACGCTGGTCCTCAATGGGTCGTGGCCGCTCCGACACGTGCTTGAGCAGCAAGGCCATCGAGTTGCCCGCGGTAAAGGGGACGCGACCGGTCAGCATCTGATAGGCCAGGACACCTAACGAATACACGTCGCTCCGCCCGTCGATGTCCCGTTCGCCCACCGCTTGCTCTGGCGACATGTACGTGGGCGTGCCGACGGCGATCCCCGTTGCCGTTAGGCGGTGCCCCGCCTCGATCGCCTGTGCGATACCGAAATCCGTGACCATCGCCCGCCCGCTCGCCGCATCGAGCAGGATGTTGTCCGGTTTGATGTCGCGGTGAATAACGCCTCGCAAATGCGCGTAGGAGAGCGCGTCGGCGATCTCCGCGAGAATGCGGCGCACGTCGTCGATCGGTTGACGTGGATGCCGGGCGAGCACAGCGCCCAGGTTCTCGCCCGTGACCAGGGCCATCACGAAATACGCAATCCCCTCGCGCTCGCCGACGTCGAAGATCGGCACGATGTGCGCGTGCGAGAGCTGCGCCGACGTCTGAGCTTCCCTCGTAAAACGCGCCCGGATGGCCGCATCATGGGCCAGCTCCGGCGGCAGGACCTTGATGGCGACGGCACGCTTGAGCCGCACGTCACGCGCGCGATAGACCACGGACATGCCTCCGCGCCCAATCTCGCTCTCGATCTCGTACTGGTGTCCCAGCGCTGAGACTACGCGATCGTGAAGCGGCGTCATTCGCGGTTCATTACGGTTTCAAAGCCAAAGTGATTCTGCAAAATCTTGCCCGGCTAGCGAAGGCACGTGTAGCCCCGCCGCTTGACGGTGCGCTAACGCGGCAATGGACGCTAGTGGTGGCCGCCCCGGAAGCAGCC
>DATFBW010000066.1:0-3075 GCA_035253645.1 Gemmatimonadaceae bacterium | reverse complement strand
TGCGCGGCTGCGCAACGAAGCCCGTGTCTTCACGGTTGGCGTCGGCGCAGAGATTCACGCCGGATTGATCGAGCAGCTCGCACTGGAAGGGCGCGGGACAGCTCACTTCGTAAGCGCTAGCGAGTCGGTGGAGCGCGCGGTATCGCTGCTTGCACAGCGCCTGACGAGTCCCGTGCTCAGCAACGTTCGTGTACGTGCGGACGGTGTACGTCTCCTGAATGTCCATCCGAGTCTGCCCGTCGATCTCTTCGCGGGACAGGACCTCGTTCTCCTCACTCGTTATGACGGCAGCGGCGAAGCACGCCTCGTGGTCGAGACGGACTCGCCCGATGGTCGGTTGTCGTGGACGCGCGACGCACGTTTCCCCGGGCGTGAGCGCGACAACGCATTCGTCGCGCGCCTGTGGGCGGCGCAGCGCATCGGCTGGCTGGCCGCCGAGAAGCGACGCCGTGGTGGCTCCGTGGAGCTGGATTCCGAAATCAGATCGTTAGGCGAACGTTTTGGTATTCCGACGGAGTTCTCGTCCTACCTCGTACTGGAGCCGGGGATGCAGGTGGCGGTGGACGGTATGCGGCGCAGCGTGGGTGCCGCGCCCCCAGCCTCGCCTGCTGTCGGCCGCGCGAACGAAGCCGGTCGCTCCCGAGGTGACGCGCAACTCAGCCAAATCGTGGTGTCAGGTAGCGCGGCCAATGCCACACCGCAAATGCGCAAGGAGCAGGAGTTCAACGCGGCCAAGCAAGCGGCCACGCAGCGGGAAGCCAAATCGCTGGCGGACGTCGATGCCTCGGCGGCCGTCGCGGGTGGGTTGCAACAGAACATGCGCCAGGTGGAACAACGGGTCTTTCAGCTCGTCAATGGTGTATGGACTGATGTCCGCCAAACTCCGGCCATGCGAACGGTGCAAGTGAAACCCTATTCACCCTTGTACTTCGAGCTCGTGCAACAGCTCTCCGGTCTCGGTCCCACACTCGCGTTAGGCGAGCGTGTGATCGTCGCCGGCCGGGCGATCGCGATCGAGTTCACCCCGCAAGGTCAGGAACGCATGACCGCGAACGAGCTGCGGGACCTGGTTGCCGCCTGGTAAGCGATGAACGACGCCGAGCTGGAACGCCTGTTCAAGACGTATCACGGGCCGCTGGTGCGGTACCTGACGCGTCGGCTCGGCGACCGTGATTGGGCCGAGGAGGTCGCGCAGGAGACATTCCTGCGCGCCCTCCGCCAGATGTACCTAACGAACGAACGGGCGTGGCTCTTTGCCGTGGCGACGAACCTGGTACGAGACGATGCTCGGCGCGAGGATCGCCGCCGCCAGAAGTTGCGGCTCCTGGCAGAAGAGACGCGCGACGTGCAGGTGGAATCGGCAGAGACGGCGGTGGAGCGAGCTCAGGAAGCGGCGCTGGCTCGGAAGGCTATCGATAGTCTTATCGAGCGCGACCGGCTGGCGCTACTGATGCGGGAGGAAGGCTTGAACTACGAAGAGATCGCGGAAGCGCTGGGTTTGTCAGTAGGATCAATAGGAACAACGCTCGCGCGTGCGCGGCGTCGGCTGGTGGAATCGTACGAGGCGATGCAGAGCGAGGGCCGCAGCGTTGGAGGTAGCAATGCAGCATCTTGATGAAGGAACCATTCACGCGTGGCTGGACGGCGCGCTCGCACCTAACGAGGCGAGTGAAGCCGAAACACACGTGCAAAGTTGCGAGCAGTGCGCGCGAGCGGTAGCCGAAGCACGCGGGTTGATCGCGGCGTCGACGCGGATCCTTGGAGCATTGGATGATATCCCGGCCTTGCAAACGGCGGCGGGGGTTCCGAACATCGCGACGCGGCGGCGCAAAGGATGGGCATGGCGCCGCGCGGGTGTTGGATACGCGGCGGCGGCCACTGTGCTTCTCGCTGCCGGCACCGCACTCGTGCTCCGCACTGTCTCTCCTGACAAAGCCCTCGAGAGCTCGGTCGTTCGGTTCGAGGATACCGCGGCTCAAGTCCAGGCGCCGACTGCTGCCACGAGCGCGACGCGTGATATGGATGGCGCGCGCGGTGCGGGAGCCGCTGCGCCGAGCGCCGCGCGGCTGAACGCGGTGAATGAAGGCGCGGCGAGACAGAACGTCGCCAACCGGTCTGCCGCACAGCCTCAGTCGCGGAAAGAAGAGGAGCAGCTTTCAGTGGACAAGGTGGTGCAGCTGCCAGGCAAGATGCCGCAGCCCATTCCGCCCGCCGCACCGCCTCCAAGCGTTAGGCAGGAAGCGCGCAAAGCCGCCGCCGAAGCCGTTGCTGAAACGGAGCAGGTGGGTGGAATTGTGCAGGGGCGAGTCCTCGATGCTGCGACAGGCGCTCCTGTCAAAGGCGCGATCGTGAGTGTCGGTGCGCAACACCAGATGACCCAGACCGACAGCACCGGGAAGTTCGAGCTGAAGCAGGTGCCCGTCGGTCAGCAGACCGTTAGCGTCCGCGCGTTAGGCTTCCAGTCGGCGCAGCATGCGGTGGCTATCCCTCGTGACAGCGTGCAGCTCGGCTTCGCTCTGCAGAAGGCTGACGTGCGCTTGCAGGACGTTGTAGTCTCAGGGGCGAGTGCAGCGCGCCCTCGAGAAGTCGTGGAAAGGCGGCGGACCGACGCGTTGTTGTCGGACAGCTTACGCGCCAAGACCGCCTCGATCGCGGGATGCTATGTCATTCAGATAACCGGCCGAAGTGGCGACGCCGACAGCGCGCGCATCGATGCTATCCCGCGTCGCGTTCAGCTCGGCGTTTCCCCTGTGGAGGCCGATGCCGGTCCGCGCCGGGCGCTCACGCTCGATGGGGTGGGGCGCGCGGAAAGTTGGACGCTCCAGGACGATGTGCTCATCCTCGTATGGCGCGACAACACCGGACGGATTACCGCGCGGTTTACGCGCAGCGGCGAACGCTGGAATGGGACGTTGATCGGCCAGGACTTGATCGCTCTCGCGATGGAGCCGTGTACTGCCCGCTAGCTCGTTAGGCATGGCGCGCAGACAGCTTGCGGCCCGTTTGTAACGGAGCGGGCTCATCCCTGTCACGCGTGCGCGTTTGTGAGGCGGCGCACCGCATTCTAGACGTTCT
>DATFBW010000065.1:0-5617 GCA_035253645.1 Gemmatimonadaceae bacterium | reverse complement strand
GCGGGGCCGGCAATCGGCGATAGCACGCTTTCGCGTGCGGTCGGTGGGCGGAGCGGTGCGCTACGCGCCCTCTTCGTCGCGCCGAGTGCCGCACCACGGTTCGAGATTAGTGCGCTGGCGAAGCTCTTCGGTGACAGCACTACGAGGTCGCCGGGCGTTTATACGGTCGACGATACGACGTCGAAGCAACGTTTTTCGCTCATCTCGTTGTTGCCCTTTTCGGCCAAGCGGGCGGGCCGGATCGGGACGTACCGCGTAGGGCATTGGCCCGGTGAACGCCGCGGTGTCGCAAAGGAGCAGCCGGAAGGCTTCATCGAAGTCACGCCTGCTAATCAGGACACGCATGTGTCGGAGAACTTCCGACTGCGGGATTTCTTGACGCACGACCAGCAGGGCGTATGGCCTAAATACCTGGTCTTGCGGGAAGAACTGGTAGAGAAGTTGGAGCTTGCGTTGAGTGAGCTACGGGCGCTTGGAATCCAGAATCCGAAGCTCGTGATTATGTCGGGATTCCGCACTCCGCAGTACAATGCTCGCGGTCTCCGTCGGGGACGTGCTCCCGACAGCAGGCATCAGTATGGCGACGCGGCCGATGTATTCGTCGATAGCGACGGCAACGGGCGCATGGACGACCTGAATGGTGACAAACGCGTGAACAAGGCGGATGCCACGGTCTTGGCGAAAGTCTTCGAGCGCATAGAACAGCAGTTCCCTGACCTCGCCGGCGGCGTGGCGGTATACAAAGCCACACGCGCGCACGGCCCCTTCGTTCACGTCGACGTTCGTGGAGAGCGAGCCCGATGGGCCAGCAACTAGGCGTAAACTTCGTAGCAAAAAGGCGGAAGCCGCGCTCAACGCGGCGGGGTCGCGCCGTTGGCGTGATCGTGGCGACTGCCCTCGCCGTCCTGGCTACGTTTGCTGCTTCGTCCCCCGCCATCGGACTGAGACAGTCCTCGATGCTTCGCGCGCCGTTCGCCGCGATCAGTGCGCGCGCTTCGCAGCATGCTTTTGGTTGGAGCGGCCGCGTGAATATGCGCGTCGCGCTGCCTAACCAGACCGTGGACTATCCGATCGAAGTAGCCGGGACGCTCGATTCCATCGCGTGGCGTTGGGTGCGCGTCGGGACGGTCGACAGCACCTCTGAAAGCCGGTCCTTGAACCACGCCCTCCGCGCGCCGGAGGAGCCGGGCTTCTACCGACTGGCGCTTCAGACGGTCGATGGTGCGACCGAGACGATGGTAGATGGTCCCGCGCTCGCCGTGCTCGTTCCGTTCGAGGAGAAGCAGGGGAACATGCTCAATGGCTATCGCATCGGCCGGTACGTCGGCGAACGGCAAGCCAGCGCCGAGCGACCCAGTGGCTTCCTCGAGATCGGGCCTAACGATCTGGAGTTGCAGGTGTCCGACCATCTTCGGATGAAGGACTTCCTGACGCACGATGGCAGCGACGTATGGCCGCGTTATGTAGCGCTCGAGCCGGAACTGCTCGACAAGCTGGAGCTGGTGGTTGCGGCGATCGCGAGTCAGCGCGGCGGTCTCGATGACGCGCAGCTCGAAATCGATGTGCACTCTGGCTTCCGCACGCCGCTGCATAACCGCACCGTCAAGAATTCTGCGCGCGACAGCCGGCATCAATACGGCGATGCGGCAGACATTGTGATCGATGCGGACGGCAACGGCGTCATGAACAGTCGCGATCTCAAGCTGATCGTGCAGGCAGTCGAGCAGGTCGAGGCGATGTACCCTGAGCTCAAAGGCGGGCTGGGGATCTATTCGCGCGGCGCTCGATCCTACGTGCACATCGACGTGCGCGGCGAAGCCGTCCGCTGGACTGCGTAAAAACTTCTTAACAACCTTTTCGTAAGCTCATAGTCTTTAGCTCGTAGCTCTTAGCAACCGCCTGAGAGCTACGAGCTACGAGCTACGAGCTATTCAGATGCACCCCCATCTACGCGACCGCATCCTCAAAAAACTCGAATCGATGGGCGATGAGCGCGCCTATCAAGTTCTCGATTATGCCGAGTTTCTCGAGTCGAAGTACGCTGCCCCTAACGCTCCATCGCGCAGTCTCCTCGAACGGTTTAGCGACGGAGTCGAGGACACACTTCGCGCCGGGAAAGTCTCAGCCACGGCGGTGGCTGAAACGATGAGTCTTCTCAACAGAGCTGTCGGCGTTTTGGGAGGCGTGGCAGAGGCTGGAAAGAACGTCGCGAGCAGCGCCGTTGGTGTTGCTCAGGGAGTTGCTGCAGCCGGGAAGTCGGTCGCGACGGATTTCAGGAACGCGGCTCGTGACGCTGCAAAGCCGGAGGTGCCACCAGCTCCAGGGCCACCGATGCCGCCGGTACCCCCACCAGTGCCGCCTCCGTCACCAGGCGATTCAGAGCCCGCGTAGGCCACTACCATCGCGGCGAGGAGGCGCCTAGAATTTGCCATGGCGACCTCCACTCGAATTGAATCGCGGCCCGCTCCATCTGGCTTGCCAGAGAGCGGGCCGCTGCGTTTAGACGATCCGATCCCGCTCACCGCGCTGCGCGTTCGCCAAGAAGCGGCGCTGACCTTTGACGATGTCCTGCTCGTTCCGCGGCACTCCACGACGCACCCCCGCGAGGTCAACACCGCGAGCCGCTTTACAAAGGGAATCTCACTGAACGTGCCGCTTGTCTCGGCGGCGATGGATACGGTCACGGAATCGGAGATGGGAATCGCGATGGCGCGCGCCGGCGGCATCGGCGTGCTGCACAAGAACATGTCCGTCGATCGTCAGGCAGCCGAAGTCGATCGCGTGAAGCGTTCCGAAAGCGGGATGATCCTGAACCCGATCACACTCTCGCCTAACGCTTTGTTGCGGGAGGCGGTTGCGCTCATGAAGCGCTTCAAGATCAGCGGCGTGCCGATCGTCGATGAGAGCGGAACGCTCGTCGGCATCATCACGAATCGCGACCTGCAGTTCGAGCGCAACGTGCAGCGTCCGATTCGCGATGTCATGACTGCCGAAGGTCTGGTGACGGCGCCAATGGGGACGACGCTCGACGAAGCGGAGCGCATCCTCGGCGAGCACCGCATCGAAAAGCTTCCTGTCGTCGATTCCTCAGGGCGCCTCAAGGGATTGATCACCGTCAAGGACATCCATAAGCGACGTGAATTCCCGGATGCGAACAAGGACCAGCACGGCCGCCTGCGCGTAGCGGCGGCGATCGGGGCCGGAGGCGATTACCTGGACCGTGCCAAAGCTCTCGTGAGTGCGGGCGTCGACGTGCTCGTCATCGATACGGCACACGGACATAGCGAAGGCGTGTTAGGCGCCGTCGACCTCGTTAGGCAGACGTTCCCCGATATCCAGCTCGTTGCCGGGAACGTCGCGACGCGCGAAGGAGCCATCGCGCTCGTCGATCGCGGAGTGGACGCCGTAAAAGTGGGCGTCGGGCCCGGGTCCATCTGCACGACACGCGTTGTCACCGGCGTAGGCGTTCCGCAGCTCACCGCGATTCTGGATGCGGTCGAAGGTGCCGGCGATGTGCCTGTGATTGCGGACGGTGGCATCAAATACTCGGGCGACATCGTGAAGGCGCTCGCCGCTGGCGCAAGCTGCGTCATGATGGGATCGATGCTCGCCGGCACAGAGGAAAGTCCAGGCGAATCGTTCCTCCTCGAAGGGCGCCGCTTCAAGATGATTCGCGGGATGGGCTCTCTTTCCGCGATGCAGGACGGCAGCGCCGATCGCTACTTCCAGGAAGGCGAGATGTCGGTGAAGAAACTGGTGCCTGAAGGGATTGAAGGCCGCGTGCCTTACAAGGGCCCGGTAGCCGATGTGCTCTTTCAGATGGTCGGCGGTTTGCGCAGTGGTATGGGTTATGTCGGATGCGCGTCGATCGAGGAGCTGCGTCATGATGCGCAATTCGTACGCATAACAACCGCCGGGCTGCGCGAGTCGCATCCGCACGATGTTACTGTCACACGTGAGGCACCGAACTACTCTCTGTAGCTCATAGCTCTTAGCTCATAGCTCTTAGCAAAAACACCCTAAGAGCTAAGAGCTAATGACTAAGAGCTAAGATGAAAGGATTGACAAATACAGCCCGCGCGCCGACAATGGCGCCGGCTTGCGTTAGGTAGCGGGCGATCGCACGGACGATCGCCCGCATCGCTTGAGGTGGCAACAGGCTCACCCTCTCACGACAACGGAGACTCTCCTCATGGGTCTGTGGACCAGAAAGCCCCTTGACCAACTGATGCGTGAGGCTGAGGGAGCCGGCGAAACGGTTACGCTTCGCCGCGCCCTTGGCCCGTTGAACCTCACGCTACTGGGGATCGGGGCGATCATCGGAGCGGGAATTTTCGTGCTTACGGGAAGCGCCGCCGCTCAATATGCCGGACCTGCGATCGTGCTCTCGTTCGTGATCGCCGGCTTGGGGTGCCTCTTCGCCGGACTGTGCTACGCCGAGTTTGCGTCGATGATCCCGATCGCTGGCTCGGCGTATACGTATGGTTATGCAACGTTAGGCGAGTTTTTCGCTTGGATCATCGGCTGGGACCTCATCCTCGAGTATCTCTTCGCCGCCGGAACCGTGTCGGTGGGGTGGTCGGGGTACTTTGTGGCGTTCCTGCGCGACCAGCTGGGGATCAACCTTCCGGCGGCGCTCACGTCGGCTCCGCTGCGGGCGGTGGGGGGCGGGCTCAACATGGAGACGACCGGCGCGATCATCAACTTCCCGGCCGTGGCGCTCGTTGCGATCCTAACGACGCTGCTTGTCATCGGCATCAGGCAGTCAGCCGGCGTGAACAACGTCATCGTGCTGGTAAAGGTCACCATCGTGTTGCTTGTGATCGCCTTCGGACTCAACTTCGTCAATCCGGACAACTGGACGCCCCTCGTACCGCCTAACGCCGGCGAATTCGGCCAGTTCGGCTGGAGCGGCATCGTGCGGGCCGCGGGCGTCATCTTCTTCGCCTACATCGGCTTCGACGCCGTGTCCACGGCAGCGCAGGAGGCCAAGAACCCCCAACGCGACTTACCCATCGGGATCCTCGGCTCACTCGCGATATGTACGGTGCTGTATATCCTGATGGCGTTGGCGATGACAGGCATGGCGCACTACTCCGAGCTCAACGTTCCCAACCCGGTCTATGTCGCGATCGACAAGGGGGGGCCGGGGATCGCGTGGCTCAAGCCTGTTGTCTCGTTAGGTGCCATCGCCGGTTTGGCGTCGGTCGTGCTGGTGATGCTCCTCGGCCAGCCGCGCATCTTCTACTCGATGGCGCGCGACGGCCTGCTCCCGCCTGTTTTCGGCAAGGTGCACCCCAAGTTCCAGACGCCCTATATCGCGACGATCATCACAGGAACGGTTGCGGGCATCATCGCGGGTCTCTTCCCGATCGACATTCTCGGACAGCTGGTGTCAATCGGGACGTTGCTCGCGTTCGTGATCGTGAGCGCGGGAATCATCATTTTGCGGTATCGGTCTCCTGACCTCCACAGACCGTTCAAGACGCCTCTCGTTCCTCTCGTCCCAATCCTATCGATCCTGATTTGCGGGTATATGATGACCGCGCTTCCGGGCGATACGTGGTTGAGGTTGCTGATTTGGCTCGCCATCGGACTCGTTATCTACTTCGTCTAC
>DATFBW010000064.1:0-4992 GCA_035253645.1 Gemmatimonadaceae bacterium | reverse complement strand
AGGCATTCGTGAAGCCGCGCTTGGGCAGTCTGCGGCTGAGCGGCATCTGGCCGCCTTCGAACCCGGGCTTGCCGCCACCGGGGCCGCCGTGCCCAGCACGCGCCATGCTCCCCTTATGTCCCTTGCCCGCCGTCTTTCCCTGGCCGGATCCGGGTCCGCGCCCGAGCCGTTTTGTGGCGCGATGCGATCCCGGCGCGGGCCGCAGGTTGTGCAGGCCGATCTTCTTGGTGTCAGTCACTTGCTCAATCCTCTACGGGCGTCACCTGCACGAGGTGACGCACCTTGCGCAATTGCCCGCGGAGCGCGGGCGAGTCCTGCCTAACGATTTCCGCCTGATGGTGCCTCAGTCCCAGCGCGTCCAGCACCTGGCGATAACGCCAGCTGTGACCGATCGCGCTGCGCACCTGCTTGATACGCAATTGTCCCTTGCCCGGTGGTGCATCCTTGTCCGTGCGCTTGGGACCACGGGTGCGGTGCCATACGAACGTCCTAGGCATGCGCCACCTCCACGGCTTTCCCCTTCGCGCGCGAACGATATGGAATATGTGCAACCTCGATCCCGCGTTCATGCGCGATTTGATCGACCGTGGTCAACTGCTGCAGCCCGTCGAACGCAGCACGTACCATGTTGTGCGGGTTCGTCGAGCCAAGACTCTTCGTGAGGATGTCGCTGATGCCGGCGCACTCGAGCACCGCGCGCACAGCGCCGCCGGCGATCACGCCAGCGCCGGGAGCAGCAGGCTTCATCAGAACGGAGCCAGCCCCGTGGCGACCCACGACTTCGTGTGGAATCGTCGAACCCGTCATGGGGATCGCGATCATGTGCCGGCGAGCAGCTTCAACCGCCTTGCGGACGGCTTCGGAGACTTCGTTGGCCTTTCCCGTTGCAAATCCAACGCGCCCCTGCCCGTCTCCCACGGACACGAGAGCGTTAAAGGAGAAGCGCCGACCACCTTTCACGACCTTGGCGACGCGATTGATCGCGACGACGTTCTCGATCAGCTCCGAACCGCCTTCGCTCTTCTGCTCAGCACCTCGATCGCCGCGCTTGGCTTCGCGTCCCTGACCGCCTCCGCCTCCAGGCCCGCCTCGGCCGCCGCGTCCGCCTCCACCACCAGCACCGCGACCCTGGCCACCGCCACCACGTCCTCCACCCTGACCACGGCCAGCGCCACGTCCGCCACCCGCGCGAGCGCGCGGTGGCCGACTGGTTGGTGCGCCGCCTTCGGCGCCTGAGCCCTGTGTTTCGTCAGCCATTTTAGAACTCCAGCCCGCCCTCGCGGGCGCCGTCTGCGAGCGCTTTCACACGCCCATGGTATCGATAACCGGCGCGGTCGAAGACAACCTTCGACACCCCGGCCGACTTTGCTTTTTCAGCGAGGCGCTTCCCGACCGCAGAGGCGCGCTCGGCCTTCTTTCCCGTTAGGTCCTTGTCCGATACGGACACCAGCGTGCGGTTGGCGACGTCGTCGACGAGCTGCGCGTAGATGTGTTTGAGCGAACGGAACACCACCAGGCGAAGCCGCTCGGGTGACCCATTGACGCGCTTGCGCACGCGTAGGTGCCGGCGCGCGCGGCGCTCGACGTTGCTCCGTGGAATTGCAATCTTGGGCATTACTTGCCTCCGGCCTTGCCCGCCTTACGACGGACAACTTCGCCTGCGTATTTGATCCCTTTCCCCTTGTAAGGCTCCGGCTTGCGCAGGCGGCGGATCTCCGCGGCCAGACGCCCGACGACTTCTTTATCCGCGCCATCGACGACGATCTGCGTCGGCTGCGGCGCCGAGAGCTTGATGCCCGGCGGCGCTTTGACTTCGATCGTGTGACTGAAGCCTAACGAGAGCTGCAAGCCGTACGGCCGGACCTCCGCCTTGTAGCCGACGCCCGTGATCTCGAGCTGCTTCTGATAACCCTTCGTCACACCTTCGATCATGTTCGCGATGAGCGTGCGGGAGAGGCCGTGCAGCGCCTTGTGGTGCGCTTCGTCGCTCGGGCGCGAAACCGTGATTTCGTTGTTCGCGAGCGCGACCGCCAACTCAGGGTGCACGACTCGCTTCAGCTCACCCTTGGGTCCTTTCACCGAGACCGTCTGTCCATCGATGGAGACGGTGACGCCGCTCGGTACGGCTACTGGTTGTTTCCCGATTCTCGACATGGCCGCTCCCTTACCAGACCAGCGCGAGCAACTCGCCACCGGTGTGCGATCGGCGCGCCTGCGTGTCGGACATGAGTCCTTGCGAGGTGCTGAGGATTGCCATCCCGAGACCGTTGCGTACGCGCGGAATTTCCCGGGCGCCGACGTATTTGCGCAGGCCTGGCGAAGACACGCGCTTGAGGTCGCGGATCACGCTCTGACCGCCGGCTGCATAACGCAGCACGACGCGCAGCACCTTGTGTCCGTTCTCCAACTCGAGCACGCGGAAATCCTGGATGTAATTGTTGTCGCGCAGGATGCGCGCGATTTCGGCTTTCATCTTCGATGCTGGCATGTCCACTCGGCGATGCCGTGAAAGGCACGCGTTGCGGATGCGCGTCAGCATGTCAGCAATCGGATCGTTCAGACTCATCTCGTTTCCTCGTTCCTATGGTATCCGTAATCGGACCTGTAGGATGTGCTTTGACCTTTGACCTCTGACCTCGGTTTCACCAACTGGCCTTTCTCACACCGGGCAGCAGCCCCTGTAACGCCATTTCCCGCATCGCCAAACGCGAGAGACCGAATGCGCGCACATATCCGCGCGAACGTCCCGTCATCGCACAGCGATTGCGAATGCGGATCTCGGCGGAGTTGCGGGGAAGATCGCGCAGCTGCGCATACGCTTTGGCGCGGGCCTCCTCGCTCGTCTTGGGGTTGCGAATCTTCTCGCGCAACGTTTTGCGTTTCGCCGCATAACGCTTCACGAGATCGATCCGCTGTTCGTTTTTGACCTTCTTGGAAGTCTTCGCCATGCTTTGACCTTTGACCTTTGACCTAGTTCTTCTTCTCGTCTCCCCTGAACGGGAAGCCGAGCTCTCTGAGCAGCGCCAGCGCGTGATCGTCGCGCCCTGCCGTGGTTACAAACGTGATATCCATCCCGTGGATCTGCTCGATCATGTCGTAGTTGATCTCGGGAAAGATCATCTGTTCCTTGACGCCTAACGAATAATTCCCGCGGCCGTCGAACGAGCGCGTGGACAACCCACGGAAGTCGCGGATGCGCGGCACTGCCGTGTTGATGAAACGGTCCAGGAACTCCCACATACGGGCGCCCCGGAGCGTCACGGACGCGCCGATCTCCTGCCCCTGGCGCAGCCCGAAGCCGGCGATCGACTTCTTGGCCTTTTTGCGCACGGGACGCTGCCCGGTGATGAGCGCCAGCTCTTCAACGACCGAATCCAGCATCTTCGGCTGCTTGATGGCTTCGCCCAGTCCAACGTTGACGACGATCTTCGTGAGTCCCGGGACCTGATGCCGGTTCGTCAGCGACAGCTTGTTCATCAGCGCCGGACGCACCCGCTCGTTGTACGCGTCGCGCAAACGCGGCGGCGGAACAGGAAGCTCTTTGCCCGCGTGCGTTCCCTTGGACAGCATCGACTTGCGATCGCCGCCGTCCTTGCGCCCCTGTGCCTTCCCGCCGCCCTGTTTGGGCGCGCCTTTGGCCGGCGTCGGTTTGGCGGACTTTTTTTCTTCAGCCATTGCCTAACGACCTCTCAACGTGACCGCGGAATCGCATCGCCGCTCTTGGCCGACATGCGTTCCTTGGTGCCGTCCGCGTCGATCCGCATGTGGATGCGCGTGGGCGCTCCGGACTTGGGATCGATGAGCATGACGTTCGAATGGTGGATGGGCGCCGGTGTGCTGAGGATCTGACTCTGCTCCTCGGCGCGCCGCGCCTTGCGATGCTTCTTGACGATGTTGACGCCGTCGATCGTTAGGCGTCCGGTTTTGGGGTACACGCGCAGCACCTTGCCCTCACGCCCCTTGTCGTCGCCGCGCATGACGCGCACCGTGTCGCCCTTGGCGATGCGGATCTTCACGCGCTCGACGTTGCGCGCATGACGCGCGACGCTCAGCCGCTTCCGCGCCGTCTTTCGGTACTTGAGCAGACGCATCCTACAAGACCTCCGGCGCGAGCGACACGATCTTCATGTAGCGCCGGTCGCGCAGCTCGCGCGCCACGGGACCGAAGATGCGCGTTGCGCGCGGCTCGCCCTGTTCGTTGATGATGACCACCGCGTTTTCGTCGAACTTGATGTAGCTGCCGTCCTTCCGCCGCGTCTCCTTGACTGTGCGTACGACGACCGCAGTCGCGACCTCGGCCTTCTTCACCGTACCGTTAGGCAGCGCGTCCTTCACGGCCACGATCACCTTGTCGCCGATGCCGGCGTACCGCCGGCGCGTGCCGCCCAATACGCGGATCACCTGCGCCCGCTTGGCGCCCGAGTTGTCGGCGACTCTGACCATCGACTCTTGCTGGATCATGGCTCAGTCTCCTGCGCTCAAACGCGCGCGTTCGACGATCTCGACGACGCGCCAGCGCTTGTCCTTGGAGAGCGGGCGCGTCTCCACGATGCGCACCGTGTCGCCGGACTTGGCCGAGTTCTGTTCGTCGTGTGCTTTCACCTTGCTCGTGCGCAGCACCATCTTGCCGTACACGGGGTGCGCAAAGCGGCGCTCGATCGCGACCACGACGGTCTTTTGCATCTTGTCGCTGACCACGGTGCCGACGCGCACTTTACGCGCGCCACGTCGTGGCTCACCGGCCTTCATCGGTTCGGGCATGACTGCTCGCTCTCCTCTATCCCTTGGCGGCGGGTGCAGGCGCGCTCGCGCGTTCCTGTTCCCGTAACACGGTCTTCAATCGGGCGATGTCCTTGCGCAGCTCGCGCAGGCGCAGCGGACTCTCCAGCGGCTCCGTCGCACTGCGGAACGTTAGGCGGAAACGTTCTTCCTCCAGCTCCGCGATGCGCGCGCGGATGTCTTGCACGTCATGCTCGCGGATCCGCGAAGGCA
>DATFBW010000063.1:0-11257 GCA_035253645.1 Gemmatimonadaceae bacterium | reverse complement strand
AGACTCTGATGTCGCCGAGTGGCATCAGTATGCTGCTCAATGAGACGCCCGGGCTGCGCGTGCAGATCGCCGCGCCAGGCCTCGGTACGGGAAGCGTGCGGATCCTCGGTCTGCCCGGCCAATACACCGTCATGCTCGCGGATGGGCTGCCGCTCTATGGCGGCACTACCAGCGCGCTGGGCCCGCTCGACATCTCTCCCGTGGATCTGCAGCGCGTCGAGATCATCAAGGGCGCCGCGTCTTCACTTTACGGCGCTCAGTCGTTAGGCGGAGTGATCAACCTCGTGTCGAAGCCGCCCACAGGCAAAAAGGAGCTCCTGCTGAATCGCCGCACCCTCGGCGTGACCGACGCGGCCACGTGGCTCAGTCACCGCCTCGGTTCGGGCATCGGCGTCTCGCTGCTGGCGGCCGGGACGACGCAGGCTGCCGGAGATCTCGATCGCGACGGCTGGGCGGATCAGTCACGCGCGAGACGCTGGAGCTTACGTCCCCGTCTGAACGCTGTGGACAATCGCGGGCGATCACTCTTCGTGACTGCTGGATATGGCTACGACGACCGCGCCGGCGGTACGCTCGGTGCCGCGAACGCGCCCGATGGAATGCCGTTCAGAGAGAGCTTGCAGAGTAACCGGGCGGACGCTGGTGCAATCGCACGCATTCCGGTTAAGGGGACGGAGAACGTCACGATGCGGTTTGCGCTGTCCAGCGCTTGGCGCGAGCGCGAGTTCGGGGAAGGACCGCGCGAAGATGATCGCACAACGACGGGGATGCTCGAGCTGACGCGATCGTTCGATGGGCCTCGCGGCACCACAGTGATCGGGACCGCGTTGCAACTCGATGAGTTCGAGAACTCGCTGAATTTCGCCTACAACCACAAGTGGATGACGCCTTCGCTGTTCGTGACGACGGAACGCGCGATTGGTCCGCTCACAGTGTCGGTGAGCGCGCGAGGTGACCGGCACACGGCTGCGGGATTTCAACTGACAGAGCGGCTCGCGGTGCTCGCGAAACCGTTCGAAGGCTGGTCCGTGCGAGGGAGCGTCGGGACTGGCTTCGCGGCGCCGACGGCGACAACCGAGGAAACAGAGGCCGTGGGTCTCCGCTCCGTTCATTCGGCCACCGCGCTCCGTCACGAGAGAAGCTTCGGCGTTATGCTCGACGTGAATGGCCAGCTGGCCAGCGCGGAGATCCTGGTCACCGCGCACAGATCGACGATCGACGATGCGATCCTGCTGGGCGATCTTCATGGCGGCACTGGACCAGGACTGCTGACGAACGCCGACGGCGAAACGCGGATCGGTGGAGTCGAGGCTCTCGCGGTCTGGCGATTCTCCGCGGGCAAGCTCATCGCCACTTACGGTTACGCGCGCGGCAGCAGACCCGATGCTGTTACGGGCGCGCGGGAGGATATGCCGATGCTTCCGCGCCACCGCGTCGGCGGCGACCTCATGCTCGAGCGTCCAGGAGAGTACCGGTTAGGCATCGAGGGCACGTGGTACGGCGTGCAGTCTCTCCACGACAATCCATTCCGCAGCACGTCGAAGCCATACCTGTATCTGATGGCCATCGCCACGCGACAGTTCGGACCGTTTGAGGCCGTCGCCAACTTCGAGAACCTGCTCAACGTGCGGCAGACCGACACCGATCCATTGGTGCGACGCACGCCGGGAATCGCGGGGAGGTGGGCGACCGATGTCTGGGCTCCGCTGGAAGGCTTCATGGCGAACGTCGCGCTGCGATATCGCTGGCAGTAGACGGAGCGACGGGCATCCTTCGCGTTAGGCGTTAGGCACAAAACGGCGGCGCTCCGACCACTTCGATCGGAGCGCTGCCAGGGACTCTCACGGCTCGAAGTGGATGTCCCCCGAATAGCTGTACGTCGAAAGGCCAGTCGTGACGTTGACGGTCCCCGCGATCTGAAGCACGCCACGCAGACCGGACAGATCACCGGTCGCCCCAATGATCACCGCGCGACCGGCGAATGCAGCGAGCGTCGGACTGAGCAGCTCGCCCGTGTCCTGCGCCGCGAACTCGATCACGCCGAACTTGCCATCCACTGTGCAGCTGCAGGTAATCGTGAAACGCGCGTTGAACTTCCCGTTAGGATGGATCACGACCGTCAGGTCGTCCTGGAAATGACCGGTCAGCGTGCCGCTGATGGTTCCCACGGACGTCTGATGCAGCGTCGTGTTCCCGCCCGCCGTCTGTGCGTCGAGACTCGTAATCGCGGTTTGGTTGAAGGTTCCGGTGGCCGCCATCTGCGCTGACGCCGCGGAACTGGCAAACACCGGCCTGGCCTGCACGCTTTCCACGCGCACCGGGTCATCACATGCGACAAAAATCGAAGCGACTATCATGGAGATCGCGGCCTTTGGCCATGCCTTGCTGGTCCTCATGGGTCCTCCTGCGCCGGTGAAACCGGCGAGATTCTGGTGAGTGAAGCGGGAGTGGGCTGATCGCCTGCGCGACCACGCGCTCTCTGCTCACCAGGCCTTACACGGAATCAGGGGCCGAACGGGCCAACGCGTTGAGGCGCTAAGGGCGCACACCTATGTTCCGTCGGCCCCTGGCAGTGAGACCCGGACGCGTGAAATGAGGGCCAACGGATGACCGATGGGCGCGAGCCCGCGGACCGCGAACGCCTCGGCGAGCTATTCGAGCGTGCACTCGCGCTGCCATCCGCGGAGCGTAAAGCGTTCATCGAACGCGAGTGCGACGACGACGCGCTTCAGACGGAGCTTGTCTCGCTCCTCGCTTCGCACGACACCGCTCCGGATTACCTCGAGCGGCTCGCGGGAGGCGTTCTCCCGGCGGCGTTAGGCGCGCTCCGACAGCACGGCGATCTCCCTGCGGGGCACGCGGTCGGTCGCTACGAAGTACTCGAGCGCATTGGGGGCGGCGGCATGGGTGTGGTGTACCGCGCGCGTGATCGGGCGCTCGGCCGGCTCGTCGCGCTGAAGTTCTTACCATCGCACCTGGTTGCCGACGGCGACGCCCGCGCGCGGTTGATTCGTGAAGCCAGAGCCGCGTCGGCGCTCGATCATCCCAACATCGCCGTGGTCCACGAGATCGGCACCGCGGAACCGTCAGCCGACGACCCTGAGAGCGCTCGGCTGTTCATCGCGATGGCTTACTACGAGGGCGAGACGCTCGCGGAAAAGCTCGCCCGCGGACCGCTAGCCGTGCGCGAAGCGCTCGACTATGCCATCCAGATAGCGGACGGACTGTCGGCCGCGCACGAGAGCGGAATCATCCACCGCGACATCAAGCCGGCCAACGTGATCGTGACCAGCCGGGGTCAAGTGAAGATCCTGGATTTCGGAATCGCGTTAGGCGGCGGCTCCGTCCTCACGCGCGAAGGAATGAGGATCGGCACGGTCGCCTACATGAGTCCCGAGCAGACACGCGGCGATCGCGTCGATCACCGCAGCGACCTGTGGTCGGCGGGCGTAGTGCTGTACGAGCTGCTCGCGGGGGAGAGGCCATTCCGCGGCGACGCCGAGGACGCCGTTGTGTATACCATCCGCAACGACGACCCGCCACGGCTCGACGCACTGCGGCCTAACGTTTCGCCGGATCTGGCCCGCGCCGTCGAGCGATGTCTGGCCAAGAATCCTAACGAGCGCTATCCCAGCGCCGCCGCGTTACTCGCGGATCTGCGCGCGCTGCGCGACGGCCGTGCGGCGGCGACGTCGCCCCCCTCGATCGTCGTGCTTCCGTTCTCCAACATGAGTCCGGACCCCGACAACGAGTATTTCAGCGATGGGCTCACCGAGGAGGTAATTGCAGACTTATCGCAGATCCGAGCGCTGCGGGTGATCTCAGGGACGTCGGCTCGGCGCCTCAAACACAGCGACAGAGACGTGCGCGCGATAGCCCGCGAGTTGGCGGTGCGGTACGTGCTGGAAGGCGCCGTTCGCAAGGCGGGCGATGCACTACGGGTCACTGTGCGGCTCATCGATGCGCACAGTGACGAACCGCTCTGGGCACGCAAGCTCGACGGCACCATAAACGATGTCTTCGAGCTGCAGGAGCAAGTGGCGCGGGCGGTGGTAGATGCGCTCCGCATCCGGCTCTCACCGGGAGAGGCACGGGTGTTGGCAGACCGGCCGATCTCCGACATGCGCGCGTACGAGTGCTACCTGCGCGCGCGCTACGAGGCATGGCGCTTTTCCGCCGAAGGACTCGAGCGCGCCAAGCGATACATCGAGACGGCGCTCGCGATTGTCGGCGAGAATGAGCTGCTCTACAGCACGCTCGGCCACATCACCGCAATGAATATGGAAGCGGGAAGTGATCCCGACTCTTCTAGGCCAGAGCAGGTCCACCAATTGGCGGAGAAGATCTTCGCGCTGAACCCGGACTCGGCTCGCGGGCATTGGCTAACCGCGTGGGCTGCCTTCTATAGAGGTGATTTACGGAGTGCGATCCGTGCCGGCGAGCGTGCGCACGCGCTGGCGCCGGACGATGCCGACACGTTACTCCTGCTGGGCTACGTCTATGCACACGCCGGCCGCAACGCGGAAGCTCGTACGCTGTTCGCGCGAGCCCTCGAGCTCGATCCCCTAACGCCGCTTACGCACGCCGTGCAGGGCTTCGTGCCGGTGCTCGAGGGTCGCTACGCCGACGCGGTTGAACACTATCGTCGAAACCGCGAGATGGATCCCGAGAGCCCCTTTGCCGCAGTGTTCTACGGTTGGGCGCTGGCGTACGACCGACGCTCTGACGAGGCCATCGCCGTGCTCGACGAGGGGGCCGCAAGGTTTCCGGCAACCGCGTTTGGATCGTTCGCGCGATCGCTTGCGCACGACCTCCGTGGTCAGTCCGAACTGGCGGTGCGCGCCATCACCCCGGCGTTCGAGGCAGCCGCGCGCAACAGCGAGATGTTCGCACGCGAGCTTGCCCATTGTTACGCGCTCGCCGGCGACAGTGAGCGTGCGCTGCGTTGGCTGGAGCGCGAGGTTGATTTGGGCATGCTGAATTACGAGTTCCTGGCCCGGCACGACTGGTTCCTCGAGCGTGTTCGTGGTGAGCCACGCTTCCACGCACTGCTCGAGCGCGTCCGCGCAGCGAGCGCCGAGCTGGCGGCGGGGAGTTAGCCATCGATCCGATGGCGGACGAGCCCCGGTCACGTGTCACACAGCTTTTGGCCGAGTTGCCTAACGGCAACGCGGCGCCGGTGGAGGAGCTGTTCGCGCTCCTCTACAACGAGTTGCGCGCGATCGCGCATCGCCAGCGACGACGATGGCGTGGCGACGACACGATCCAGACCACGGCCCTGGTCCATGAGGCCTTCCTCAAGCTGGTGGATCAGGAGCGGATTCCCACTGAAAGCCGCGCTCATTTTCTGGCTATCGCCGCGCGCGCTATGCGTCACATCCTGTGCAACTACGCACGAGATCGCAGAGCGCAAAAACGCGGCGGCGCCATAGAACACGTCGCGCTCGACGAGTCCAGAGGCGACGCGGCCAACTCTTCCTCCGAGCCCTCGGATGCGCTTGTCGCGCTCGACGAGGCGCTGCGACGCCTGGAGCTTGTCGATCCGCGCCAGAGCAAGGTGGTCGAGTGCCGCTTCTTCGGTGGGCTCACGATCGAGGAGACCGCCGCGGCGCTGGGCATCTCTCCGCGAACGGTCAAACGCGATTGGCTCGTGGCGCAGGCGTGGCTGCATCGCGAGACGCACGGTTCGCGTTAGGCGGAGTTGGTTACGAAGCCGATTACCGCAGTCCCGGGCGCTACCGAAACATTCAGGTTCGCGGAACGCTGATCGTGATGTTGCGAAACTGAACGAGCTGTTCTTCGCCCTGAAGCATGATCGGTCCGGGTGCGGCTTCGTCTCCGTCGATGGCACTACCAGTGGGTCCGGGGATGATCTGATCCGTGATCACCGGGCGGCCATTGACGACGATCCAGATCCGGCGGCCGACGAGCGTGATGTCGATCGACTGCCACTCGTCAGGACCTAACGAGGCGTTCTCGCTCGGCACGAGAAACTTGTGCACTGCGCCGGTGGTGCCGCGGAACGGAACGGTGTCGCCGCCCTCCCGGAGAATCACCCAATAGCGTCCGCGCGGGAAAATCCCGCTCGAGCTGCCTTTCGGTATCCGAAATTCGGCGTGGAGCTTGAAGTCCTGGAACCTCTCCACCGTCATCAGGTTTGCGCCTTCCACCTGCGTGTTCACGAGCGCGCCGTCACGCACAGTCCAGAAATTCGGTAAGGCACGTTTGGTCGGTGCGGGTACCCAGCCCGTGAAGTCCTTGCCGTTGAAGAGAGGAACCGGGGGCTTCCACGCGGTTGGTATCGCACGTCTCAGGATCGGGGCGCGCCTGCCGACGAACGCCCACAGAAATCCGCGCGTCCCCGTCGTGGAACCGATGAGTGAGTCGCCGTCGACACGAATCTCGAAGTTGAGGTCACCCGATGTGTCCCACTCGCTCGGAATCGTGAACCTGGCGACGCCGTCCGCCCAATCAATCTTGCCGATCGGTCGCGCGCCGCCGATGAGACCCACAAAACGGCCGACGAGCGCCGTGTATCCGGAACGCTCGACCTCGAGCCACATGGTGAAGACGTCGCGCGGGTTCGTGACGCGCAGGTTCCAGCGACCAACGATCGGGATCGGCTGCTGCTGCCCAGGAGCGACGCGCGCGAGAGCGAGAAGGCCAACGATGATCAGTCTACGACTCAGCGACATGGGCGTCTCCCAGGATAGGAAACGTGCCAACTAAAACTCGGCATCACCCGTGTCTACAGCGCTGCGACGAAAGCGCCGATTGCTGCGACGAAATTACTGTCCGATGCGCCGAGTTAGGCGATCGCGGTAACGCGCGCCGGTAGTGACCTTCGTGCCGTTGCGCAGGATCACGACGTAATTGCCGCGGAACCAGCGCTGCATCTCCTTGATCGAGGCGATGTTCACGATCGACGAGCGGCTGACGCGCACGAGTTGATCCGAAGGCAGCCGCATCTCGAACGCCGAGATCGTCTCGCGGATGCGGTGCTTGCCCTTGGCGGTGTGCACGATGACGTAGTCGCCGTCAGCCTCCACCCACTCGATTTCGGACGGGGCCACAAACCACACGCGGTCCGCTGCCTTGAGTGCAATCGGCCCCGTTGTCGGAGCCGGCGGTGGTAATTCGAGCGCAGGCGAAAGATCAACTTTTTCCGTGCGCGCCCTCATCGTCGCGTGATACATCGCGCCGATCACCCAGACGACGAGCACGCTCATCGTCGACCGGCTCTTGAGCTGATCCACGATATGCCACGTCGGGTCTCGCGGTATCAGGTTTGGGAACGACCACCACCAGCCGAGCGCGAGGCCTTGGACGACTGCTTGGAGTGAGATCGCCAGCACTGCGAGTCCAACGTACGCCATGATGCGGCGCCACTTCGTCATGTCCAACGATGCGACGTGGTGCAGCGCCAGCATAAGCAGCGGCGCGATCACCGCCCATGAGTACCAGGGGATCAGCTGCGGTTGGATGTACTCCGCGCTCCAGAAGGGTGGCTTACCCTGTGAGCGCCAGGCACTCCAGCGCTGCCACGCCAGCGTCGTCCCGAGCGCCGTGGCCGCGGCAAAACACAGCAACCAAGTGCGGGCGCCGAGCAGCACCGCGGAAGGGCGTTTCATACTCATAGCCACATATATGATACGGCGGCGCGGCGGCACGCAGAAAACCGCATTCCGATTCGGCGGAGGCAGCAGTTCACGTCGAGTCCCGTGCGTCAAAGAGCTTCACGCGCCCCTTCAACGCCTTCCACGCGAAATAACCCCCCGCCATGTAACGTGCGTCGATGCCGGCCTCGCGCAGCGTCGCGGCCGTTTCGCATCCGACGTGAAAGCCGTACACGCAGTACGTGACGACAGGCTTGTCTTTCTCCACTGCACCGATCCACTCGTCCACGCGCTCGGGGTCGCGCCAGACGGCGCCGTCGAGGATTTCGTGTGAGCGCGTCGCGTAATGTTTGGGCCTAACGTCGATGAGTTGAACAGGCTCGCCCGAATCGAGCAGCGTGCGCACTTCTTCGGGAGTGACTGACGGCAGGTTGCCAAACTGTGTCTGCTCGAGCGGCCGAGGACGCGGCACCTTGAGCGCGTCATTGTAACGTGTGAGCACCGCGGCCCAATCGATGTTGCGCATGAACGCTGCGACGTACGCCGTGGCGTTAGGCCCAAACTCGAGTTGATACGCGTGCTCGTACATGTCGAGCGCTAAAATGGGAATGCCACCGGCCAGCGCCTGTCCATGTTCGGTGCTGGTGTGATTGACGAGACATCCATCGCGCGGCAGGTAGCTGAGAAGCGCCCATCCGGATCGTCCAGCAAGCGCGCTCGCCATCGCGACGAACTGGTCACGCCACTTGTCGATCGACCCGAAGTGGCGTTCGAGCGCTGACTGCAGAGCAGGCGGAATCACGCGTCCATCTCCTCCGAGGCTGGCGAAATACAGCTCGTGGAGCAGCGTGGAGTTCAACAAGTCGAGCTCGTCCCGCTTCAAGCGATGAATCACAGCAGGCGGCGTATCACTCGCGTCGAGCGCCGCGATCTCCGCGCTTAGAGCATTCAGGCGGTCGATGGCGCCGCCGTAGTCGTGCTCGTAATGACTCTCGATCAACCGCGGCGAGATGCCGTTCAAGGTCCACGGGCGGCAGGAGAGTGGCGCGATTCGGTAGCTCACATGCGTCCTCGACGTCATTTGCAGAGCGCCTTGAGTCCACGTTCCAGGTCAATCCGTATGTCATCCGCGTGCTCCAACCCCACCGACAGCCGGAAGAAGCCCGCTGTAAGTGCGAGCCGTCTTTTCGTGTCGGGGCTACTGTTTCTGTGCGTCATCGTTAGGGGATGCGAGAGTGTCGTACTCGGCCCTCCAAGACTGTGTACGAGCTTCACGACGCGAAGCTCCTGAACGAAGGCCTCAATTGTGGCAGTGTCGCTCGTGTCCAGCTCGAACGCCATCATGCTTCCATGGCCACGCCTCAGAACCCGCGTACTGACATCGTGGTCGTCATGGCACGGAAGACCGGGATAATGCACAGCGCGAATGCCGTTCTGATTCCCCAACCACGCAGCTAAATCAGCTGCCGTCGCCGAAGCCCGCTCCTGCCTAACGGCAAAGCTCGAGAGCCCACGCGCGCAGAGCCACGCTTCGAAGCCTCCTGGGACCATTCCTCCGCGGACCGCAAAGTCCCGCACAGAGCTCGTCAGTTCTTTGCGCCCGGCTACGGCTCCCATGACCACGTCAAAGTGCCCCGACAGCGATTTTGACAGGCTTTCCACTACCAGGTCCGCGCCGAGGGCGAGTGGCGTGCAGTGAAATGGACTTGCCAGCGTATTGTCGACAACGACAAGCGCCCCGACGTCGTGCGCTGCCTTCGCAATGGCCGCAATGTCCGGCACGCGCATCCGTGGATTGGAAATGGTCTCGACCAGCACCATCGCGCTGTGTTGCTCCAAAGCACGCGTCACTTCACGCAGGTCACAGCCATCCACGAATTGCACGTGGATCCTCCACTGCGATAAGAGATCCAGCAGCACGCTGGTCCCGCCGAAGAGATCATGACTTGTCAGGATCGTCGCATCGGGCCGCAGATGCGCGAGCATTGTGCAGAGCAACGCCGAACATCCTCCGCTCGTCACTACGACATCGTCGGCTCCCTCCAGCTCACGCAGCCCTGTCTCGAGGGCAGCGACGTTCGGAGCACCTCGCGTACCGTACTGCGCGCCCACAAGCTTTCCGCTGAAGACCGCTTCCGCCTGACCTAACGAGTCGAATACATAAGCGGCGGATTGAAAAATCGGAGGAGCGGCCGACCGGTTCGCAATTGCCGGCGCTCGCGCACCATGCACCGTTATCGTTTCGAATCGAGTCACGTCGCCCTCTAGCCCGGGTTCCGCATCGCCAGCACCGGCGAAATGGAAAGAGCGCGACGTGCCGGAATGAGCGCAGCACCAACGGACGCAAAGATCATTGTCGCGATCACTCCAATGACCAACGGCGCATCGGTCACCGAGGCTCCCTCGGCGAGCACCGTGCGCATGAAATACGCTGCGGGGACGGAAGCGGCAGCGCCGAGAATTGCTCCGATCATTACCGGCGTCACACTTTGTCGGATGGTGGACCAGAGCAGCTTCCCCGGTCGAGCCCCCAGCGCCGCGCGGACTCCAATCTCGCGTGTGCGCCTAACGACAGAGTAGAGCGTGATCGCGTAAATGCCGCCGAGTACGAGAACCAGGGCAGCGGCGCCAAGCAGCCCCGCGACGAAGGCCGCAAAACGCGGTTGGGCCGCCGAGCGCAGCATGAGGTCGTCGAGCTGGTTGATGGCGTCGATGGTTTGATTCGGATCGACCGACCAAATGGCGCGCCGCAATGCCGGGTACAGCACGTTAGGCGGGACTTGGGATCGCACGACGATGGTGGGCCGCGCCATGGCCGTGTTCTGCTGGAGATAAGACACGAACAGGATCGGCCCCACTTCGGCACCGGCACCGGCGTCCTTGATGTCATCGACGATGCCGACGACCTCCATCCACGGCGCCACGCCACTGCTCACGATTCGGCGTACGCGGCGACCGATCGGATCCTCACCGGGCCAGTACTGGCGTGCAAACGATGCACTAACGAGTGCGACCGGCGGAGTGTCTTCACGATCGTTTTCCGTGAACACTCTGCCACGCAATAATCGGATGCCCAGAACCGAGGGTGATTCAGGCGTCGTGTGGCGGATGTTGACGAACTGCTGAGCACCGGGCGCTGCCGGCCGCCCTTCAATCTCGAAGAGCGTTTGCATTGTCTCGTTCAGGACGAACCGAGTTTGAATCGTGGCCGCCGCGGTTACGCCGGGCACACCTTTGACTGCCGCTATGAGCTCGCGCGCGTGTTGAGCTCTGAGGGTCGTCGTCCTGTACTTCGTCGGCGAAAACGTGAGCTCCGCAACGGTCACGCCGTCAGTACGAAAACCAGTGGGACGCGAGAGCAGCGCGAGCACGTTGCGAGCGAGGAGTGCGGCGCCGACGAGCATAACGACCGCTAAAGAAACCTGCGCGATGAGCAACCCGTCGCGCTTGCGATGCTCGCGTGCGCCACCGATGCTGCGAGCTTCCGAGCCAGCCAGGCCGATCGTGCTGAAGCTCGCTTCCTGCAAGGCTGTTGGAACACCGGCGATCAGCGCCGCGATGACGGCGATCGCAGCGGCGACCACGATTACGACCCAATCGAACGACGCGCCTCGCGCGCCTGCGATCGCATCGGGTGCGAC
>DATFBW010000062.1:0-14988 GCA_035253645.1 Gemmatimonadaceae bacterium | reverse complement strand
GCGATCGAGTTCGATCGCTACCTCGCGCTGCTCGGCCTCCGGAGTCGCGTGAGCTGGGTTCAGGCAACAAGCCAGGATAATGAACCCACAGTCGATCTGCGCGTCTACGCGGTCGATCCAGTGGCTGGCCAGCGTCCGCGGCTCGTCGTAACAAACCCAGAAAGTTCGTGGGGCCGCGCGGGACTCCATACAGGCGACCTCATCGTGTCGGTGAACGGACAGGCCGTCTCACGATGGCTCGCGTTCCGCGCCATTCTTGGGCGGCTGCGCGTGGGTGACACAACGCGAATGGAAGTTGAAAGGGCCGGCAAGCGAGTGAGCGCGACGGTCGTGGCGGCACAGCTCAACCGTCCCGTCGTGCGCCTGGAAGAGATGCCTAACGCTTCAGCGAAAGCTGTCAGACTTCGCGCCGCGTGGATGCAAGGGCGCTAAACCAACAAGGTCAAAGGTCAAAGGTCAAAGAAACTGCGTCGTTTTTGATCTTTGACCTTTGACCTTTGGTTCTTAGCGGGGTTGTTCGACCGTCCGCAGATACGGTTTGTGTGTCTTGAAGCCCTGTGGATATTTCTTGTGTGCGTCCTCGTCCGACACCGACGTCGGGATGATTACTTCCTGACCGGGACGCCAGTTCACGGGCGTAGCCACGGTGTGTTTCGCCGTGAGCTGAACTGAATCGATCAGGCGCAGAACCTCGTCGAAGTTCCGGCCGGTGCTCATCGGATATTGGATCGTCGCCTTTACCTTCTTGTCAGGCCCGATCACGAAGACTGAGCGCACGGTTTGGTTGTCCGCCGCTGTGCGCTTACCAGGGGCCGCTGTCGCCGGAAGCATGTCGTAGAGCTTCGCGACTTCCAGGTTTTCATCGCCTATAAGCGGATAGTTGACTTTGTGGCCCTGCGTCTCCTCGATGTCGGAGGACCAGCGCACGTGATCGGCGACGCCATCCATACTCAAGCCGATGACCTTCGTGTTTCGTGCATCGAATTCGGGCTTGAGCTTCGCCATGTAACCGAGCTCCGTCGTGCACACCGGCGTAAAGTTCTTCGGATGCGAAAACAGCACGGCCCACTTGTCACCGATCCACTCATGAAAGCGGATCGTCCCTTGCGTCGTTTCAGCGGTGAAGTCGGGCGCTTCATCGCCAATGCGGATCGTCATAGCCAATCTCCTCGGCCTGGGGGTAACTGAGGTATCGATAGTCGCTGCCTAACGCTTGAGACCGGACGATGTGCGTGGTCGACGAGCGCGGCATCGCTCGCCCGGACGCCAGGCGCGTCCCTCAAGCGCCATGAAGCTACGGCGGATGAATCCACCTCGCGACCGGTCCGTTCCTGAGCCGAACAACAGCAGAGCGGGCCCAGTTTCGGGTTGTTCTTGGCGGGGGTGGTCGTCAATCTCCACGTAGCAGTGTAGGTTGGGGCTGGTCACGCCCGGTTTTTGCGGCTCCGGTGTCCGAACGCTGCAATGGTCTTTTGTGGAGAGGCGTCTGCAGGAATGAGTGAGACGGTCGACGCGGCGCTCTATCGCGAGCATCAGCAAGAAGTCTCAGCTGGTGAGCGGTTCGAGTTTGGACGCAACTGGAGCCGGTTTCTCGAGCAACTCGATGACCAGCGTATTGAGGTTGCCGAGCGGTCACTTGAGCGCCTTCTCGGAACGTCGGATCTCCGCGGCAAGCGGTTTCTGGACGTGGGGTCGGGGAGCGGCCTCTTTAGTCTGGCCGCCCGTCGCCTCGGCGCAAACGTCCATTCACTCGATTACGATCCGCAATCCGTCGCATGCACAAACGAGTTACGGCGCCGATACTTTGCGAATGATCCGAACTGGGAGGTCGAGCAAGGTTCAGCGCTTGATCCACAGTACCTCGAGTCACTCGGAACGTTCGATATCGTGTACTCGTGGGGAGTGCTGCACCACACAGGCTCGATGTGGGCTGCTCTCGGGAATATGGTTCCGCTCGTCAGCCTTGGCGGTCTGTTAGCAATCGCGATTTACAACGATCAGGGAACGGCGAGCGCGCGGTGGACCGCTGTGCAACGGCTTTACAACAGACTTCCGCCTGCGCTCCGCTTCACGGTGTTGGCGCCATCGCTCCTTTTCTTATGGACGCGCCCGATGGTAAAGGACTTTCTCACGCTGCGACCGTTCATCACCTGGCGCGAGTACCACAAGAATCGCGGAATGTCCGCGTGGCACGATTTGGTGGACTGGGTCGGCGGGTATCCACGCGAAGTCGCGCGGCCGGAAGAGATCTTCGACTTCTACAAGCAAAAGGGCTTCGACCTTCTGTATCTGCACACCCAGGGCGGCAGCATGGGGTGCAACGAATTCACGTTCGTGAAGCGTCGTGAGGCGGTTGCCTAACGAGACTGCAGAATCGCTGTCTCGTCGCGGAAGAGCGTGACGTAGTTGCGAATCATCGCGGCTGAGGAGTAGGACTCCTGCATGCGGCGCCGCCCGGCGGCGCCCAACTGCGCGCGAAGGTTTCTGTCTTCCACGAGCCGAGTTGCGGCGGCAAAGCAGGCTTCCGGATCCGTGGGATCGAAGAGGAGTCCTGCCTTTCCCTGATCGGTGAGATGCGGGACCTCACCAACAGCGGAGCTCATCGACGGCACAGCCATCGCCATGGCCTGCATCAGTGCGTTGGGGCAGCCTTCCTTGAAAGATGTGAGCGCAAATACGTCGAACGCGGCCACCCACGGCCTGATGTCGCTCGCCTGCCCGGCAAACCGCACGTGCTCAGCGAGGCCGAGCTGGCGGGTAAACGCTTGCATCTCTGCCAGCTGCTCCCCGCCGCCCACACATAACAGCCTAACGTGCGCGTATGTGTCGGCGAGGCGGCGCATCGTGTTCAAGAGCAATGGGTAGTTCTTCACGGGCCGCACGTTCGCAACGGTGCCGATCACGATGTGCTCGGCGGTGTAGCCGAGGCGCGCGCGCTCGCGCTCACGAACCTCGGGCATGGGCCGGAAATGCTCACAGTCCACGCCGTTAGGCACGACCGTCACGCGCGCTTTGAGGCGACGCGAGCCGATCAGCCCTTCTTTCACTGCATATCCGTTGCAGATCACGACGTCCGCAAATCGCAGCGATTGCCAAACCAGTTGTTTGTGATGGTCACGCAGGCCATCCCACAGGCTGATGAGGTGATGGACGAGGCGGATGCGGCGTCCGTACCGCATTTTCGCCGCTAACGCCACGAGCAGCGTCTTGAGATCGAACGAATTGACGATCGCGATGCCGTGCGTGCCAATGTAATCGGTTACCTTACGCAGCTGGCTCCATTCGCTCCACGGGCGCCTAACGGGAACGATGAATATCTTGGCGTTCGTCCTGCGGAATTCATCGAGCAGCGTCAGATCGTCGCCGATGACGCAAATGTGCACTTCCGTGGATGGCGGGAACTCACGAGCGAACTCGAGCAGCCGCAGCTCAGGTCCTGCCGGCTGCAGTCCATAAATGATGAAAAGGACTCGTGTCGGTGCGCCCGTAGCGCGCGATCGCGACGGAGATACCTCAGCGACCGTCAACCGCCGCAGCTCCCTCGGAGACTCGGGGACGTGATGGCGGCCCAAGTCGTGGACTGCTCCAGCCCAGGTACCAGGCACGCAACTCGGCGGAGCGCTCGCTCTCCGAGCCGGATCCCGTCGCGGGAATCGGCGCGAGGTCGAGGAACGGGCCCGGCATTCCTGCCGACACATAGAGCGCAGGAATGAGCTTGTTGTAGCTGCCTAACGAGCTAGCGACGGTTCCACGCGCGCCGATCCTCCTGTTCATGTCCGTCACGCGTTTGGTGACCCCTTCCGGTGTCTTCGACAGGATGCGCAAGGCGAGGTCGAATAGAGCAGGCGACCGCACAAGGCGTTTGATCGGCAGCCCGCGCACCCAGTTGCCGATGTCGCGGGTAACCGAAGCGCGCGCCCACAGCGCGTGAACCTTCTCCGAGTCTGCATCTGACATTGCCGGTACCGGGGCAATCCCGATGGCCCTGGCATGCCAGTCGAAGATGTCGCGCCACGTGTTCGCCTTTTCGGCGAAACTGTACGTGTCGCGGCCAGGAGCCGCGTCGAGAAGTGCGATGATTGAAAGCGCCAGCCGATCGACGTGGATGGCGTTCGAAGGATTGCGCCCGTCGAACGGCAGCCGGAACCCTGGGTCTCGCGAGAGCTCGATGATCTCCCGCGACCGACCGATCCCCGCCCCGTACACGTGGCCGAGCCGTAGCACCGTGCATTTGACGCCGCGCTCGTTGCTGCGCCGCGCCGCATAGCGCTCGACATGCAGCTTGGAGCGGCCGTATTCGCTATCGGGGCGCGGGTGGTCGAAAGCCCGTTGCTCGTCGCGATGTTTCTTTATCAGCTCACCGAAGATTGCAACCGTGCTGAAATGCACTAGCCAGCGCAACGATTTCGCTTCGAGCAACCCATTGACGAGCGCGCGGTTGCGCGCGTACGCCTGGCGCGGATTTCCGCCTGACGAGGCGATGGCGCAATTGAGGATCGTCTCGCAGTCATCCAATACGTGTTTGCCGTCTATGCGGGACGTACCCCCGATCCGGATTTCGCAATCGGGAACCGATGCGTCGATCAAAGCAGCGCCTAACGCATTGCGCGCGACCGCGACGACAGGGATACCCTGTTCGTGCAGGTGCTTCACGACAGCGGCACCGACCTGGCCCGTCGCTCCGGTGACGCCGATCTTGTTAGGCTTCATAAGGCGCCCTCCTTCACCGGCTCTACGGGGCGCGAAGCCCTGTATGCGGCTTCGATGAGTGCAGTCGTTTGGCGCACCGTGCCGGCATCAATAATGGAAGGACGACCCGTGCGGCACTGCTCGAAGAAGTCGCTCCATTCCGCCGCAAAGCCACCGGTCGGATTATCGGTCCCTTCGGTGGGGATCAACTGGGCGAGTGTCTCACCCTCGGCCGTCACGAGCGAGAGCGAGTCCTCGAAGAAGAGCCCAACTTTCAGGATATAATTCGGAAATTCGATGAAGACGCCGTTGCAAAGATCATCGAGCATACTCAGTTCGATACTGCACTGGACGGTCTCGCCGCTGTTCGTAGTAACGTCCGCCACGAGGGACGACGCGAGCTCGAGACCCAAGTGACGGCGTTGCGCCGCTTCGCGAAGCACAGCCTGACGAGCGCCTAACACGAATAGCACTTGATCCACGAGATGCGAGCCTGTCTCCATCAGCACGCCGCCGCCGGCCGCGGGATCCGTCATGTGCCAACCCGTGCCACGCCCGGTTGCGCGCATACGAAAACCCTCTGCGGCGCCGACGCGCAGGATCGGACCGAGGAACTGACGTTCGATCAGCTGCCGCGCTGTGGCACTGGGCTTTGCATAACGCCGCACTTGGCCGACGGCAATTTGGCGCCCGTGGCGGCGCGCTTCTGCGATGTAGAAGTCGTGCTCTTCGAGCGTCAGCGCGAAAGGTTTTTCCGAGAAGACATGCCAGCCGCGCGCGAGCGCTTCCGGGATAACGGTCTTACGGGCGCCAACCGGGGTCGCGACAAGAACCGCGTCGACGTCCGGACACTCTGAAATGTGGGTAAAAGTGGCCCCGATCTTGTACGAGCGCGCGACCGCAGCAGCCGCCGTGGCGGATTTGTCACAGATCCAGTCAACCGTGACGCCCGGCATGTTCACCAAAACGGGCAGGTGTGACCCGGAGGTCACGATGCCAGCCCCAATGATTCCTACTTTCACTCTAGTCTTGTTCCTCTAAGTGGTTCGCCCGTCAGGGGATCCCTCGTATGCGGGCCTGCGATGCAAGACGAGAGACCTAAAATAGTTGTCACCCGGGGTATCCGGCGCGGGCTATAGCAAAGTCAGTGCGCACGCGAGGGACAAGGAGCGTGGAGCATGGAGCGGGAGGGTGCCCCGGTGATTCGCGCTCCTCGCTCCCGGCTCCTCGCTCCGATTAGTGGAAGAACCGCCGTACCACCGCGAAGCAGATCGACAAGATAATTGATATCAAAATCATCGAGGTGATCGGCACATAAAACCTAACGCCGGGCCGCTCCACACGAATATCGCCGGGCAGGCGTCCGAACCACGAAAGCGCCCCCAGCCAGGCGAGCACACCAAGGAGCGCCAAACCGACGCCGACGACGATAAGCGTTAGGCCGAGAGACCCTCGTTCCACGCCAACCTCCGTGCACGACCTGTCGAAGCGATCACGGCACCGGCGTTCGTCCGTGATGACGCGCGATTTCTTCCTTGCTCAATCGCAAGAATCGGGCGGCGTTGTTGTACAGGATGTCGCGCTTCTGCTCGGCACTCAGGAACGGAGCCCGTTCGATGACCGCGACCGAGCGCTCGATGACACCCGGCCAGACCATCTGATCGGAGCCGAACATCACGCGTTCGGTGAACCCGGCGTCGACGATGCGCTGAAGAAACGAGTAAAAAGCCTTCTCCGGTTGCGTGTACACGATGACTCCGACGTCGACGTGCACTTGCGGATGCGCGTAAAGCAGAGCGAGCAGGTCATCGATCATCGGATACCCTGCGTGCATGAGGTAGACGCGCAGCCGCGGATGCCTAACGAGTACCTCTTCCATCGTGAGGGCGCTGTGGAGCCGTGCCCGGTAGCCCGTTGCGCCCAGGTAAATGGCCCCGGGGGGACCGGTGCCAACATGAATTCCCACCGGGATGTCCAGTTCCTCCGCCAGCTTCCAGTACGGCTCCATGCGTGGATCATCCGGAGCGATTCCCACGTACTGGTTGGTAACCTCCGCTAGGACGGCGAGCGACCCCGCGCGATGCAGCGCGCGCATCGAATCCGGGGAGATGCTATCGCGGTCGAGGCGGAACCCCAGTCCTGGGAGAAACCGCCCCGGTGCGCTCGTGCGCCATGTTGCGACGCGTGCCGGTGTGCCGCTCAGCACACCGAAGATGTTGAGCCGGTTCATGACAGCAATCGTTTCCGTCATGAGCGCACCGTCAGTCGTGGGGGACCACACGGGATCAGGGCAGGCCGGCTTTTTCAGCAAGACCATGAACTGCTGTCCCAAAGGCTTCGTTTGGTCCCAGGCGTCGAAACGAGGGAAGGGCGTACACATCGCGACGGGAGGTGGACCCTGATCGGTGGCGGCCAACGCATGCACGTGCATGTCGATGATCGGCGGCCGCGTCTGCGCGGCTACGGCGGGCGCAGCGCCAACGGCCGCAGCGAGGAGTGCGCGGCAAACAACGCTGCCTAACGATTCGATCGCCAGACGCGGGAACGTCCTTTCGCTATCGCGTCCATCGTGCGCCGAGTGGCGATGGAGGTCTGCTCGGAGGCCACGATGTCGAAACCTGGTTTCGCGTATTCGTCCCGGTGTTTGATGAGCAGCCATGGCGTTTTCCCATATTCATCGCCGCGCATCCTGACCAACACCCAGGATCCGCGCAGCCGTTTGCCATGGAGTTCAAACTTGAAGTCGCCTTTCGCAAGCCCCTGACGCAAACGCTCCACCGCGTCAGAACCGTTCCCGGGATACGTGTACGTTCCCCGGTCCCAGAGCATCACCGTGCCGCCACCGTATTCACCTTCGGGGATAATCCCCTCGAATGTGTTGTACTCGATGGGGTGATCTTCCACCTGCATCGCAAGCCGCTTCTCCGCCGGATCGACGCTCGGCCCCTTTGGAACCGCCCAGCTCTTCATGACGCCATCGAGCTCGAGGCGCAGATCGAAATGGAGACGCGTAGCTGCGTGCTTTTGAATGACGAACCGCAGAGTGCTCGAGCTCTTGGCGCGTCCACCTTTGGGCTCAGCCGTTTTGGTGAAATCGCGCTTGCGCCGATATTCGGATAACTGACCGAGCGCGCTCGACGTTTTCGGCGACGCCATACGTTGCGTCGTACGGGGAGTGCGCGCCCGTTTGGCTGGTGATTTTGCGCGCGTTTTCTTGGCGGTCACGAGTGTTCCGGCGTGAGAGGGCCTGCCTAACGACATTCGCAAGAGGTGCGCCTCGCGTCCGTTGGGACCCTCTCGCGCTCGGCACATTTTCGTGCTTCCGGTGTCACATTTGTGCGCTTGACTCCCCCCTGTGACCATCTACATTCCACCCACCTGACGCGGGGTGGAGCAGCCTGGTAGCTCGTCGGGCTCATAACCCGAAGGTCGCGGGTTCAAATCCCGCCCCCGCCATAGCCGTCGCCGGTCCCTTCGCAGGGGCCGGCATTTTTAATCCAATTTCGCGCGTGCGGGATATGTTGGAGGAGTCCGGCGTAAAATCCGAGCACACAGGGCAGGGTAGCTCAGGTGGTTAGAGCATCGGATTCATAACCCGAAGGTCGAGGGTTCGAGTCCCTCCCCTGCTATAAAAAAGGCCCCGACGAGGGGCCTTTTTTCCTTATCCTGGTTCCTGTCATCGTCGACGCTCCCTACCCCGCCGAGGGATCATCTACGACGCCACCTTCTTTTGACGCGATTTCAGATGCTCCTGCATTTTGAGCCGCGGAATTCCGTTCTTGAGCCAGTCCGGCGCAGGCTGCCCCTGCAGATGGTGGTCGAAGAACTCCTTCATGCGGATCGTGTAGTCCTTCTGGTTCTCCGGCTGCTGCAAGCCGTGATTCTCGCCGACGTATTGGAGAAGGATGACGTCCTTCCCGAGGCCACGCAGCGTGTTGTAGTACGTGATGCCCTGATTGAAATCGACAGCGCCATCACGCTCGTTATGCAACAGTAGGAGCGGCGTCTTCACATTTTTGGCGTGGAAAGCGGGTGAGTTCCTGATGTACGCGTCGTAATTGTCGATGAAGTTGCCGGCGAAGCGGCCCTGGCTCGACTCGAAGATCGGTTGATTCGCGCTTCCGGTGTTCCAGTAAACGGAGCTGTACATGCTCACCATGTCGGTCAGCGCTGCACCGGCGATCGCGCTCTTGAAGATGGTTGTCTGGGTGACGAGGAACGCCGTCTGGTAGCCGCCCCACGAGTGGCCGTGTAACCCAACCTTGTCGGGGTCCACGATTCCCGTTGCGATCGCCGCCTTCACCGCGGGGATGACGCACCACACCGCTGACATTCCTGGATCGTTCACGCGGTACACGATATCGGGCATCAGGACGGCATACCCGCGGCTCGTATACACGGACGGATTGAACGCCCGCGTCTCGTTAGGTACCGCGAACGCGTGCAACCCCTGCGACAGCTTCTCGTAAATGTAGACCACGGTCGGGTACTTCTTCCCGGCCTCGTAGTTCGCCGGGAGGAAGAGGGCGCCTTGCAGCGAATCCCCCTTATCGCTCACGTAGTCGATGAGTCGCGCCCCTGGCGACCAGACGAACGATTTCTGCTGCGCACCGACGTCCGTTAGGCGGCGCGCATTCTTGAACGTGCCGTCGCTCGTCCAATAGTCAGGGTACTCCGTGAACGTCTGACGCGTGAAGAACCACGCATCCGCGTCCCTGGCGCGCGACGCGAAGATCTGCGCGTCTTCGAACAGGAGAGTGTTCGGCCCGGGCTTTCCGGCATCGACCCGTACTACACCCGATTTCTTAGTGCGCTCGCCGTACACCGCGAAATACAGCGGCTTGCTGAGATCGATGCCGCGCTCCCGCGGGTCGAAGCTGATCCGCCGCTGGAAGCGCAGTTTCTGCGCCCGGCCGTTTGTCGTTAGGTTGACGGCGGCGCCGCCCTTGACTGGTACGCGCCAGACGTCCCAGTTGTCGGACAGGAGCACCGACTCGCCGTCCTTACTCCAACCAATCACGGCGGTTGGCGGACGGTCGATGTTGTGATCGTCCTCGGTATTGATGAACGAGACTGGCGCCCCGGCCGTGATGTTACGAGTCGTTCCCGTCGTTAGGTCGTGCACGTGGTAGTTGCCGTCGTTCCAGTACAAGAGGCGCGTTCCGTCGGGCGAGCTGGACATCCCACCGCCAAAAAATCCAACGCTGAGGAACTTCTTGGCGAGCGGGGTGGCCACACCTGTCCGCACATCGATCGTGTAAATGTCCCGGTAGCGCCGCCCGTCGATGTTGCCGCCGCGCTCGTACGCGCGCACGTCATAGCCATAGGCGAACCGGTCCTTGCCTGTCAGCGTCACGTCGCGGATCGAATCGTTCGACAGCCTAACGAGCTTTTGCTCGCCGACGCGGTAGGCCGCGAGATAACTGAAGCTCTTGTCCCGGTTTTCCTCGATTTGTTGCTGCGATTGCAGGCGCGGATCATTCCCGTGCCAGATGATCAACGTGGGCAGTGCTTCATCGTCGCCACGTGCAGGACCGGCACCCCCACCGCCACCTCCGATCGCTCCGGGAGCTCCGGCGATCGCCTTCACATCCGGATTGGCGCGTTCGCCCGGCGGCGTTACCCGACGTTCAGCGACGCCGAGGATGATGGCACTGCGATCCCAGGTCCAGCGCGGCGCGCGCTCCGCCGAGAGCCGCATGCCCGCCGGGAGTCCGTTCGACTCGGTGGGCGTGAACGCCGTCGCCGTTTGCATGGGGTCACGCCAGGCGAGGACCACATAGTTGGTATCTGCGGCCGCGGAATCGGGGACGCCCCGCAGCACCGCGAGCGACGCACCGCTGTCGGCCCACGTTAGGCGGCGATACACGGCGCGCTCGCTGTCGAGCACCCGCGTCGCCTCGGTTTTGCTGCTGCGTACGTAAATCCCGTTGCCGAAGCGATCCCGCGTTTCAACGGTCCAGGCGAGGAAGCTCCCGCCGTCGTCAAAGGCGAACTCATTGACGTTGCCGACGTGGGTCACCTCGCTGCCGGCGAGCTTCACGATCAGCAGGTCCGCAGCGCTGGGTGCTGCGGCAGGCGCAGGCGCCGGCGCGCCGGAAGGCGGTGTGGATGGCGCAGGGGCAGCGTCTGCATAACGATGCATCGCGATGATCGATGGCTTCTCACCATCGAAAGCGAAACGGCGCACGCGTTCGAACTCACGTGTTTTGCCGGTCGCGAGATCGACGATAACGGCTGCGGACTGAATCGGACGGCGGTCTTTGCGCATCCGCTTCGCGTCCTTGGCGAGCGGGTACTTGAGAAACGCGACCCACTTGCCGTCGCCAGACACGCTCAACGCTGCGCCTCCACCGCCGCCGGGACCGCCGCCAAACCCGCTGGGTGGCTCCCCGATCGAGAAGCGCGTCTCCTTCCCGTCGGCGACTGTTTTGATGACGACTTCCGCGTCACCCTCGTTAGGCGCCAGCTGATAGGCGAAGACGCGACCGTCGAGGGACCATGCCGGCGCGCGGATCGTCTTGAAGCCGGCGAGATCGCCGGGGTCGAGCACCTTCGGTGTGGCCGATGCCGCGCGCCCGTCGCTCGCAGGGCTGGCCTGCTGGGCCGCAAGACTCGTGGTCGCTAGAACCAGGCAGCCGACGGTTAGTCGCATGGCTCGCATCATAAAAATCTCCCGGGATGACGTGTCGATCGGAGCGTTAGGCTGAGCAGCGATGGCGGGTTCGGCTGCGTGGCCTAGCTCACGCGCGCTGCGTACTATAACGCGTCGCCCCCCAAGCGTGTTCAACCAACAATCCCTCGCGTCGAAAGGGGTGTCAAACCGCCATGGCGTTCTCCCTCCTTAAATAGATGCCCGAAAACGGCTTTCCGGCGCCATCGGCGGCGCTGCACGAGGCCCTCGCGGGTTCCTATGTCATCGATCGCGAGCTCGGTGGCGGGGGGATGTCACGCGTGTACCTGGCGCATGACGTCGCGCTGGAGCGCATGGTCGTCATCAAGGTGCTCTCGTCCGAACTCGTGACGGGAGTCTCGCGCGAGCGCTTTCGGCGCGAAGTGCTCGTGTCGGCGCGGCTCCAGCATCCCAACATCGTCCCTGTACTCGACGCGGGTGAAGCAGCCGGCGAGCCGTACTTCGTCATGGCGTACGTCGAAGGGGAGCCGCTGAGCGCTCGTCTCCAGAGGGAAGGGAGGCTCCCCAATGCGGAGGTCGTGCGCATCCTGCGCGACGTGGCCCGTGCCCTCGCCTACGCACATGCGCAAGGAGTCGTGCACCGGGATATCAAACCCGGAAACGTCCTTCTGACATCTGGCGCAGCCGTTGTTGCTGACTTCGGCATCGCGAAGGCGCTTGCCGCGGGACTCCACACGTCGGGGGACGATCACGGCACTCTTACGCGTGTCGGCATGAGCGTAGGGACGCCGGCATACATGGCGCCTGAGCAGGCCGCCGGCGACCCCAAGACCGACCATCGCGCGGATCTCTACTCGTTTGGCTTGATGGCGTATGAGATGCTCACCGGGCAGAACCCGATGGCGCGTGCGACGCCCGCCGAGACTCTGGTTGCGCATCTGACGTTCAATCCGGACCCCGTGCGCGTGCGCCGCCCGGCGATCAGCGGATCGCTCGGCTCACTCGTTATGCAGTGCCTGGAGAAGGTGCCGGCGAATCGGCCGCCGACGGCAGCTGCGGTCGCGGACGCGCTCGAGGATCCGACGATGGTCAGCGGCGTCGACGTCGCGACGTCGGACGTGCAATCCGTCGCCCAGGTCCGCCGGCGCAGACTGCTGTTGCTCGGAGGTGCCGCGCTCGCCGCAGCAGCGGTGGCGGGCGTGCTGCTGTGGCAGCGCACGCCTAACGACACGGCGACGCAGAGCGCAGCCGTCACGACGCCGGCCATCGCCGTGCTGCCATTCGCGACGATTTCGTCCGATTCGAGCGACGCTTTCCTCGCGGCGGGGATGACCGACCAGCTCACGAGCGCCCTCGCGCGCGTCGCCGGCTGGCGCGTCGCCTCGCGCCGTGCGGTGGAGCAATACCAACAAGACGACACGACCGGGAGCGGCTTCGCGAAATCGTTAGGTTTGACGCATGTTGTCGAAGGGGCCGTCCAGCGCCAGGGTGGGCGTCTCCGTGTGGCTGTGCGGCTTGTCGACGGCGGTACCGGCTTCAGCCTCTGGTCCGACGTGTTCGAGTATCAGCAGGCGGACGTCTTCGCGATCCAGGATGAGATCGCGGAACGCATCGTCACCGCTATCGGCGGGACGATCGGTGCGCCAGCCGTCGCCGCAAAGGACAGCGCCTCTGGCGATGGCACGACCAAACCCGAAGCGTACGAGCGCTATCTCCGCGCACGGTTTCTCTTCGCCAAGCGCGATGTTGCGTCATTGCGCGAAGCGCTGGCGGAATTCCAGGCGGCGACACGCCTTGATTCGTCGTTTGCCGCCGCGCACGCCGGGATTGCGAGCGTGTACGCTGTCCTGCCGCTCTACTCGAACGTGCCGCGTGCGCAGGTGCAGGATTCCGCCATGCGCGCGGCGGAGCGAGCCATCGCGGCCGATAGTACGCTTGCTGACGGTTACGCTGCACGCGGTGTGTTGCATAACGCGGCGTGGAACTGGGCGCAGGGCGAAGCGGATTTTCGCCGTGCGATTACGCTCGACACCACACACGCGGGCGCGCATCAGTGGTTAGGCGACAACCAGTTCGTGAATGGACGAGTTCCTGAGGCGATCGCGACGTATCGCGTGGCGATAAAGCTCGATCCGGTCACACCAATCTTGCGTGCGTCGTATGCGCTCGCGCTTGCTGCAGCGAAGCAAAGCGACTCGGCGTTAGCGCAGGCGCGCGAGGCCGTGCGTTTGGATCCGGCCAATCCCGTGGTGCGACTCCTCGTGGGTCACGCGTACCTCGCGCTGGGCCGCGCGCCCGAGGCGCGCCGAGAGCTGGAAACGGCCAATTCGCAGGCGCCGAATACGCCGATCATCCTTGGCGGACTTGGCGCGGCGCTCGCTGCCAATGGAATGCGCGAGCGTGCCGAAGAATTGCTCACGACGTTGGGCAAGTTGCCTCCTCGCAGCGGGGCGTCTGCGGCCATCGGCAAAATCAGACTCGCCCTGGGCGACATCAGCGGCGCCCTCGTCGCGTTGCAGACTGCAGTGCTCGAGCGCGATGAAGGGATCGGCAACGAGGCGATGATCACGCCGCTGTACGACCCGGTCCGCACGTTGCCGCAGTTCGCCGAGATCCTGCGCGCCGCACGGCTGGATGTCACGAGGTTGACGGCGAAGCCGCAGTAGTTAAGCTTCGCCGTTCATGACGCAGCTCCTCGCTGTCGCCGCGTTAGGCTTTTTCCTCGGAATGCGGCATGCGACCGATCCGGACCATGTCGTCGCCGTAACGACCATCGTTGCACGCCAGCGCAGCATCCGCGCCGCCGCGCTGACCGGCGCTGTGTGGGCGTTGGGTCACACGCTGACGATCATGATGGTCGGCGGCGGCATCATTCTATTCGGGTGGGTGATTCCACCGCGCGTCGGTCTATCGATGGAGTTTTCGGTCGGCGTGATGTTGATTTTGCTCGGCGTGATGAATTTGTGGAGCGCGCGACAGGCTATCCACGATCAGGTCGCTCCGGCGCGAACTTCGCGGGCCGATGAGGCGTTAGGCAGGTCGTCACTGACGCGTTCTCTCGTCGTCGGCCTCATTCACGGCCTCGCGGGATCTGCGGCGGTCGCACTTCTCGTCCTCGCCGTCATCGGCAAGTCCACGTGGTCGTTGCTCTATCTCTTGATCTTTGGGTTGGGCACTGTCGTTGGCATGGTGCTCGTCACGGCGGCGATAGGCGTGCCATTCGCCGCGCGCGGGTCGCGGTTCGGTCGGCTCAATCGCGCGCTGCGCATGGCCGCGGGCGGCGTCAGCGTCGCCCTTGGCTTGTTCATCGCCTACAAGATCGGCATCGTCGAAGGACTTCTATCAGGGCACGCGCCGTCGCGCTAAAGCTCATGGAAGGACACCGCGCCTAACCATTGCGGGCTGCGTTCCCACGGTGGGCAGTGCCATCGTCACATTCGGGTCTTTCAAATCCGGCTGCTGGTGGCCGACGCGCAGATGATCTTCGCGCGTGTGTTGTGTCGACGCGACCGTCAGGGTCCTATTCCGAAGGCGATATCCGGTAAGACCCGACCCATTCCATTTAGCGCTGTTGACGTGCGTCGTGAAACCATCGATCTTGTGACGTTAGGCGCTCCGCCGAGTACGCCACAGGTGACTATGCTGCCTCTCCCCCGTATTCGTAG
>DATFBW010000061.1:0-7103 GCA_035253645.1 Gemmatimonadaceae bacterium | reverse complement strand
GGCGTTGGCCTGGGGTTGCCGATCGTTTCGGGCGGATTGACGTTCATTCCAACAGGCGGTTTTGCGCTTGCCTATACGAAGATCTCGGCTGACGCGGGGGCGTTCGGTTCCGGTTCGGAGTCGGAGACGTATGGCGTCATCTCGCTCGGCCTCGGCTTCCTACTGAATGAGATGTTCAGCTTGAAGCCTTTCGTCGCGATTCCGGTGGGTTTGGAGGATGCCGATTCGCGATTTGGGATATCGGTGGTACTAGGGCTAGGCGGGCGTTAGTTACAGGAGTGCTTGTAGGCGGCACGCGGCGGCTCATGCTACCGCGTGCCGTACTTATTTCGCCAGGTGCGGTGCGTTAGGCGCACGATATGCTTGGATCCATGCGAGCTAGCGCTCCCCATTGCCCGGACCTGAACTCATGACCCAAACCGCGAACGCTCGTTTCACGATCAAAAGCTGGGATGAAAAACCCTACAGCGAGGGTCCCGATCTCCCAAAGCTCACTCGCGCCAGCGTTGCAAAGGTCTTCACCGGAGATATCGAAGGCGAGGGACAGGTGGAATACCTGATGATGTACCGCAGCGACGGCTCAGCGGCGTTCGTAGGGCTCGAGCGAATTGTCGGGCGGATCGGCGAAAAAGAGGGCACGTTCGTGCTCCAGCGGACTGGCGTATTCGAACACGGCCAAGCAAAGGAGACCTATTCGGTCGTCCATGACTCCGCGACCGGACAACTGCGTGGCCTGCGCGGTGACGGCGGTTCGGCGCTTGGTCATGGCACGGAATACTCTTTCACGCTGCACTATGAGTTGGGGTAGCAGGCATCACGGTACTGCCTAACAAGCCTTTGCAAGGCCTCCTCCATTAGAGGGCGCAAGCGATGCCGTTCAAAAGCAAGGCTCAACGTCGGAAGTTCGCCGAGCTTCTTGTGAAGGGAGAAATCACGCCCGAAGCGTACGAGCGTTGGAATAAGGAAACCGGCAGCAGCGAGCTGCCGGAACGTGTGAAGCCCAAACGCAAGAACACGGATCGCAAGTCGACGCGGCGCGGTGGGCGAAAAGCGGCGACGGCATCGCGGCGAGGGAAACGTTAGGCAGCCACGGCGCTCCGGACGACGTCAGCTTTCCGCGAAGCGGCGGCTGTAGCGATTGCGATATCGATTCGTTAGGCAGCGTGACCTCAGGGCGTCACTGAGATCGTGACACGCTGATACCGCGTGAGAGCGGGCGTTCCGTTGTCGGTCGCCTCGAGGACGAGCTGGATCGTCTGCCCCGGCTTCGCATCGTTAGGTATTTGCAGCCGCGTGGCGAGCGCGGTCGGTTCCGTGAGGCGTACGTCACCCGGGTAGGTGTCCACGTCCTTCCACCGCCACCACCGCACAGCCACCGCGTTCCCGTCCGGATCCGACGCGGTGCCTTCGACGCGCACGGTAGCGCCGGGCCGAGCGGAGACGCGTGCGCTCCCCCGGATCGCCACTACAGGATCATGATTGGCGCCAGCATGCGTCGGGGTCACTGACCACAGGATGCGCGCCGCGAAGCCGTTCTGCGCGGCCGGCGTGAAATTCGGTTGCGGCGACGGCGGCCGATTCGCCGGACCATCCGCACCGGCGCGCTCGAGACTCCGCATGAACTCCTCAAACGAGGGCGCTGCGCCACTATCGGGTGCGCCCGACGGCGCGCTCACTAAGGCCGGATTAACGACAACCCGACCCGCCCAGCCGCCAGGCGTTTCTTCACGGTGGGCCTGGAGGCCGTTCTCGATCAGGTTCAGGAACGTGAAGGAGTCGCCCTCACCGAGGAACTCGCCCTTCGGCCGCGGCGGCAACCAGACCACGTAGCCCATCGCGCGCAGCTCGGCGGACGTTTTACCCGTTAGGCCGAAGTAGTCGAATCGGTCGCCTGGCACCATCTGCTTCCCGTCCCCCCACACGCGGTAGTGTGCGCCTAACGCCCCGCGGCTCGAGACATTCTGCTGCGTCCAATCCGCGCCGAAGTACTGCGCGTTCTCTGCCGAAGCGAAGACAAACGCGCCATAGGCGAGTCCGACGCCGCCCTGGCCCACGGGCAGTGACCGGATGTCGGGCCAGTTGGGGCGAATGTACGTGGCGTACGTGTCGTCCTGGTCGCCTGAGAGTGCGAGGATCGCCTTGCGCGAGACTTTCGCGCGGACCGCGGGCCAATCGGCCGTTCCGGCGTGGCGCTCCTGGATCGCTTTGAGCGCTCGCGCGATGGTGCTCGCTCCACCCCACGCGAGCAGGTAGATGGGATCGCGGTTATCGTCGAGTAAGAGATCTTCGATGAGGTTGGAGCCCGGCGTGTCCTTCGAGATATCGCCATCGAACTCCACGTTCCCCCAGCGAATCTTCGATCGCAGCTCGGCGGGCGCGGGATAGTCTGCGCGGTGCACGCGCAGGTTCGAATAGATGCGCTCATAGATGTCGACGGCGTCATCGATGAACCGCTCATCGCGCGCCCAACGCCACGACTCGCACGGGCAGAGGTTCAGCCCGAAGCGCGTATACTCGCGGCCGGGAACGCGCCACTTCTTGCCCGTACCGTCACCTTTCCAGTGAAACTGGCTGCTGGCGTATATGAGCCCCTCGGTTCGAAAGTCGGTACTGTAGAGCAGGTAGCGGAGGAGCGAGTTCGAGTCGTCGAGCTCCGGATCTGTGGTGACGACGACGCGCGGCTTGTGCGCCTGGGGGATGGTCGCGTTGTCACCGGCTTGAGGATCGCCGTTCAGGCAGGCGCCAAGCGTTGCTCCGAGAACGAGAGGCGTTAGGTGCCGAACGTACGTCATCGCTGGATATCTCACGTAGGCGCACCCCAACACTAACGAGACGATGAGCAATCAGCGCTGGGATGCTCTGCTCCAGGGGACGGAGTGCCCGCTGTGTTCCCCTCGGGCGGATGACACGGCTTTTTGGATGAAGATCGGCACGCTCCGCGTATCGACGCTGTATCTCGATCGCAACCAGACCTACCGGGGCCACTGCCAGCTGGTGTTCGACCCGAGGCATACTGTCGGGTTGGAATCGCTTTCGCGCGACGAGTTCACGACGTTCATGGCGGACCTCAGGATCGCGGCTCGGGCGATTGCCGCGGCGTGCCGGCCGGACCTGATGAACTACGCGAGCCTTGGCAACGTCATGCCTCATCTCCACTGGCACTTGGTACCACGTTACGTGGCCGATCCGCGCTGGGGCGGACCCATCTACACGACGAGGCGGGACGAGATGCGAGAGACATCGTTGACTGAAGCTGAATACCGGGAGATCGTTGCCTCGATTCGAGCACAACTATCGACTACGGCATAACGATGCGTCGCCCAACACACGTGCGCGCTTTCACGTGGTGAGCAGCGCTGCCCAGTGTAGTGAGGCGGCAAACACTGTTACGCATCGCTGCATCTAAGAACGTAAAACGGAGGCTGCATGTGCTTGGATGATTCCTGCCCCGAGGCCAACACGGATCGCCGAACGTTTCTCGCGGATGCGACAGCGGCGATCACGGGCCTAACGATTCTCTCTGGAGCGGGGGCTCAGGGCCAGGGCATTAAACCGGAAACGAGAGTGCTCGACGATCCCCGCGTGCAACACGGCAATGTCATGTTCACGCATGGTGGCCACGAAACGATCGACGGCTTTCTCGCGCGCCCCAAAGCCGAGGGCCGATATACGCCTGTTCTCGTGATCGCCGGGAACCGGATTACGGAGGAATACATACCCAATACGTGTGCGGCGCTGGCTTTGGCCGGCTTCGTCGGGCTTGCGCCTAACATTTTTCACCCACTCCCTGATTCGGCGAGGTCTCCAGCGGAGCTCAGGGCCGCGCTCGTAAACCATAGCGAGCTCGATGTGCTCGCCGACGTACAGGCGGGCGCCGACTACTTACGCGGGAAGCCCTTCGTAAAAGAAGGACCGATCGGTGTGCTGGGATTCTGTTTCGGCGGCCGCATGGCGATGCTTTACGGCGCTCGCTCACGCGATGTCGACGCCGTAGTCCCATATCATCCCGGCCCCGTGACGGCTGCGGAGGTCGCGCGCCTGCGCTCGCCTGTGCAGGTCCATTGCGGCACGAGCGATCGCAACGTCTCGGTGGACTCGATCCGCGATCTCGAGAAGATTCTTCGTGCGCAGTCCACACCCGTCGACGTGCATCTATATGAAGGTGCCGATCACGGCTTTCTCGCGTATACGCGGCCGACATATAAGGTGGACGCCGCAAAGCTGTCGTGGACTCGTAGCGTCGAGTTTCTGCGCAAACATTTGCCGCGATAGAAACACGTTAGGCGCGCGGCTTGGAGCGCTGCGATGCCAGACCAACCTTTTGGGGACAGCTGATCGGTTTTCATGGGAACGGGGGTCGAGACGAAACAAGCTCGAGGGTCTAGCAACCTGGACCCCGAAGTATTGCGCCGCCTGCTCCGCGCGAAGGACCGCATGGACGCGGCCTCGCACGAGGAGTGGCCCGTTAGGCGGCTGGCGCGCGTGAGTTGCATCTCGGAGGCTCACTTCGCGCGATCGTTCAAGGATGCCTTTGGCATCCCGCCCCACCGTTATCTGCTCACGCGTCGCATCGAGCACGCAAAGACGCTGCTCCGCGACACCGATCAGTCTATCATCGAGATCGCATTCCAGACCGGCTGGAAGAGTCTGGGAACGTTCGGGCGCACGTTCCGGGATATCACCGGGGAGAGCCCCAGTGAGCTCCGTGCGCGCGAGAAAGCCGCCCCGCACGAGCTCGATCGAGTGCCGGCCTGCTTCCTGAGAGCGGCGCATCGGCCCGATCTCACAATCGCAGTTTCGGAGAAGCGACGGCAGGATGCGGGCGATATCATCGCATCGAACGAAACGGAGACCCTATGAGTCAAGGTATTGGAGTTGTCGGTCTGTACGTTCGCGATCAGGAAGAAGCCCTCCAGTTCTATGTCGAGAAGCTCGGTTTCCGCGTCCATACTGACGCGCGAAACGGAGACTACAGGTGGCTCACGGTGCAGCACCCGGACCAGCCGTCCTTTCAGCTCGGCCTGTTTACGCCGCAGGCGCCAGTGGTCGATGCAGCGACTGCGCAGACACTGCGCGAGGTCGTGGCGAAGGGTGCGATGCCACCGCTCGTACTCGTCGTCGACGATTGCCGCGCCGCCTACGAACGGATGCATACCCGCGGCGTGGAGTTCACGCAGGAGCCCGTGAACCGCTACGGGAGCGTCGACGCCAGCTTCCGCGATCCGTCAGGAAACGGGTGGAAGATGATCGAGGCGAGAGAGTCCCAGTGACCAAGCGTTAGGTAGGACATCGCGAAGTAGCGCAGATCTTCCGATCGGCGACGCGTTTCAACCGAGTCAGCATGAGGAAGTCTCAATGAGTCACACTACAAAGACGAGCGCGAAGAAGTCTCAGAAGAGCGCCGGGAACGGAAAGACATCCAAGGGATTCACGGCCGACGAACGAGCCGCGATGAAGGAGCGCGTCCGCGAGTTGAAGGCCGAAGCGGAGAAGGCGGACGGCGAAAGTGCGCTGCTCGCCAAGATCGCCGAGATGCCCGCATCGGATCGCGCGATGGCCAAGCGCGTGCATGCCGTGGTCAAAGCAAGCGCGCCGACACTTTCGCCGAAGACCTGGTACGGAATGCCTGCCTACGCGAATAAAGACGGCAAGGTCGTCTGCTTCTTCCAGAGTGCTCACAAGTTCAAGGCGAGGTACGCGACGTTCGGCTTCAGTGACGAGGCGAAGCTCGATGAAGGCGCAATGTGGGCCACCTCCTGGGCGCTGAAAGAGTTGACTCCGGCCGACGAGGCAAAGCTCGCCGCTCTCGTGAAGAAGGCCGTCAGCGGAGGCTGACGGCATCGCTGGCCGGGCCCCCTGCCTAACGAGCGCCGAGAGAGGTGCGTTACGGGCTCAGCGCCTTCTCATTGCGCCGCCGCTCGGCGTCCGCCAGCCACTGCGCCATCTTCTCATCGCTCTTGCCGTAACGCGCCCAACCCTGTGCAGTACTGTTCCAGCGATAGTCATCGATAGTCATGTCGATGCCGCGGTCGATGAGAAATCGCATCGCGTCGTAGTCGTCCTCGAAGACTAGATGGTGCAAGATGCTCGCCGGCTCGTGCGAATTCCACCTCGTGTTGATATCCGCGCCGTGCGCGAGGAGGAAGTCCGCCACGTCGAAGTGATGGTTGATGACGGACCAGGCCAGCGCTGTGTCGAGTACCTTCTGCTCGGACGACACGCCCCAGTCGTCGTACGCCTCCTGGTGCACGCTGGTGTGGGGGAAGTGATCGTGCACATCGCCTAACGTGGGCGCACCGGATGCGCCGAACCACTGCTTGACGCGCTCGAGGTTGCCCACACCTGCCGCATGCGGCAGATCATCCGGCAGTGGCCAGATGCGCGTGAGCATTGGAAGGAGATGGGTGTGGCCGTAAGTGATTGCGTGCTCGATGGCTTGCGACCTGGGCGGCGGTTGACGTCGGCGAATCGCGGGATCACGGTCCAGCAGCGCAGCAATGAAGTCGCCGCGATCTTTCAGCGATGGGGTCGAGACGTACGCGGCGGTCGAGAGGAGCCCATTTTGGAAGTCCACGAAAGCTTCGCCGAGTAACCAGGGCGCACGCTCTATTCCACTCACGAACGCGGTCAGGTCGCCGTCCTGGAGCGCGCGCGAGACCTGCTGCATAACGAACGCCTTCCACGGCCCGGCGGTAAGCGCGTCCCCGGATCCCTTTTCGATGAAATACCTAACGAAGGCGTGGCGCCCCACGCTTTCGTCGATGTGTTCGCCCAGCTCGGGATCGAGCGCGATCAATCGCTCGAGCAGCATGGATGCGACTGCCTCATGCCCGAAGCTGCATGCGCGCACAAACGCTTCGTTCACGGTCGCGAAGTCGTTGCCGTTTTTGTCGAGCGCTGCCCGCACCGCGTCGAGATCGCCGAGTGCCGCATGGAACTTCAGCGTCTGCGGAAGCAGGCCTTTGCGCTGAAACAATTGCAGCAGCCCTCTGGCGCGTGACCGCAGAATTCCTTCAGTCACCGATGGCGTCACGACCGCGCCGGCGTCGATCAGCAGTTCTGCGGACGCCGCGCGGGTGAACCACCGTTCTCTCTCCGGATCG
>DATFBW010000060.1:0-5551 GCA_035253645.1 Gemmatimonadaceae bacterium | reverse complement strand
AGCACCCCGAACCATAGGAAGATGATACCCAGGCTGATGCGGAGGAGCGTGATGCCGTGATCGGCCATGAAGCGGGTGATCCGTCGATCGACCCGGTGGTACAACTCGACAATGCCGTTCACCGGTTCGCGAAGTCGCTTCCCATTGCTTTGAGATAGGTCCGGTCCCACGCGGCCGGGATGCTCTCTCGTGGTGAATATGGCCCGGGTGTGTACGCGCGAGATCGCACACCGAGCTGGCTTTGCTCGCAGATGGCCCAGTCCTGCCGGTTCGTCACGTCCCAGAACTCGATGGCTCCGGTCGGATCAAAGTCCGGGTGTGCAACGGCATCGGGGTGAAAGAGCCAATCCGACACGATGTGCGACGCGGTGGGATGCACAGGCCAAACCATGTACGAGACGACGTAGTCCGGGTGCATGCTGAGCATCATGTTCGGGAACAGGCTGTAGTAATACGCCCGATGCAGATCGTCCCCTGAGAGATCTCCCACGAGCGGCCCACAGGTGCGGCCGGAGACTGTCGCGCTCTCGTTAGGCTGGGCGATCTCCATGTAGCCGCCCAGAAAAGGACCGTCGATCAGGTCATTCGCCCCGCTGGTATAGGGCAGGACCTTCGAGAGCATCGGATGGATGGTGGGACAATGGAGGCACTCATTGTAGTTCTGCAGGATGAGCTTCCAGTTGGCCTGCACGTCGTACTGGATCCGCCTAACGGTGGTGAGCCGCGAGATGTTGTAGCGCGAAAATCGCTGCAGCACGGGACCGAACGCGTCCTCGAACGGCTCGGGGTCGCGCGCGAGGTTGAGGAACACGAAGCCTTCCCATTCGGCAACGTCCGCCGGGACGAGCGCGTAGCGCTCGCGCTCGAAGTCCTCCGCCTCCTGCATCATCGGCGCGCGCAACAGCGAACCATCGAGCGCGTACGTCCATGCGTGGTAGGGGCACTGGATCGTCTCGCCGAACGTGCCTGCCGCGTCCATGCAGATCCGCGTTCCTCGGTGGCGGCACACGTTGAAGTGCGCGTGAAGGCGTTGTGTCTTCCGATCGCGCACGACGATCACGCTTTCCACGCCGATGTTGGCAACGATGTAAGAACCGGGTTTCGCGACCTGGTCCGCGCGTCCCACACACAGCCAGCGCTCGCCGAAGAGGCGCGTCCACTCGGCCGCTAGAACGTCGGGATCGAGGTAATAGCGCTGGGGGAGCGTGCGCGCCCCCTGGAGGTAGCTGTCGACTGTGCGAAGGAAAGCGGTCATGCCGGCACTGGGGTTGCTTCGTTAGGCGCGCTGCGTGCCGCCGCGACGTCGCGCGCGGAATCTTTGCCACGACGCGTGATTTCGCGTACGGCCAGCATGGCGGCGGGGAGCGGCATTCCAGGATGGCATCCTCGCCCGCAGAGATACAAGCCCTCGATGTTCGGAAAGCGGTAGCGGCTCAGCGCTGGCACTGGGCGCATGAACAGCATCTGGTCCAGCGCAAGCTCGCCGTGCGTTAGGCTGCCGCCGGTTGCGCCATACTGCGCTTCGATGTCGAGCGGACTGAGCACTTGGCGCTGCACCACCCGGGTCGTGAATCCGGGCATGACGCGCTCGATCGTCCGCAGCACGATGTCGCCGAGCGCGTCCCGGGCCGAGCTCTCCCACGTCCCGGATTGGAGACTGTACGGCGCCCACTGGACGAGCACCGACACACCGCGGCGCTCGTTAGGCGGCACCATGTCTCCCCCCAGGGCCCTGATCTCGAGAAACGGCTCGTCGGAAACGGCGCCGTGTTTCGCCTGGTCGAATCCGCGCTCCAGGTAGCTGCTCGTCGGAGCGACGACGAACGTGGCGTCTCTCGATTCATCCGAGACTGGTAACGTCCCCTCGATGACGAAGTTCACCTTCGCCGTTGCACTCCGCATGCGCACGTTGCCGACGGCCCGCGAGAGCTCTGGTTCGATGTGCTCGGGCTCGATGAGATCGTAAACCGTCCGCCGCACGTCGAGGCTCGACGCGACGCGCGCGGCCTTGATCTCTTCACCGGATTCCAGCACAACGCCCATGACGCGCTCCTGGTGCACGCGAATCTGCACCACGCGTGCACTTGTCCTGATTTCCACGCCGTGCGATTTCGCCACAGTTGCCAGCGCGCGTACCAGGCGACCCACTCCACCTTGCGGCGCTACGCTCGTACCGACGGCGCCGGCGGGAAGCCCAACGTGATTGTGCAGAAAAAGAAACGCCGTCGCTCCCGACCTGGGACCCTGCTGGATGCGGGTGACGGCCCGTGACGCAAGCAAGCCTTTGACAGCGTCATGTTCGAACGTTTCGTCCAGTACGTCCGCGATGCTCATCGGAAGCGTACGGAGAATATCGAAAATCCCCGCTCGGCCTAACGAGCGTGCCTTGCGGCCGATGCCGAGCATGGACATGAGGTTCCCTGCTCCGCTCGCGAACAGACTCGGCGGCGGGACGACATACATCGCCTTGAGAAACTCGCTGAGCCGGCTGACACGTTCGGCGAACGCGGGCCATGCCGCGGCATCGTGCGAGGAGATGCGCGCGAGTGCCTCCCTCGTGCGCTGCATATCCGGAGAGATCGTGAGCGGCTCGGCACCGGGCACCAGCGTCGTCACGCTCGGCGCGATATGCGCGAGCTCCGCTCGAGAGCGCTCCAGACCGAGCTCGGAAAGGAGCTCGGAAGGAACCCAGCCTACCTCGTGGTCCACGACATCACAGGAGACGCCGGGCGCCAACTCCGCAGTACTGGTTAGGCCTCCCAATTCCTGCCGCGCTTCGAGAAGCACGACGTGCAGCCCGCGCTTGCCAAGCAGCGCGGCGCTCGTTAGGCCCGCCAGACCGCCCCCGATCACGATCACGTCCCACGCCTGGCGCGTCATGTCGGCCAATCCCGCAGCATCGTCAACGCGGCGAGGCGCCCCGACGCTCCCATGATGCCGCCCCCCGGATGCGTCCCTGAGCCGCACTGATACAAGCGGTCGATCGGCGACCGGTATTTCGCCCACCCTGCAGCCGGACGCAGGAAGAAGAGTTGGTCGAGCGCCAGCTCACCCTGGAAGATGTTCCCTTCGGTAAGTCCCGTTATGCGTTCGATGTCGGCCGGCGTAAGCACTTGCCGCGCGATGATCGCCTGCTTGATGTTCGGGGCGAAAACCGCCAGTGCGTTGATCACCGCATCGCCGAAAGCCTCGCGCTTCGCATCATCCCAACCGCCCGTGATGTTGAACGGCGCGTACTGGCAAAAAATCGACATGACGTGCTGGCCAGGCGGCGCCATCGACGGATCGATCATCGACGGAATCACCACATCCATGTAGGGCTGGCGCGAGAAGGAGCCATGCTTGGCGTCATCGTAAGCGCGCTCGACGTACGCGAGGGTCGGACTGACGGAGACCGCTCCGCGCAGATAACGCGCCGCGGGAATCGGCACCCCGCCCCACCGCGCGATGTTTTCCGGCTGCATGCATGTGAAACGCGGCAGCTCGGAAAGCGCCAGGTTCACCTTGCCCGACGAGCCGCGTGCCTTGAATCGCCGAATACTCGTTAGGAAATCGCCCGGCAACTCGCGCTCGTCGAGGAGGCCGAGAAAGGTCCGTTTGGGATCCAGGCCCGACACGACGATGTCTGCGTAGTGTTCGTCGCCCGCCCCCACTGCGACTCCGACGGCACGCCCATTCTTGACGATCACGTTCGTCACGGGCGCATCCAGCTGTATTTCCGCGCCGAATGCGCGCGCCGCCCCCGCGATCGCCTCACTGACTCCTCCGGTGCCTCCCTTTTGGAAGCCCCAGGCGCGAAAGGCGCCGTCGATCTCTCCCATATAATGATGCAGTAAGACATACGCCGAGCCCGGAGAGCGCGGGCCGAGGAAGGTACCGATGATGCCGCTGGCGGACTTGGTCGCTTTCAGCACGTCCGTCTCGAACCATTCGTCGAGGTAATCCGCGGAGCTCATCGTCATGAGCTTGTGCAGCGCGTAGAACCGTTCCTCGCCTAACGAGCGGAGATGGCCGCCGAAACGCGCCAGCGCAAGCAGCTCGCGCGGGGACAGCGACGTCGGATCGGGCGGCAGCATGGCCAGGATCGGTTTCACCGCGTGTGCCATGTGGTGCATTAGCAACCCGAACTCGTCATACCGCTCAGCGTCCAGTGGCGAGTGACGGTACAGCTCGCGTTGCGACTCGTCGTGGTCTCCCCAGGCCGCCAGGTAGTTGCCGTTAGGCATCGGCGTGACAGTGGACTCGAGAGGCAGGATGTGGAGGCCATGACGCGGCAGATCGAGCTCGCGGATGATCTCTGGCCGCAACAGGCTCACTACATACGAAAACTCCGAGAACTTGAACCCCTTGTGGATCTCTTCGGTCACGGCGGCACCACCAACAAGGTGCCTTTTCTCACATACAAGCACTTTCTTTCCCGCGCGTGCCAGGTAGGCGGCGCACACAAGTCCGTTGTGCCCGCCGCCGATTACAATCGCGTCATAACGCGCGCGCGTACCGTTCGACGTCATGCGCGTTTGCGCTCCGGATCGAAAAAAGGAAGTTTGCGCACTTTTGCCGACGCGCGATGACGCCGGTGCTCGACGGTGATCTCGAACTCCACGGTTCGCCCCGGTGCCGCCATCTTCTTTTCGAGGTGTGCTAGCGCGATGAAGCGCTTGAGCAACGGCGACCACGTGCTGGACGTCGCATAGCCGATCTGTCTGCCTTCCGCGTACACGGGCACACTCACACGTGAGGCAGTGCCGGGCAGGTGCGGTGCGAGGCCGAGCGATTCGAAGATACGTTCGAGCGCCGGCCAGTCGATCTCGAGTCCGACGAGCTGCCACTCGGAGCCGGCCTCCTTCTCGGCGCGCAATGCGTGCGCGCCATTGAACGTCGGCTTGTCCAACTTGACCGTCCAACCTAACGCGAGCTCGAACGGCGACGAGAGTTGCGCCGGAATCAGCGCCTTGCGCGACGAGATGTAGTCCACGTCGAGCAAAATGAGTCCCGCCTCGATCCGCGCGATGTCGAGGGCGAGCATGCCGGCGGCTGTGATGCCATAGGGCGCGCCGACTTCCATGAGGTGGTCCCATACCGTGAGCGCGTCCGCCGCCTCGAGCCAGACTTCGTAGCCGAGGTCGCCGGTATAACCGGTCCGCGAGATGGCGACTGACGCGTTGGCGATGGTTGCATTCGTTAGGCGGAAGTATTTGAGTCCCTGGAGGTCGCGTTCCGCGGCCCGTTCGAGAATCGTGCGCGAGAGCGGGCCCTGAAGGGAAAGCGCCGCGACCGAGTCGGACGCATCCGCGAGAGCGACGTCCATGCCCCGTGCATTGTCGTGCAACCAGGCGAAATTCGGCTCGGCACTCGTTAGGCGATACTGCTGCTCGCCCAGACGGTGCAACGTACCGTCATCCACGACCTTGCCGCGCGAATCGCACCAGGGGGTATACAGGACCTGGCAAGGCTGACAAGCCGCGACACTGCGCGTCACCACACGATCGAGCAGCCGAGTCGCATCGCGGCCGCTCACATGGTACTTCTTGAGCGGTGACACGTCGAACAG
>DATFBW010000059.1:0-7807 GCA_035253645.1 Gemmatimonadaceae bacterium | reverse complement strand
GTTAGGCGAATGGCCCGCCGGTCGGACAGAACGGGGGACAAGGGAAATGGTTTTGCAGGGTACCGTCGTCCTCTTCCGTGCTCAGTGCCATGGCCGTTTTGCTTCCCTTGCGGCTGCCTTTCGCCGTGGGGCTTGCGGTGCCGGCAATCTGCCTAACGACATCTTTGCCGTCCTTGTCCACGCCAACGAGGATAATGCGATAGCCGCCATTCTCATCGACACCGTGGTAGTACCGGAGGCCAACGACACCTTTGCGGGCAAGGAGCTTTCGAATCGGCTCCGCCCAGAAGAATCCACCGCGCTCAGCGGCGGGGCCCGCGTATCGGCGATACCGCCTCACGAGTTCGATCGCCTCTCCCACCCGGATTTTGTGATCTCGCGGAGGAGGGAGCGGGCCTTCCTTTTTCTCTTTCTCGCTTGCCATTGTCGTTCCTCACAGTGGGGGAAAAAGCGTCACGCTTGGGAGATAAAAGGTCCTCGATGAGCATCGCAAAGCTCGACGCCGATCGAGGACCTGGGGCCACCGCAGTCTATGCACCCGTCACCCCGCTCCGCTGTGACACACGCGCGACGCACGACTAAGCGATCGCGGCGTATCGCATCCATCAAGCCCTCTCCCACCCAAACCCGATGGCCCCGACGAACTTCCCACTTCCCCCCCCTTCCCCATTCCCCAATTCCCCGAATTCGAGACGCGGGCCATGCCGATACAGCCCAACGTCCCGTCCGCCCCTCCCCCTCCACCGCCCTTACAGCGCGCATGCCCGCGCCTCGATGGCGAAAGGCAGAGTACAACGGCTGGTAGAGGCTGAATACTCGGGGTATCCCTAGTCCGAGCGGATGCGTGCAATCAGCAGAGGTGAACGGCCATCGCCTTGAACGAGGCCCAAACGTCTTCTCCTTCGGCTAACGCGAGCTCCTGCACCGAACGCGCCGTCAAAGAGGCCACGAGCTGTACGCCCTGGATATCGAGCGTGACGCGGCCGAGCGCGCCTAACGTCGATAACTCGACGATCCGCCCGCGAAAGACATTGCGGGCGGATGTGGCCGGTTCCGTGCGCGCGACGGCGATCTCCTCCGCGCGAATCACAGCATATGCCGATCCCGGCTCGGCATTGCCTACGGTATAGATCGAAATGGGGCCTGAAAGGAACTCGAGCGCGTGATAACCCGGCGCCAGTGCGCCCGCCGGTAAAGGCTCCTCCACTGCGACGAAGTCCGGGCCAGTGTCCGCCAGAACGCGGACCGTTCCCGCCAGCACGTTTTCGGCGCCGAGGAATTCGGCGATGTACGGCGTGGCGGGTCGCCGAAAGACTTCGTCAGGCGGTCCTTGTTGAAGCACGCGGCCGGCGTCAAGCAAGATTGCGACATCGCCTAACAAGCCGGCCTCCGTGAAATCGTGCGTGACCTGGAGCGCCGTGAAGCCCCATTCCCGATGCAGCGCGCGCACTTCGCGGCGGGCGTGGGTGCGGCGTTTGGGATCGAGAGCGCTGAACGGTTCGTCGAGTAGCAAGAGGGGAGGTCGTCGCGCGAGAGAACGGGCCAAAGCAACCAGCTGGCGCTCGCCTCCGCTGAGCGAATGCACATCCCGATCGGCAAGTGCGGCGATTCCAAGCCGCTCGCTGACTTCTTGCGCCGCCGGCGCGCCGTTCCCGGTGCCGTAATCGATATTTTCGCGCACCGAAAGGTGCGGAAAGAGGTACCCGTGCTGATATACGATACCGATGCCGCGATCTTCAGGCGCGTATCGCGTCACATCCTTCTTGCCTAACGAGACTTGACCCGCCAGGATTGGCGTGAGTCCGGCGATGGCCTCGAGCAGCGTCGTTTTCCCCGAACCAGCCGGTCCAATGACGACGCCATAGCGACCTTCGGGCACGTCGAAGCTGACGTTGCGCAGGTGGAATTCGCCCACGCGCGCGGTGAGGTTCCGGATGCTGATCACCAGGGTTGATCCATGCGCCGCTCATAACGGAGCACGCGCAAGAGCACGAGTGGGATCAATGCAATCAGGACGAGCGCTGCAGCGACTGGAATCGTTTCAGACAGGCCGAAGGTCGTAAAACGGTCGTAGCTGAGCACACTCACTGTTTTCGGGTTGTACGTGAGGATGACGATCGCGCCGAACTCGCTCACCGCGCGCGCCCACATCACCACCGCCGAAGCGACGAGACCGCGCAACGCCAGCGGCAGCGTCACGCGGCGCATGACGCGGAGCGGACGATCACCTAACGTGCGAGCCACGCCTTCGTAGCGCCTGTCGACACGCGCAAATGCCTCACGTGCACCGCTCACGTAGAGCGGAGCCGAAACGAAAAGCATGGCGGCGACGATGCCTAACGGGGTGCCCACGACCCCCAATCCAGCTTTGAGAAGCGACCCGCCGACAGCGCTTTCGCGGCCGAGCACCAGCAGCAACGCGATGCCAGCCACCGGGTGCGGAATCAGCAGCGGAAGATCCAGGACAGCTCCCACGGCAGCCGCCGCTCGCGAGCGCGTGCGCGCCAAAAAATAGGCGAGCGGGGTTCCAGCCAGGATTCCGATGAGCGTCGCCCCGGTCGCTGTCAACGCCGTGAGAATGAGCGCGGCACGGAGCTCGGTGTCGCGACCAACTGCCCGTATCCCGGAGGTCGCTCCGCGCGTCACCAATTCGGCGATCGGCGCCACGAGGAAGAGCAGAAGGAGCGAGCTTCCCAGGCCGGCGACTACGCTGATGACTCTGTGACTCGAAGGTGAGGATGCGCGCACCGCTATATTCTGCGCTCGCCTCGCATGCTCCCGCTATCATGGCCGAACTCGCGCTCGACATTCAGAATGTGGTCAAACGCTTTGCCCAGCACGTCGCGGTGCGCGAGTTGTCTTTGCAAGTGCCCGAAGGAGCCGTTTACGGGCTGTTAGGACCCAACGGCGCCGGCAAGACCACAACGATCCGCATGATCCTGAACATCATCGCGCCCGATGAAGGCTCGATCCGGGTGTTCGGCCAGCCCAACAATCAATCGCGGCTCCTCGACCGTATCGGCTATCTGCCCGAGGAGCGTGGCTTGTACAAGAAGATGCAAGTGCGCCGGCTGCTGCGCTTCCTGGCGGAGCTCAAGGGGATCCGTGGTCGCGAAGCCGACCGGCGCATAGATCCCTGGCTCGAGCGCCTAACGCTTAAAACATCGGAAAAGGATTGGGGGCTGGCGAAAGTCGATGAGCTGTCGCGCGGCATGCAGCAGAAGGTGCAATTCATCGCCTGTCTCCTGCACGACCCTGACGTCGTCATCCTCGACGAGCCGTTCAGCGGCCTGGATCCGATCAATGCGCAGGCCTTGAAGGATACAGTGATCGAGCTCAAGCGGCGTGGGAAGACCATCCTCTTCAGCACGCACCTCATGGAAAGCGCGGAGCGTATGTGTGATGCCGTGTGCATCATCTCCCGCGGGGAGAAGGTGCTGGACGGTTCGGTAGCAAAGGTCAAATCCGAGCACGGGGTGCGTCACGTCGCGCTCGCGTTGATGAACCAATCGACCGACGGCGTGCGCAACCTCCTGGATGATCCGCGGCTTGTGAAGCGTGCGGACGACCACAATCGCTTTTTCGAGGTGGAGCTGGCTGATGGCGCCAACGCGCAGGACTTGCTGCGCCGCCTCGTGGCGTTAGGTGTGCCTATCGAGCGTTTCGAGCTCGTCCAGCCTTCGTTGCATCAAATATTTCTCGAGCGTGTCGGTGCCCAGGGCATCGAAGCGGGGATCACCGGTCATGGCTAAGCTGTGGGCTGTTGCGAAACGCGAGTATCTCGAGCGGGTGCGCTCGAGGTGGTTTGTCGTCGCGACACTCCTGGGACCGCTGCTGATGGCGCTCGCGATTCTGCTGCCCATCTACATGCGCCAACGCAGTTTGCAAACGACGCGCGCCTCCAACATCACGATCCTCGACGCGACGTCCTCGGAGCTCGGCGACGCCGTCGCTCGCGCGTTAGGCACCGGGATGCAGGGCGATACGTCGTCTGCCCGGGTCGTGCGCGTCGCAACGGCCGATATGGCGCGAGCGGAATCCACCGCCATGCGCGATGTCATGGCCAAGCGCATCGAGGGCTATCTCGTGCTGGACAGCGCCACGGCCATTGGAGAAAGCGCACGGTATGCGGGTCGTAACGCCAGCACGATCCCGGATATGGAGCGCATCGAGCGGCGTGTGGAACAGGCGATATTAGCCAACCGTTTGCGTAGCGCGGGGCTCGATCCGGATCGCGTCCGCGAGCTTTCGCGCGTGAACATCCAGATGACCACTGAACGGATCACAGATCAAGGACGTGGCGGTTCCGGCGCCGGCAGCATCGCCGTCGCGTTTATCGCATCGTTCGTCTTGTACATGATGATCGTGTTGTACGGCCAGACCATCCTGCGCGGCGTGATCGACGAGAAGAGCAACCGCGTGGCGGAAGTCGTCGTGGCGAGCGTGCGTCCCGAGTCCCTGCTGGCGGGCAAAGTGTTAGGCGTCGGTTCCGTCGCCCTGACGCAGCTGGCAGTGTGGGTGCTGAGCCTCGCGCTCTTGATCAAGTTCCGGGGGCCAGTGCTCTCGTATATGGGAATGCCTAACGCGACGATCCCGTTGCCCCAGATCGGCATCTTCGCGATCATCACGCTTTTGCTGTTCTTCGTGCTGGGATTCATCCTCTACGCGGCCCTCTTTGCCGCTATCGGCGCGATGGTCTCGAACGATCAGGACGCGCAGCAAGCGGCGACGCCGGTGATGATCGTCATCGCCATGAGCGCCGTGTTCATCCAGCCGGTCCTTCTCAGTCCCACAGCCACGCTCAGTAAGGCGGCTTCATGGATCCCCTTCTCGGCGCCCATCTTGATGCCCGTCCGCTCGGGAATCGTGGCCGTGCCGTGGTGGGAAGTGGTACTCGTTATGCTGGGGCTGGTGGTCGCGTGCATGGTCTGTGTGTGGTTCGCCGCGCGCATCTACCGCGTAGGCATCCTGATGTATGGCAAACGTCCTTCCCTCATGGAGCTGGCGCGCTGGATCAGGTACACGCGTTAAGTCCGAGCTTGGTCGCCAGCGCGGCATAGGCCGCGTCCTGGATGGGTGGGGCTGCCTCGTCAGGCGGTAGCACCCAGAAGATCTCGCGCTGGAGCAGCTCACCGAGCTCCTGGGCACCCAAGGAATCGTCCGCATGCAGTCCGTAGGCGACGACGTGCAGCCGGTCGGCGCCGACGCCAATCCCCGACGTGAACTTGAGGAGCCTTTGGGCCGTTCGCAGCGACGTGTTGGAGGACGTTGTGAGCAGGAGCGTGCGATCGGCGGCGTCCAGGGCCGTCACGAAGTCTGGAGCCACACGTCCGTCCGCAGCTTTGACGAGGTGCGTGGTGGGGAGCGCGATCGCCATGCGCAGGCGCTTGGCGACACGCCGCGCCATCTCACGTTCCGAATGATGTGCCGTGACGAGGATCAGCATCCCCGGTCACCTCCGCTCTCCGCGCTCCCCGCTCCTCGTTTCTAGCTCCTGCTTCTCGTTAGGCTTTCGTCACCGCTCCGCAGAACCGTTCGAACGCCGCGGCCAGGTCGGCCGCGATCGCCGTCGCCGGCCGCCCTTCGATCTCGTACCGTTCCATCATGTAGATCAGCTGGCCGTCGCGCATCAGGGCAATGCTCGGCGACGACGGCGGATATCCCGTGAAGTAGGAACGCGCCCGCTCCGTGGCCTCAGCGTCCTGACCCGCAAATACCGTCGTTAGGTGATCCGGTTTCGCTGCGGTCTGCTGCAGAGCCTGCGCGACACCCGGGCGGGCATTACGGGCGGCGCAGCCGCACATCGAGTTCACGACCACCAACGTCGTTCCCTTTGTGTTAGGCAGCTTTGCATCCACGTCTTCCGGCGTGCGCAGCTCCTCGAATCCTATGGCCGTCAGTTCCGCGCGCATGGGCGCGATGAAACGCTCATCGTACATCATTGAGATTCATTCCTCTGTTGAATCCAGCTCATTGTCGTCGCGCGCGAGGGCCAGAATGGCACTCTGCGGCACGACGAGATACTGCTCACCGGCGAAAGTGATCTCCACGGCCGCCTTGCGAAAAAACAGCGCGTAGTCGCCCGCGCGCGCCTGCATCGGAACGAAGCGCGTCTCGCGCACCCCACTCGTCCGCCACGGCTCATCTGCGTTGTCGCCAAAATCGGGCAGCGGCAAGCCCGGGCCCGTAGCAATGATATACCCTCCCTGCACGGCCTGATTATCGACCGCGGTGGGTGGGAGGTATAGCCCGACCTTGCTACGCTCCTCGCCCTCTTCGACACGGATCAGTACGCGATCACCGACCACGAGCAGCTTCTTGTCTCGATCCTTAGCCATCCACACTCCAGCGTTCTCTGGGGGTTCTGGGAATATAAGGCTCAGCAAGCCCTGGCTGCGTCACGCGCGACCACTTCGGCACCAAAATCGGGTGGAGCGAGGCGCGGGGAGCAGCGAGCGAGAAACCTGAACCCCGCTCCCGGCTCCTTGCTCCTCGCTCCAGTTGTTACCTAACGAGATGCAGCTCGCTCTGGCGCTTTACAGCCCATCGCAGCTTCCCATCAGCGCCGATTATGAAATCTTCTTCTTGTGGCATCCTGACTTGCTGCCCATCCCATTCCGGAACGGGAGTCGTCACCTGCAGCTCAGCGGAGTACCACATGCTGGGGATGACCTTCGCATCGCCACGCCCCGGCACGCCTTCCTGATAATCCCATAGGCCGATGAGCGGTCCAGCTCCGTGACCGTGCATGCCGACAGGGTGCGAGTACATCGTCCCGTTCAATCCTTCTGCTTTCATCTTCGCGAGGACAGCACGCAGGATCTCGTTCCCTGTGCGACCCACGCGAGTTTCCTCGAACAGGATGTCCTGCAAACGGTTCGAGTTGGCGAGCGCCTTCTTGATGCCTGGTGGCGCGTCCGTTTCCCCTTCGCGAAGCACGTAACCGTTATGCTGCGTATCCGTGTTGAGCCGCAGCGCCGTAATCCCGACATCACACCAGAGTACGTCACCACGCTGAATGATCGGGTTGTCGCCTAACTGCTCGGCAGTCATCCCTCGCCGCTGCACGGACACCGACGGCTGGAACCAAGTGCCGAGCCCGAGATCGTTGACCTGTTGCCGCCACCACCAGACGAGGTCCTGCGTGCGCGTGACGCCCGGCGTGATTGTCTGATTGGAGAACATCCGCGCGATCAGCGTGTGCACCAGCGTCGTGAGCTTTGTGAAGAACTCCTCTTCGGCTGGAAGGCGTGTTGCGATGAACTCGAGCGGCAGGGCTTCCGCGCGCTTGATGCGCGCCGTCCATTTGGCGCCTAACGCGGCCTTCATTCCTTCGTGCTCGCCCGCGGTGAGCCCGTCCGAGAACGCGAATGTGCGGGAAATGTTGATGCCGATGACGCGCGGATTGCGTTCGTCGATCACGGTGCGCAGCAACTGCCACTGCGCGTCGCCCCAGAGCTCCGCCTGGCGCCCTCCGACCGCGGCCTCCACTCGGCGCGGCGCGCGATAGTCGCGGTACAGGCCGCCCTGGGACGAGCCGCCTAACGCGAGGCGCTCGACGCATTGCGCGGCCGGCTGCTGCTGCCCGTGCTGGCACCGATCGTAAAAGACGTAAATGGTGCGGCGGCGCGCGAAGAATGTGGTCGGTGAGACCAGTGACGAGAATGTCGGGTCCTCCATGTACTCGCGCATCGGGATGACCCACATGTCGATGCCGTGTTTCTGCATCAGCGCGGGGAGGACGGTCTCGAGACGCTCCTTGAGCCACTCCTGCTGCATCTGTGCCTGTTCTCGCAAGGTCCCGAAC
>DATFBW010000058.1:0-7501 GCA_035253645.1 Gemmatimonadaceae bacterium | reverse complement strand
CGAATTCACCACACGCGCTCCGATAGTCCCCGCGGTGATCAACGGATGACCCACTGAAAACCCGACCGGTGCCGGGCGCTGCTTGGTCGTCGGGTCGCTACGCGCCATGATCAGCCCCGTGACTTTCACGACAACGGGAATGTTGTCCAGCACAGCCGGCAGTCCTGGCACGTTAGGCGTCGTGACCAGAATCAGCACCGCCGCTTCACCGTTAGGCGTCACGCCAACTGCGGTACCCACGACATCGCGCATGCGCATCAGCGCCGGCGTGTGCCGGTTCTGCGCGGCCATCGCGGCTGCGATGTCTTGTCCGGGCACGGACGCCAGCGCTGGCATCGACGCCGGTCCCGCAATCGAATCAGCTGCCGGATCGACGCAGGCGGTCAGGAATACGGCCAACGCGCCGCAGGTTACCGACAGCGGGCGCTTGAGCTTCGGGCGAGCAATCATTGTTTGGCTCCTGCGAAGACCCCTCGCACGCTCCTCGGCGGCCGAGCCACGCGCCAGCTCGAGGAGCGGCGGGGGTGTAGTGCGGGGGTGGGGGCTCCAAGGGGGTGCAGCCCTTGTGTGAAATAGACGGCGGCGTTCGCGGACCAACCGTACGCCCCTTCACTGCACTCGTCAGAAACTGCCCACCCTTCCAGGGCGTCGCGCGCAACCAACCTTTCGCGTACGTACCGGCCCGTCACTGGCACGGTCGAATTGTGAGCTACGTAACCCTGGCGGCCTCGCCCTCGTCCAGAGAGGCATCCCACGCTGCTGGCTCCTCGTTCCCCGCTCCTCGCTCCATGTCTATGAAGCGCACCGTGCTCCCCATACTCGCCGTTCTCGTCGCTGCGTGCGGCAGCGAACAGATGCCAATTGCAATCGCAACGGCCGGCCCCTGGGCGATGGCCAACGGCGCCATGCACAAACGAGGGGTCGAACTCGCCGTAGAACAAATCAACGCGAACGGCGGGATCGACGGACGCCCGGTGAAACTGATCGATCGCGATGACGAAGCAAGCGGAGTCAAGGCAGCCAAGATCGCAGCCGAATTCGTCGCGGACCGATCGATCCTCGCTGTTGTTGGCCACGTGAACTCCGGCGCGATGATGGCCGCCGCGCGCGTGTACGATGGCAACCTCGCTGCAATCTCGAGCACCGCGACATCGCCTGACCTAACGGGAATTTCGAGCTGGGCCTTTCGCGTGATCGCCAGCGATTCCGTGAGCGCGATACATATGGCGCGCTTCGCCAAGGAGAGCGGTGCCAAACAGGTCGCCATTCTTTATGAAAACAATGCGTTCGGACGCGGGTTGATGGACCCCTTCCGCAAGAACTTCGGTGACGCGCTCGTCGCGGTCGATCCGATACCGAGCGATCCCAAAGCCAACTTCGAGCCGTACATCGCGTTTCTGCGCGAGAAGGGTGCTGATCTCGTATTTGTCGCCGGCTCCGATGCGTCGGGTTTGGCTATACTCCGCGAAGCACGACGTCAGGCGTTCAACGCGACCTTCTTGAGCGGTGTGGGCTGGACTGGTGTCACTGCAGACCCAGCCGCGTCGGAAGGCGCGTTCGTCGGCGTACCCATGGCGATCGACGATAAGCGTCAGGACGTACAGCGCTTCGTCCAGGCTTTTCGCGCGAGATACAGCAGGGATCCCGACGCCAAAGCAGCGCTCGCCTACGATGCAACGATGCTCGTGGCGCGTGCTATCGCCGAAGCTGGCCCGAACCGCCACGCGATCCGCGAATGGCTGCACGACCTCAATGGCTCACGTTCTTTCGCGGGCGTTACGAGCAAAACGATTCAGTTCGATGCGACGGGCGACGTCGCGAACGGTGGCTTCGTTATGACGCAGGTGCGGGGTGGCGCACTTGTCGTGCAAGCAAACGGATCGAGATAAATCACCGATCTGAGCGGTAACTGAAAGCGCGCAGCACTATTGCGCCCGTATTCGAGAGCAGGCAGCGTTGGGTCGCGAACTGATACACCGACCCGGAGATAACACATGCGCCCTGCTCTTGGCTCGTTCGTACTTTTGTTTACAGTCGCTTGCAGCACCGGCACCGATCCGGTGGAGTTGCCGGTCCAATCCGATTTTTCGTTCAGCAAGGTGAATGACCCCGGACGCGTCGACCTCATAGGCAGCGCCGATCTCATTGTCGATTCGAAAACGACGCAAAACCATTGGCTCGTGCGAGACGAGTTCCTTCCGGCGGACTTCTGCAGCGTGATCGAAGGGGGCATCACACCAGGCAATCGGCGCCTGCTCCGCTTCACTGTGACGACGCCTAACGTGGGGGATGCGGACGTCTTTGTGGGGAGTCCTCTACAGGATTACCTCAACAATGGCGGTTTGTTCGAGCTGTCGACGTGTCATGACCACTTCCATTTCAAGCATTACGCAACGTACAAGCTGATCGACGCAAACACGGGTCATGTGTGGAAGTCCGCCAAGCGTGGCTTCTGCATGCTCGATACGGATCCAAACCCAGCATGGTTAGGCGAACCGCCTGAAGGCGATCGCAACTTCTACAACTGCGGAACGCTTTCGCGTGACGGCTTTCAGGGGATTTCCCACGGCTGGTCCGACACGTACGTACTCTGGTTAGGCGGGCAATACTTCGTCCTCGATGGTGGCGATGGACAGCCTGTTGTTCCACCCGGCGATTACATCATCGAAGTCGAAGTGAATCCGCCGTTCGCACCTCCCGCAGGTGGATGCCCGCGGGTGACCAACCCGGCCAACGGTCAGTGTCATCAGTTTGCCGAGAGCGACTATACGAACAACGTCGGTCGTGCATACATCACGATCCCGAGTCACGTGGGTCGCGAAGGGTACGGACCCGACAAGAACTCGAACTTCAAGATCACGCGCGCGAGCGAGATCGACCACAACAGCAAGAACTAGATCAGCCGCAGGAGGGCGGGGCGCCAAGTGGGCGCTCCGCCTAGCCCCATTGCGGCACGCGCGGCAACATTTCGACGACTCTCCGACATGAGTGCCGCATGCGTATCCGAAGTGCCCAGGTCATACTCGCCGCCGCGATCGCGTTCCCAGTAGGCGCGCAGCAACAGACGCCCCCAGCTCAGGGACAGCCCCAGCAGACCGGTCAGCAGCCACGGCGGCCGCGCCCATACGCCCAGGTCATCACCGACAGGGCGCAGACAGATGCCGGTGGCATCACCGTGCACCGCGTGGACGACCGTTGGTTCTTCGAGGTGCCGGATTCGCTCGTTAGGCGCGACTTCCTGCTGGTGAGCCGCGTCGCCGGAGTTCCGTCCAATTTCGGTGGCTTTACGTCCGCCGGGACGTCGATCGAGGAACGCGTGGTCCGTTGGGAGCGGGTCAGCGATCGCATCCTTCTCCGCGCCATCGCGTTCGACGCCGTCGCGGACGACTCGCTGCCGATCGCGATCTCCGTTGCAGAAAACAACGTGGGCCCCATACTCGGCGCTTTCCCTATCCAGGCCTTCAGCCGCGACAGTGCCAGCTACGTATTGGACGTCACCGACTTCTTTACAGGCGACACTCCGGCCATTTCCGGCCTAACGCCGGCGCAGCGCCGCCAGTATCAGGTCCGCCGGCTCGATCCGGCGCGCAGCTATGTGAACACCGTGCGCTCCTTTCCGCTCAACATCGAGGTGCGCCATACACAGACGTATGACGCCGCCGAGCCGCCACCTCCCGATCGCAGCGGCTCGACGATGACGATCGAGATGAGCCAATCGATCGTACTTCTTCCGAAAGAGCCGATGCGGCCTCGTTATGCAGACGCCCGGGTTGGCTTCTTCAGCGTGGAGCGTGTGAACTACGGCCTCGACGAACAAAAAGCCGCATCGCAGCGGTTCATCCGGCGCTGGCGCCTCGAGCCAAAGGACCCCGCGGCATATGCGCGCGGTGAGCTCGTCGAACCAGTGAAGCCCATCGTGTATTACATCGATCCCGCGACACCCACAAAGTGGCGCAAATACGTGCGTATGGGCGTCGAAGATTGGCAGGGACCGTTCGAGAAGGCCGGCTTCAAGAACGCCATCGTCGCCAAAGACCCGCCGTCTCCCAGCGAAGACCCCGAGTGGGACCCCGAAGACATCCGGTACTCGGTCGTTAGGTGGGCCGCCAGTCTCGTACGCAATGCCGTGGGGCCGAGTACGTCGGATCCACGCACGGGCGAGATCATCGAGAGCGACATCACGTGGTACCACAACCACATGCGCTCGTATCGCAACCGGCTGATGATCGAGACGGCCGCCGCGAATCCGGCGGCGCGTACGCTCGAGATTCCCGAAGAGCTGATGGGCGAGACCATGCGCAAGGTCATAACGCATGAAGTTGGGCACGCGATCGGTCTTCCGCACAACATGGTGGCGTCGAGCTCGTTCCCGGTCGATTCGCTGCGCAAGGCTTCCTTCGCCAAGCGCTACGGCGTCTCGGCGACGATCATGGATTATGCGCGGCAGAACTACGTCGCCCAGCCCGGTGACGGGCTGGAACCGAAGGACTTCGTTAGGCGGCTTGGCCCCTTCGACGACTGGGTGATCAACTGGGGGTATCGCGTGCTGCCTGACGCACCAACGCCCGAGGCTGAGCGCAAGACGCTGAACGAGTGGATCACGCAGCAAAAGGGGCCGATGCCGTACCGCTACGTTCCACAGCAGATCGGCGGCATCGACCCGCGCTCGCAGACCGAAGACGTGGGTGACGATCCCGTACGCGCGACGACCTTCGCGCTCGCCAACCTCAAGAAAGTGGTCCCGAACCTCGTCGCGTGGACGACGCAGGCAGGCGAGGATTACGAGGACCTCAATGAGCTGTACAGCGAGACGCTCGGCATGTGGTCACAGTATATGGGCCACGTCGTCACGGTGATCGGCGGCGTGCACGTGGATTTCAAGACCGCGGAACAGAACGGTGCGGTGTTTCGCGTGGTTCCGAAGGAGCGCCAGAAAACGGCGCTGCAATTCCTGAGCGACAATGTGTTCCGCACCCCTGCGTGGCTGACGCCCGAACCGATCCTCGCGCGCCTTGGCCCGCCGCTTGGGCCGACGTCCGTCTCGAATCGTCAGGCAGGCGTGCTCACGCAACTGCTGGACGCGCGACGCCTAACGCGGATGAGTGATGCGGAGTCGTTCGATCCGGACAACGCATATCCCGTCGTGGAGTATCTGGCCGATCTCCGGCGCGCGGTGTGGGGAACGATGGCGGCGCCTGACCCGAATCGACGCGTGGTGCAGCGAGTGTACCTGGAGCGGCTGGCTGCCATCGTGCAGCCACCGCCACCGCCGCCGGCGCCCCCAGCCGCGGGACCGCCGCCGCAGCCGCAAGGACCGGTATTCCCCCTGCTGTTGCCGCCTAACGTGCAGCGCAGCGATATTCCCGCGTTGGCTCGGCGGGAGTTGCGGACTATTCAGGCCGAGGCGCGTCGCGCTGCTACGGGGACAACCGCTGGGGTTGCGCGCGCGCATTGGCTCGATGTGGCCGATCGCATCGATGCCATTCTGGATCCGCGACCGGCTCGGTAATCGAGCTTCGTAGTTAGGCCGGGTTCCTTAACAGCACTTCACCGCAGAGAACGCAAAGAACGCAGAGAGCCGCTACAGAGAACTAACCGAGTATGAAAACAAAAATCCTGTGCGGTTCCTCGGCGTTCTCTGCGTTCTTTGCGGTGAAGCTGTCAAACGGATGAATGAGCGGCTGAAAGCGGCGTTGGCCGATCGCTATCGCATCGAGCGCGAGATCGACGACAGCAGGCTAGTCTTGTCGCAGCGCGGTCATGGGATGGATCGTCGCCGCTCGTTGCGCCGGGAGGTAACAGGCAATCAGTGATGCTGCCGACAGAACCGCGAATACGCCGAGGTATGTCGTCGCGTCCGTGGGCGTCACGCCGTAAAGCGCGCCCCCGAGACCGCGGCCCGTCGCCACGCTGAGTGCGAAGCCGACAAAGACACCGATGCCCGTTAGGCGTAGCCCTTCGCCCAACACGCCGCGCATCACTTGCCGCGCCGATGCACCCAGCGCCATCCGCAGACCGACCTCGCGGAACCGCCTTCGCATGTCGAAGGAGACAAGCGCATACTGGCCGATTGCCGCGATGATCAGCGAGAGCGCCGCGAACGTCAACAACAGGCTGCTCAACGTCCGCATTGGCCACAACTCTGCTTCGACAAGACTCGACATGGCCGCCAGCGAACCGACAGCGGTTCGCGGCTCCACGTCGTGCAAACTGCGCCGAATAACTGGTATTATCGCGTCCATGGCACCGCGGTACCGCACGTAAAACGTCACGTCACCCGGTAGCATCGCGTTCTGGCGCGCGTCGAGAAACACGAATCGCGGCCGTTGGCGGCGCAAGCCACTGAAGAATCCGTCCGCCACCACACCGGCCACCTCCGCCTCACGAGTCTGCCTAACGAGCCGAGGCGTACCGCCCGCTGGTGGTGCGCTGGAGCCAAAGTCGATCGTCAATGACTTACCGACCGCTTGCTCTCCCGGCCACAGAGCCCTCGCCGTGTTCTGGCTGATCACCGTTAGGTGCGTGGGCCCGGAGCGTCCTGAGCCGCTCGGTCCTTCACCCGTGACTGCAACCTCCAGCGTGCGAAAGAAGTCGGGCCCCACCACGTTGCGCTGTGCCTGTATCGATTCCGCGGGAGCACTCGACTTGCGCAACGTCGCGGTGAACCATCCCCCGTCGCGAAACAGCGGCAATCGCGCATAGGACGCCGCCTCCACGCCCGGTATCTGCAGCAAGCGCTCGCGCATCGCCTCGAGTTGCGATTGGTGTGTTGACACGCTGGCGCTGCCCGATGTGTTGACGGCGACGCGAAGGAGGTTTTGCGCGTTGAATCCTGGCTCGACGTCGCTCATGAGATAGAGCGAGCGTAGCGCTAGTCCGGCGCTGGTCAGCAAGACAACTGCGAAGGCCAGCTGAATGACCACGAGAGCGCTGGATAATCGCGAGCGGCCCCGAACAACCGTCGGTTCTCCGGCCTTGAGCCACGGCAGCAACTCCAATCGCCACGTACGAGCCGCAGGCGCGACGGTAAACGCGACGACTGAGACTGCGGCGAGAGCGATGGCGTATGTCACGACCGTCACGTCGGGCCTGAAGTCCACACGCGCGAGCGCGGCCCACGGACCCTCGGAGGGAGGGACCAGCACACCGGCGAGACGCGCAACCCACCATGCCATGAGCAGCGCCGCGCCGGCAGCCAGGGAGGAAATAACCGCGCCTTCTGCCACGAGCATGCGTATCAGGCGGCCGCGCGACGCACCTAACGATTGACGCAAAGCCAGCTCACGCTGGCGCGTCAAGAGTCTCGCTAGAAACAGGTTTGCGACATTCGCGCAAACGATCACGACGGTGAGGAGGGTGACCACAGCGAAGACCGCGAGAACGCGATCGCCCATCTCATCGATCCCGGTACCCGTACCAGCGACGGCAGAGTAGGGCACCAACGTGATCTTGAGATTCTTGAGCTCGGGATACGCCCCGCCCAGCTGATTCCAGATGCCAG
>DATFBW010000057.1:0-4302 GCA_035253645.1 Gemmatimonadaceae bacterium | reverse complement strand
ACCAGGACGCGAACGGTGTGCGTCTTCTGGTGCCTAACGACTCGGTGCTCGCGGGCGCGGACGACAACGCATCGGTCAGCGTCGCCGAGTTTGCGGCGGCGCGTGCGTTCGTCGCACAGCGTCCCAGGCGGTCCCTCCTGTTCGTGCACCACGGCGCCGAAGAGCGCGGACTCCTCGGTTCGCGTTACCACTCGGCGCATCCGGTTGTGCCGCTCGAAAAAATTGTTGCCGTCCTCAATGGCGACATGATCGGTCGTAACCATCCTGACACCGCGGCGCTGCTCGGCGCGCAACCGCCGCATCGCAGCTCGAGCGAACTCGTGGACATGGCTCTGCGCGCCAATGCGGCGACGAGCCGTTTCGTGATCGACACGTTATGGGACAGACCGACCCACCCCGAGGGGTGGTTCTTCCGGAGCGATCACCTGCCTTACGCGCGGCTCGGCGTTCCGTCGCTGATGTATAGCACGAACCTGCACGACGATTACCACACGGCGGGCGACATCCCGGAGCGCATCGACTATGCGAAGCTCACACGCATGGCGCGCTGGATGTACCTAACGGGATGGTACGTCGCGAACGCGGACAAGCGGCCGGCTGTAGATGCGGGATACAAACTGGAGCGTTAGGCACACGCGTCGGGCTTTGACAGGAGCGCCATTGAACACGCGAGAGTTGACCGCCGCGTTGACGACACTCTTCACTGAGCTCGTCATGGGCGCCGGGCCGCCTGGTGCCGGTTCCTTTGTGCTCAACACCGGAGACATCGGCCTTTTACGTTCGCTCGACACACTCTCCGCCGGCGACGCGTCCCGGTCGACCAACGGCGGTGCAACGATCGCAGCGCATGCGCAGCATCTGGCATTCGGGTTATCGCTCATGAATCGCTGGGCACGCGAGGGGGGTGATCCGTACGAGGACCCGAAGTGGGACGAAGCGTGGAAGACGTCCGTGGTCGATGAAGCGCAGTGGAATGCGATCCGGTCGAACCTGCGAGACCATGCTGTGCGATGGCGCGAGACCCTGAGTCTCGAGCGCGAAGTAACTGCTTCGGAGCTCAGCGGTATGATTGCAACCATTGCGCACGTGGCCTATCACTTCGGCGCAATGCGACAGATCGACAAAAGTATCCGGGGCCCGACGAAGGGGACTTTCACACAACAACGCCGTGCAACAGCGTAGCGTATCCAGGGTAGTCCTAAACTCGTACCATCCGACCCCGTTTTGACTCTTCTTCGCGCTTCCCCCCTCGCTTTGGCGATCCTCGCAGCCGCTTCCGACACAGCGGCGGCTCAGCACGCCGGTCACGGCGGCAACATCAAGGTGCCCGCAGGCGCCATTTACACGGTGGCCGACGTCGAGTTCATGCAGGGAATGATCGCCCACCACGCCCAGGCGATCCACATGTCGCGCATGGCCGAGGCGCACAAAGCCAGCCCGCGTCTGCTCAAGCTCGCGACCAAAATCGACCAGTCGCAGGTCGCCGAAATCCGGATCATGCAGCAGTGGCTACGCGATAACGGGCAAGCCGCTCCGGATACTTCGTCATGGCGCACGATGACGATGGCCGGCATGCTTACCGACGCGCAGCTCAAAGCACTCGATGCCGCGATCGGCACCGAATTCGATCGTATGTTCCTGGAGCTCATGATCCAGCACCACGAAGGCGCGCTCCAGATGGTGAAGGACTTGTTCGCCACCCCGGGCGCCGGCCAGGAGGTCGACGTCAACGTCTTCGCCAACGATGTCGTGACGGTGCAGACCGCCGAAATCGGCGCGATGCGTCAGATGCTCGCGCAACTGCCTAACAAATAGCCTCCACACTCGGAGCCAATCAGATGCTGCACACTGGCAGGGTCCTGGCGCTTCTCGCGGCCCTAACGATTCCCTCAATCATCGCGGCGCAGACGTATCCTAACACCAAGGATCCGCGCAGCTTGCTCAAGCCTGGACGCCTCGACGGAGATACCGTGACGAGCAACATGCGTCTCGTCTCGTTTTCGCAGAAGCCGGCGGTGTTCGACAGTGCGCGCGGCCTAACGTTCATCAACTCCGATCTCGCTTTCCGCGACAAATACGTCTATCAGGGCAACTTCGCCGGCTTCACGATCTGGGATGTGAGCGATCCGGCGAAGCCGAAGGTCGTGTCCGCCGTCTCCTGCATAACGTCGCAGGGCGATCCTTCGATCTACGGCAACCTGCTCTTCCTTTCAGCGGAAGGCGGCGGCAACCGTAACGACTGCGCGAAGGGTGGCGTGAAGGATCCCAGGGACCACATGGCGGGTGTCCGCATTTATGACGTGTCCGACCCCGCGAATCCGCGACTTGTGAAGAACGTGCAGACGTGCAAGGGATCGCACACACACACGATCGTCCCGCATTACAAGGACAGGAACATCATCTACATCTACGTGTCGGGCAGCCAGGCTGCGCGTCCGGACTCGATCGTCCCGGGGTGCAAAAATGGCGACGATCCCGCCGATGAGACAAACTCGCTCTACCGTCTCGACGTCATCAAGGTGGACGTTAGGCATCCCGAGAAGGCCGAGGTTGTAACTGGGGCACGCATTTTCACCGGTCTCGATCCCGCTCCGCTTTCGTCTGCTCGTCAGGCTGCCGCCGCGGCTCGCGCGGGCGACACGACTCGGCGCGCACCAACGCGAACGACGGGCCCGCGCAACTGCCACGACGTGACGGCGTATCCGTCGGCGAAACTCCTCGCCGGCGCGTGCGGGAGTTACGGCTTGCTCGTCGACATCTCGAATCCGGAAAAACCGAAGCGGCTCGCCGCGAAAGCCGACACGAATTTCTCGTTATGGCACACGGCCGTATTCAGCAACGACGGCAAGAAGGTTGTGTTCACCGATGAATGGGGCGGCGGCACGTCGCCGATGTGTCAGGCCAACTCGATGCTGGAGATGGGCGGCAACACGATCCTCACCATCGACAAAAACAAGCAGTACAAACAGCACGCGTATTTCAAAATCCCCTCGGCCCAGACGGCAGAGGAGAATTGCGTCTCGCATAACGGCGGTCTCATCCCCGTCCCCGGACGCGACATCATGGTCCAGGGTTGGTATCAAGGTGGCGTTAGCGTGATGGACTTCAGCAACGCTGACGATCCCAAAGAGCTCGCGTATTTCGATCGTGGGGCGATCGATCCACCGCCGGGTGTGGACGTCCCCGTAACGGCGTCGCCGGGAGGTCGCGGCCGCGCAACGATTGGAGGCTCCTGGGGCGCATACTATTGGAACGGGTACATCTACTCCTCGGAGCTCGATCGCGGCTTCGACATCCTCGAGCTGACACCGAGCGAACACCTCTCGAAGAATGAAATCGAGGCTGCGAAACTCGTTAGGTTCGCGGAGTACAATCCGCAAAGTCAACCGAAGATCGAGTGGCCCGCCGCGTTCGTTGTCGTGCGCGCCTACCTCGATCAGCTCGTTCGCAATCAAGGTCTCGCCGCTGAGAGAACTACCGCGATCGCGAGTGCACTCGACGCGGCCGAAGCTCAAACGGGCTCGGCACGCCGCAATGCCCTCAATGCGCTGGCGAAGAATGTCGACAGGGACGTGAAAGGGGCGAAGGATCCGGAGCGCGTCAAAGCGATGTCGGCTGCGATCAAGGCGTTGGCAAAGGCGACAACGCAGTAAAAGGGTCGTCGCCATAAGAGGCGCTCGTGGCGAAGCGACGAAAGGTCATCGTCCACATCGGAACCAGCGCGGACGGTTACATCGCGCGTCCCGACGGTGACCTCGAGTGGCTGACGTCGCGCCGCGCTCCAAAGGGTTTTTACGGCATGAATGACTTCGTGAAGTCGATCGACACGAAGTTGCTTGGCCGTAAGACCTACGAGTGGAGCCGGCGGATGGGGGCGAAGTTCAACTCGAATGAGCGGTACTTCGTCTTCTCCCGTCAGGCGCCGCCAGCCGATGCGCCGGCGGGCGTGGAGTTTGTGAATAGCGAGATCGGTCCATTCGTGAATCGTCTCCGCGCGCAGCCTGGCAAGGACATGTGGTTGATGGGCGGCGGCGATCTTATCGGCTCGTTTCTGGACGCGCGTGCGATCGACGAGTTCGTCGTCACTATAGCGCCCGTGTTTATTGGAGACGGCATTCCTTTGATCGGCCGGCGTTACCTTCACGTGCCGTTGGATTTACGGGCCGTCGAACGCTTCCAGGATGGCGTGGTGCAACTTCATTACCTCGTTCAGAACGGATGACGTCCCGCATGACCGGCGCGTTAGGCAGCGAAGCAGGTAAGATATGAAAGGACTCGCGGATACGACCTTTCGCTTTTTGC
>DATFBW010000056.1:0-4190 GCA_035253645.1 Gemmatimonadaceae bacterium | reverse complement strand
ACAAGTCGCAGGTCGAGCTGGGGTGGACCGGCGGGCTGTCGTATCGCATTCCGATTTCCTGACGAGCGAGTCGCAATCGGAGGCAGCCGGGGGCCCATGGAGGCGCCGAATCGTGACACAGCATGCCTTTGTACTTAGAGCGTTTCGGTTTATCTTCGGGGCCCCGCAATGTCGATTCAAAGCCTCGTCACGCGACGAGTATGTGGCTCACAAATGACGGGGACGATGAGTTTGTCGCGGGACCGTGGTCATATGTCGCAAATGAAGACTCTTGTTCTGGGCGCTGTAGGGGCCAGACCGCTGGGAGGAGCTGCTGATGCAGTTTGCTGAAAGATTTATCCGCCGGCCAGTGCTGGCGAGCATGGTGAGCCTAGGATTGGTGCTCATCGGGCTGATCGGATACACGCGATTGCCGGTCCGCGAATTCCCGGATGCCGACCCGCCGATCGTGACGGTTACGACGTTCCTCCCGGGGGCGAGCCCGCAGGTCGTCGAATCGGCAGTGACTGACGTGCTTGAAGAAGAACTATCCAGCGTCGAGGGGCTGCGGACGATGTCGAGCTCCAGCGCTGAACAGATAAGCACAATCACGTTGGAGTTCCTGCTCAACCGACCGATCGAAGACGCAGCGCAGGATGTGCGCGATAAGGTCGCGCGCGTGCGCGGCTTCCTGCCCGAAGACATCGAGGAGCCCGTCGTCGCCAAGCAGGAAGCAGATGCATTTCCGATCATCTTCATGAGCCTCTCGTCCGACAAATACTCGCTCATGGAGTTGTCGGACATCGCGGACCGGCAGATAAAGCCGCGCCTTCAAACAATCCCGGGAGTTTCGGGCGCGCCGATTTATGGGGAACGCCGATTCTCGATGCGTGTGTGGTTATCGCCGCGCGAGCTTGCTGCGCGCGGCCTAACGGCGCAGGACGTGGAGACGGCCATCCGCTCGCGCAGCGTGGAGATTCCGGCAGGCCGCATCGAGTCGGATCGGCGCGAATTCTCGGTGCGCTACCTCGGAGAGCTGAAGTCCGCCGATGAATTCGCAAACCTAACGGTTGCGAGTGGCGAGAATGAGCTCGTGAAGTTGGGGGACGTCGCGCGCGTTGAACCCGGGCCCGAAGACGACCGCTCCGTTACGCGGTACTCCGGGAAAGATGCAGTGTTTATCGGTGTCGTGCGCCAGTCGAAGGCCAATGTCCTCGACGTGTCGGAGGGGGTCTACACCGAGCTTCCGGGAATCCGTGCGGCGTTGCCGCCGGGTGTGCAGCTCGACATGGCGTTCGACGCGACCGTGTTTGTCCACCGGTCGATCGCTGAAGCACGGGAGACACTGTTGCTCACGGCAGGGCTGGTCATTCTGATCATCTTCCTGTTCCTGGGGACCTTGCGCGCAACGATCATCCCGGCACTCGCGATACCGGTATCGATCATCGCGACGTTCGGAATCCTGGCCGCGTTAGGCTATTCGGTGAATACGTTCACCTTGCTCGGGCTCATTCTGGCGATCGGCATCGTGGTGGACGACGCGATCATCGTGCTCGAAAACGCGTACAGGCACCAGGAAGAGCTGCACAAAGATCCGCAAACGGCGGCCATCGACGGAACACGCGAGATTACGACTGCGGTGATTGCAACAACGATCGCGCTGCTCGCCGTGTTTTCACCGCTTCTGTTCCTTACAGGTGCTACGGGACGCTTGTTCAATGAGTTCGGGGTGGCCGTGGGCGGCTCCGTCCTCATCTCCGGCATCGTCGCGCTCACGCTGACGCCGATGCTTTCGGCCAAGATCCTGCGCGTCTCCGGGAGAGACTCGCGCTTCCATCAAACCGTGCAGCGAGTTCTGAATAGCGTCACCACTCGTTATGTGGGCACGCTGCACGCGGCGCTCCGTCGTCCGTGGATCGTGATCGGCGGTGGTGCGCTGCTGACTGCGTCAGCCGTCCTTTTCTTCCGGGCGCTGGAGCGCGAATTCGTGCCCCCTGACGATCGCGGCTTCTTTTTCACATTCGTCGTCGCCCCAGAGGGTGCGACGGTCGCATATACCGATGAGTACCTGCGCCAGATCGAAGGAATTGCGCATCGCACCAAAGATGTGAAATCGACGTTTTCGGTGATCGGCTTCGGCGGCAGCTCACCAAACGCCGGATTCTTTGGTGCCATCCTGGACGACTTCGAGGAGCGCGAGCGCTCGGCGCAAGACGTGATCAACGAAGTTCAACCGCAGTTCTTTTTCGGTGTCCCGGGAGTGTTTGCTTTCGCGACGAATCCGCCGGCGTTCGGCGGCTTTCTCCCTCCGGTGCAGTTTGTCGTTAGGAACCGCGATTTCGACGCGCTCGTGCAGGGCATGGATGCGCTCGTCGCTCGCGCGAGCCGTATACCGGGCCTTGTGAACGTCGACACCGACCTGCGTGTGACTCGTCCCGAGCTCGTCGTCAGCCTGGATCGCGACCGCGCGGAGGATCTCGGTGTACCAGCGCGCGACATCGCGACCACTCTGCAGACTCTGTTAGGCGGACGCGACGTGAGCCGCTTTACGTCGGACAACAAGTTGTATGACGTCATCTTGCGTCTGGATCCGCAGGAGCGTGCAACACCTTCCGACATCACGGGGTTGCAAGTACGCGGTGCCGGCGGGACTCTGGTACCATTGGACGCTGTGACGCGCGTTGACGAGCGCACCGGACCAAGACAGCTGAATCACCACAACCGGGTTCGGTCATTCACGCTGTCGGCGAGCATGGCGCCGGGTTTCACGTTAGGCCAGGCGCTCGACTCGTTGACGGCCGCGGCACACGAGGTACTTCCAGCCGGGAGTACGCTCGACCTGGCAGGCGAATCGCGCGAGTTCCGTGACAGCGGCGGCACGCTGTATTTCGCCTTCGTGCTGGCCCTGATCTTCGTGTTCATGGTGCTCGCCGCGCAGTTCGAATCGTTGCTGCACCCGTTCACGGTGCTGCTCGCAGTTCCACTCGCGGTGACGGGTGCGTTGGGCGCGCTGTGGCTCGCCGGATCGACACTAAATGTGTACAGCCAGGTCGGGATGATCCTTCTCATCGGCCTCGTGTCGAAGAACTCGATCCTCCTCGTGACATATGCGAACGATCTGCGCGAGAAGGGGAGTGAAGTCATCGACGCGATGCGCGAAGCGGGTCGCATCCGATTGCGGCCGATCCTCATGACCTCGGTCGCCGCGATTTTTGGCTCGCTCCCTATCGCCCTGGGACTCGGCGCAGGGGCTGGGAGTCGTCGCCCGTTAGGCTACGCGATCATCGGCGGATTGATCGTATCGACCTTGTTGACGCTCTATTTGGTGCCTGCGGTGTTCGTCGTGCTGGAGCGGGCTCGCGCCCGTCGCAGCGCCAGGGCAGGTGTTCGCTATCAACCGGTCGCACCGGCGGCCGCTTCGGTGGAGGCGCAGTGAGTTTGCAGACACTTCGGCGACAGCTCGGCCTTGGTGTGCTCGTGGCCGCGATCGCCATTCCCCATATCGCGTTAGGCCAGTCCGATCCCGTCGTCACCTTGAGCGAGGCGCGGCGGCGCGCAGCGCAGGTCGATCCAGACGCCGTTGCTGCCCGCGGCCGCGTCGAGACGGCGTCGTGGGAACGGCGTGCGGCCATGACCAACCTCTTCACTCCTACCCTCACGGGGGGCGTGAGCTATATCCATTTTTCCGACCCGTTCTTCAACTTCGGAACGGGCACCGTCAGCCCTAACGCGACGTCGGCCACCCTCGAAGCGCGCTATACGGTGTTAGGCGCGGGCAAGATCGGAACGCTCAAGAGCTCTCGTGCATCATTGGAAAGTGCCGAGGCAAACGAGACTGCCTCGCGCTTCCAAACGGCGTTAGGGACAGACGCGGCGTATTTCGCCGTGTTGGCCGATCGCGAGTTGATGCGCGTCGCAACGGAGCGGCTCAAACGCGCGGAGGAGCAGTTCGCCGTCGCCCGCGTACGCGTGCTGGCCGGAGAAGCCATCGCCTCTGACTCGCTGCAACTGCTGCTGGAAGTGAACCGTTCGCGGCTGGCCGTGCTCAGCCGCGATTCGGCGCTGGCGACGTCGCGCCTGCGGTTGGGAAGTCAAATTGGGCTGAGTGGGCCTGCCGATGCGGTTGCGATCGACACAGCTCTGCCTCCGGCTCTGCCGTTCAGTGAAGAAGCTGCGGCGCGCGAGCTTCGTGAGCGCGGCCCGGACGTACA
>DATFBW010000055.1:0-5366 GCA_035253645.1 Gemmatimonadaceae bacterium | reverse complement strand
CTCGGTCCGGAGTTGGCCTCAATGGCCCAGGCTGACGCCGTGCTCGTGCAGGGGATCTGACCCCATGGGAGGTCGCGCCCTATCATGTTGGCCCTTAGAGCTTGGACCTCCGAGCTCCGACCTCCGAGCCAGTTCTCCATGTTTCACGACACAGCCGTCTTCCCGCGCGGGTTTCACGGCGCGAGCCGAAATTGCGGGCTCAAGCCCACGGGAAAAGATCTCTCGCTCTTCGTGAGCGACGTCGACTGCACGGCTGCCGCGCTCTTCACCCGAAACCACTTCCCTGGCGCACCTATAATCCTCGGCCGCGAAACGATCCGGGGCGGGCGCCTGCGCGCCATCGTGGTGAACAGCAAGTGCAGCAACGTGGCGACGGGAGAGCAAGGACTCGCCAATGCCCGCCGAATGGCTGCGGCCGCCGCTCGCGAGGTCGGCACGGCACCCGACCTCGTCCTGGTTAGCTCGACTGGCGTGATAGGCATCCCGCTGCCTATCGAGAACATCGAGAAAGGTCTCGTCGGTATGTCACGCGACCTCGGCGACGATCCCGGCGTGGCCGGTGAGGGGATCATAACGACGGACACGTATCCCAAAACGCTTTCCGCACGTGTGGGGAGCGCGACGATCACGTGGATCGCGAAAGGCTCCGGGATGATCGAGCCGAACCTCGCGACGATGCTGGTTTACATCTTCACCGACGCGGCGTTAGGCGCTCCCCTGCTCGACCGGTATCTGCGCGATGCCGCGCACGTGTCTTTCAACATGCTCTCCGTCGACAGCGATACGAGTACGTCGGATACGTGTGTGCTGATGGCGAATGGCATGGCGGGCCCTGTGGACGAAAATGAATTCACCAAAACGCTCACCGCTGGGTGTGTCCGTCTCACCGAGATGCTCGCGCGCGACGGCGAGGGCGCGCAGCATCTGGTCCGGGCCACGGTGCGCGGCGCTGCCAGTGAGACCGAAGCGCGTCGCATCGCCAAATCGCTCGTGAATTCGCCTCTCGTCAAGACGATGGTGCACGGCGCCGATCCCAATGTGGGGCGTATTCTGATGGCCGTCGGTAAGTGCTTCGATTGCACGGTGCGCCCGGAATTGACCGACGCGTGGATCAATGGCCATTCCGTCGTGCGCGGCGGCCTACGGTTGTCCTTCGATGAGGCGGCGTTGCGAACCGCGCTGGGCTCCGACACCGTCGACATCGGAGTGTCGTTAGGCCTCGGCGAGGGCGCAGCCACGGCGTATGGCTGCGACCTCACCGCAGGCTACATCGAGGAGAATGCGGCGTATTACTCGAGCTGAGGTGTTGAGCGTGATCAGACGATTGGCTTTCGCTTCTTTCGGCCTGCTGACAGCTGCCGAGGGCTCGGCGCAGCAGCTGCCACAAACTTTGGCAGCCTGGATTGGCTTGGACGCGACTCCTGGTCGCGAGGCCGCCGTCGCCGAGCGCCTAACGCGCGAGCTGGGGAACGGGTGGACGAGCGACCGCTACGGCAACGTGGTGCGCAGGGTAGGGAATGGTACGCCGCGGCGCGTGGTCGCGTGCGCGTTGGACGTTCCCGGTCTGGTCGTCAGCCAGATTACGGAGAACGGCTATCTCCGGCTGCATCGCGCCGGCGGCGCCGTGCATCCGCTGTGGGACCAACATCATGAAGCGCAGCGCGTGACCATACTCACGCGCAACGGCCCGGTACCGGGAGTTGTGGCTGTCGCGAACGGACATTTCGCGCGGCAGCATCGCGGCGACACGGCCATCGTAAACGTCGACCAGCTGTGGGTGGACGTCGGAGCATCGTCGCGTCGTGAAGCTGAAGCGTTAGGCATCACGCTGCTGGATCCGGTAATCGCCGAGCGGCCGGCATGGACGTTTGCCGGACATGCATCGGGTCCCGCGGCCGGGGCGCGCGCGAGCTGCGCCGCGGTCGCGGCGGTCGCGGCGCTACCGCCAGGGGCAGGGGAAACGATCTTCGTCATTTCGCAGCAACGCAGCTTCGGCTGGACAGGGCTGAGCAGCTTTCTCGCGCGAGTCGGCAATATCGATGCGCTCACGATCGTCGATGCGGGGCGGCAGGCAGCACTGGACGCCAGCGTGCCACGCGCACGGGTGCCTAACGGCGTTCAGCGCACGGTTCGGCTGGATTCGGTGCGCGTTATAGCGCCGCGTGTGCGGTTCGCCGGACTACTCATCGAGACGATTCACGAGACCGACGCGCGCGAGGTGTTCACGGCCGTTGCGCGCGCAGCGGGCGCGCCGGGGGCCAACGTGTCGTGGCCCGCACCGAAACTGGATACGGCGCGGGTATTATCCCCACGCCGCGATGCACATGGCCCGATCGAGAAACAGTTCTTTACGCTGGCCGATCTGCCCGGAGTGCCGGGCCACGAACATCGAGTGCGCGATGCGATCAGAGCGGCGCTTCCGAAATGGGCGCAGGATCGCGCAACGGTGGACACCGCCGGCAACCTGATCGTAAGCGCCGGTCCGGATCGCGACTCCGTGCTGTTCATGGCCCACATGGACGAAGTGGCGTTCGAGGTGGAACGTATCCTTCCGGATGGGCAGGTCACGTTAGGCCGCCGCGGCGGCGTTGTCATTCACGCGTGGGAAGGTCAGCCGGCGTGGCTTCACTTCGACCCGGACGGTAGCGGCCGTGCGCCGGAATCATTGCGCGGAGTATTCGTTCCGCGCGATTCGGCACGCGTCAAGTCACCGCAGAACCTCACGGCGTGGTTTGGCGTGGATTCGGCGCAGCTCGTGGCTCGCGGCGTTAGGCCTGGACTCGGCGTGACCGCGTACAAGCGCGGGGCCCGGCTCGCGGGAACACGCGTAACGGCGCGCGCGAGCGACGATCGCACCGGCTCCACGGCCTTGCTCATGGCAACGCACGACATCGATCCCGCGAAGCTCACACGCAAGACGATCTTCGCGTGGAGCGTGCGCGAGGAAGGCGGGTTGAATGGAGCGCGCGCGTTTGCGGCCGCGCACGGGGCGTCGCTTCAGCGGGTGTACGCTGTCGATACGTTCGTGTCGTCCGACACGCCGCTCGAGTCTCCGCACTTCGCCTATGCGCCGTTAGGCGCCGGAGCTGTGCTGCGCGGTCTCGATGACGGAGCCATGGCTCCGCTCGCCGAGCGCGAGCGGATCACGCGGCTCGCCAAGGCCAATGGCATTCCCTTGCAGATCGGCACAACACACGGAAGCACCGACGGGTCGGCCGTCACCCTCTTCGGTGCTTCGTTCGCGGGCCTGTCGTGGCCCGGTCGTTACTCACATTCGCCGGCTGAAGTACTCGATCTGCGCGATGTCGATGCGCTGCGGCGTTTGATAATCGCCGTTGCAACGGAGCGGTGACGCCCACAAACAGCTTTGAGCTGCGAAACCAAAGCTGATTTCGCGAGAGCGCGCTAGCGTGGTCTTTCCACCAGACCACGCAGCGCTTCCCGGACCCTGGCATCGTCGAACTTACCTAACGCGGATATCGCGCGGCGCCGCTGGTTCACCTGAGTGTCTTCACGCGCGATCGCGAGGAGCTTGTCCACCGCCGCGCGCGAGCCGTCGCGTGCGAGCGCATCGATGACAGCGGCACGTACCTCGGAATCCCCCACATCGTCGTAGAGAGCGATCAGATCAGTCACCGCAGCACCGGCGCGGTCAGCCAACGAGATGGCGTGGCGTCGGAGACGCACGCCTCCGGTGTCGCCGCGTGCAAGGTTGAGCAGCCATCGGGCGTTTGCCGACCCGCCGATCGACGCAACGGCGTTGAGCGTAGCTTCACGTGCGCGGTCACTCGTGAGTCGAGGATAGAGGTCGCGCAGGAACGTGGCATCGGCCGCCGAGCCGTATTCGCCGCCGAGACCCTGGATCGCGGCAATTTGAGCCTCGCTAGGCAGATCGCTGCGGCCAGCGGCACGACGCAAGAACGTCCGCGCGCGTGGATCACCCGAGCTGGCGAGCGCTTTCGTCGCGGCACCTGCAAGCCACGGATCGTTCGTCCCCGACGCCAACTCTTCAATCGCCGTATAACCCGCGCCTGCATCGATGCGCATCAACTCGGAGAGCGCCTGCTGGCGAAGCTGTTGATTGTCACGATCGTCACGCGCGAGCGTGGCAATGACGCGTCCCGCCTCACGCCCGCTCACGCCACCAGGCTCGCCTGCCCGCTGAGCCAGATATCGCATGGCCGATTGGCGCACGCCGCGCGGCCGATCGCGATCCTGCACGATGGTAAGCAGTGCGGGAGTAATGGTAGCGCTGTCGGCCAGTGTCGCTGGAAATACCGCGTCGCGCCCCGTGCGCGCGTCGATCGACTCGGCGATGCTCAACAAGAACGTCGCCGCTTCGCGAGCGGGGACTCGGCCAACGTTGGTTGCACCGGGTTCGCTCTGCAGTGGTCCCGCATACGTTTGCAGCTTGATGGTCAAACCATCCGCACGCGTCAGCAAAACGCGGACGGGACCAGTTTCGCACGGAGCCATCCGTGTGGCGTCGTTGATGTTGCCGTACCATGAGTTGGCGTCCACGCGCATCCAGTATTTGCCATCGCCGCACACGCCGGAACGTGCAGCGTAGTGAAACTCGACCTCGCCGTCTCGAACTTGCGCAATGCGCCGCTCGAGTGACTGCGCCTCGAGCCGAGTGCCGATCGTCGTTAGGGCAATGCCGCTAACGAGCCAAAGAGTGCGTGGTATCATTTCGAAATCATCTCCAGCAAGAGGCGCGTGGCGCGTGGATCTTTCTTGCGGGTAAGGGCACTGATAGCCGACCGGCGGAGCGATGGGTCTGTGCCGTTCTTGGCGACGTCGAGCAGCTTGTCGGTCGATTCGGGTTCGGTGCGACGCGCGAGCACGTTGATGATGTATTCCCGCACCATCCGCGACGACGCGCCGTCGTACATCCTTCCGAGCTCTGCGATGCTCATCGTCTGGCCGAGTCGCGAGAGGATTGTAGAGCGTATCTCGGAGGGTTCGTCCTCGTTGCGCAGGATCCCTTGCAACCACGCTTCGTTCTCGGCGCCGCCGGCGCGAGCAACTACACTGACGGCGCGCTGTTTGAGCGCGACGGTCGGGAGTCGCGTGTAGAGCGCACGCAACCAGGCCGTTTCGTCAGCTGTTACACGCTCGCGATCGAACGTGGCGATGGCTTCGGAGCGCAACTTTTCGGGAGCATCGTTGCGTTCGACGAGAGCACGCACGCGCTGCAGCGCCCGCTGATTGGGATGACTTGCGAGCGCGCGGATCGCAGCGCGTTGAATGCGCTCTTCATTACTCGACCGCAGCAGATCCTCGAGGACTTCGAGCGCTGCATCATCGCCCAAGCGGCCCAGCCACGAGATTGCTTCGACTTTCACATCGAGGGATGCGTCATT
>DATFBW010000054.1:0-21524 GCA_035253645.1 Gemmatimonadaceae bacterium | reverse complement strand
TCTGGTCGGAGCGGCCCCGGGCCCTCCTTCGGGGTGTCACGCTGGGCGCCGCGGCGGGCATCGCGCTGGCAACCAAGTTTTCGGTTATCCCGTTTTTTGGGATGGTTCTGCTCGTAACGCTGCCGCTGTTGCGGCCGTGGCGCCGCGCGACGGCGCGAGAATTGGCACGGTCCGTTGGGGTGTCCTTCGTCATCGCCTTCACAATCTTGTGGGCGACTTATCGCTTCAGCGTAGGACCTGTAGGCGGTTGGCTCCTGCCGTTCCCCGAGTTTTTTACGGGCCTGGGCCAGGTCGCGCAGCACAACGACGAAGGCCATTCCACATACTTGTTAGGCAAAGCCGGGACGAGTGGACGCCTCGCTTTTTTCCCTGTCGTGCTCGCCGTCAAAACTCCCCTCGCGCTCCTGGCGCTCATGGTCATCGCATCCGTGTGGGCGTTTACACGCTGGCGCCGCTCGGGGCGCACTCACCACGAAGCGCTGTTGCCACTGTTCATCGCGGGGGCACTGTTCCTCATCGCGCTCCCGATCAACATCAACAACGGCGTCAGGCACATCCTCCCGATTTATGCGCTCGTGGCCGTGGCGGCCGGTGCCTTCCTGGCACAGGCATGGGCGGCGGCAGAGCGGATACGCATCATCGGCGCCGCGGTGTTAGGCGTACTGCTACTGGAATCCACTCTCGCGCACCCTGACGCGCTGGCGTACTTCAACGCCCTGGTACCTAACGAGCCCGGGCGGGTGCTCGTGGACAGCGATCTCGATTGGGGTCAGGACATGCACCGCTTACGGGACACGGTGGAGGCGCGCAGGATCCGGAGCCTCGCGCTCGCCTACTATGGGAGCATCGATCACCACAGGGATGTGCTGCCACCCATCCGTCCGCTGTCGCGGCATGCTCCTGACACGGGCTGGGTCGCGATCAGCGAGACCTACTATAGAATGGGCTGGATCTCTTATAACGGCGGGGTTTGGAACATCGATACCACGGCGTTCCGGTGGCTCCATGAGCGAGAGCCGGTCGCCAGGGTAGGCAAATCCATCCGCCTGTACAGAATCATCTACTGATCGCCGTTCCCGTAACGCGGGCGTGCGGGCGCTCGTCTCCTGTCAACCTACCGTCTGAGCGACAGCCCGATGTTTACGAGCGATAAGAGCATGTTCGACGCATTCAAGAAGCTCGATACGGATGCGGAAGCGGAACCCCCAAAGGAGAAGCCGGAGCCGGCCGATCCTGAAGGCCCCGACGGCCCCGTCAAGCCGCCGCCGGTCCTGCGCTGCTCCGATTGCCGAGTTTCGATGTTTCAGACGTATTTCGCCCTTTCCGAGCGTCCGGTCTGCGCGAAGTGCCGGCAGCCGTACGCGAAGGCGATCGCCTACGGGCGCGGCCCGCGCGCGATCCAGCGTGCGCTGCGCTGGGGTGGAGGAACGGCGTTAGGTGCCGCGCTCGTCTTCGGCGGTATCTCGATGACCGTGCCGTTCGTTAGGCATCTCCTCGTCATCGGCATCGCATTTGGCGTAACCAAGGCCATCATGGCGGCGACCAAGCTCGGCGGCCGCGCCTATCAATGGATGGCCGTGTGCTTTACGTATGGAGCGCTGGGCTTGGGGAGTGTGATTCCGGTCGCGTGCGCGCTGGACGACAAGTCGGTACAGGCGGCGGTCGAGCAGCAGCGCAAGAACGACGCAATCGCGAAGGCTAGTCCGCTCGCCAATGCTGCCGAACTGACGGGCGAAGCCGATCGCGGTGCTGACGCGGTCCTCGACGCGCGACGTGACATCGTCTCGTTGGCGGAGAACCTGGAGAAACAGGTCGAGGCGCGTCGTGACCTCGCCAAGATTCACGTCGGGATGAGCGAGCATCAAAAGCAGGCGCAGGTCCTCCTTGGTGGCGGCAAGTCGGCGGTCGCGATGGGATTGATCATGACCTTCCTGTTTGCGCCATTCGTCGGATTGCTTTCTTTCGGGCTCTTCTCCGCTGGCGTCGGGCTTCTGATGATGATCTTCGCGTTGTACAAGGCGTGGAAGTGGACCGAAGTGCAGGTCTTCTACGAGCTGTCCGGCCCGCATCGCGTCGGCGCGGGGCCCATCCCACCGCTGTACTGACGTTAGGCTTCGCGTGCGGCGAAAGCGCCGGGGCCCGGAGCGTGCGGCCTAACGATGTACGTTCTCAACGCTGACCGGCAGCATCGCGCGCTGCGCGGCCTGCGCCCGCTCGACGGGTCGCCGGACGACTGGCACATGGCGTTCGTCGACCCAGAATCGGGACAGCGCTGGGTCCGTTTCTTCCACCGCTCTGAGGCCCGTGGAGGCGGTTGGCCGGTGCTGCGGCACGACCCGCCGCCAGCCGAGCTCCCCGAGTGGCTCGCGGCCTGTTTTCGTTCCGGTGATTCCGAGGACGTCCTCGGACTCGCATGGGAGATGTCGCACGACCCGGAACGCTGGCCGCAGATCGTCGAGTGGCTCGAGACCCAGCGACAGTTCATCGACGCGGAAACCTTGCGCCTTTTCATCAAACATCTTGAGATTTTGCCGACGTTAGGTAAACACACCAGCGCTAACGATCGTCATTTCATTGAGCTGGGCTCCAGAGCGCGTAAGTTGATGAACGGCGAGTAGACGATCGGACGCTCGCCAAACCCCTCGTCAGGGCAGCGAGACGTGACCGAGCGGCCGGTTCAAGCAACAATCGAAGGGCGCTGGCGCGACGTAGCTGCCATCGAAGGCGCGTTCGCCCGGGGTGAAATCGATCAGGCAACGTGGCACGCGCGCATGGCCGCTCTGATCGTCCCCGCGTACCTCGGCGCAGACAATCCGCGTGGGCAGTCGGGATACTCCGGCTCGGAGACCGACTGGTGGCTCGCACGCAGCCTCGTGGCGGATGCAATACCGCGCTCCGGCACCTTGCTCGACATCGGCTGTGCCAATGGCTTATTGATGGAGAGTGTGCACCAGTGGTGTGCTGAGCGAGGCCTCACGGTCGAGCCGTTTGGGGTGGACATCGTGCCGGAGCTCGCGCGCCTCGCGCAGCGCCGGTTGCCTCACTGGGCGGATCGCATCTTCGTCGGTAATGCGGCTTCCTGGATTCCACCGCGCCGATTCGACTTCGTCCGCACGGGCCTCGAATACGTGCCGCTCGGATTGCGCTCGGCGTTCCTGGCCCATCTCACAACGAATTACTTGACGCCTAACGGCCGGTTGCTGATCGGCTCGTACAATGAGGAGCGTGACGAGACGCGCGGGGCGGCCGCGCTCGAGGAGCAAGTGCGGAGTTGGGGCTTCAACATAGCCGGCCGTATCGAAAGACCGCACGCGCACGATCCGCGCGTTGTGCGCCGGCTTTTTTACGTCGACGTATAGGTTCCATGCACCGCTTTGTGTTCGCCGCAATCTGCCTAACGACTTGGAGCCAGCCCCTGCTTGCGCAGCGTGCGTCACGCGCGGGGGGCGCTGCCTTCACGCTCGAGTGGGGTGGGGCTGCCGCGGGGTCGCTGATCGGAGCCGCGGCCGCGCACGTCATCCTCACCCAATCGCGAGGTGCCTGCGGCAGCGAAGACCTGCGCTGTCTCCTTGGTCGTCTCGGCGCTATTGGCGCTGCTAGTGCCGTCGGTGCCGCGACTGGAGGATACCTCGCGGGCCGTGCTGCGAATACGCACCCGTCTGGATGGGGAAGTTTCCTTGGCGCCGTGGTTGGGATCGGAGCGGGCGCGGCGGCGGTCAAAGGCCTGGATGAAATGGGTGTGCGCGGCCGCCTGGCTGTTGCCCTCAGTTATGCCGCTGTCCAGGGCCTGGTCACGGCCGCCGGCTCGCGTGTGATTCGTTAGGCACGTCGCGCAGTCAGCAGGTTGCCCAGGCATACGCTCGCCGCGATGAGGGCTCGCGCTGGCCCGACAGGATATCGGCGTGCGCGACGGTTATAGCAGTCACAAATCGGTGATTTCGCGGACGCTTGAAGCGGTATACCGTTAGGAGCGATGCTCGACAATCTGGCGCGACGCGACGATTCCGTCACTGTTGGCGAAGCGTTAACCCGGCACTACGCGATGCACGGCTTACCACAGGATGGGGGTGAGGGGGCCGCGTGGTTTCGCATCCAGCTTGGACCGCTGCGCATCCCGTTGCCAAACCCACCGGCGCGACGGCGTGCGGTTTTCTGGCATGACGTGAATCACGTCCTCACGGGTTACAACACGACATTCAGCGATGGCGAGATGACGATCGCCGGCTTCGAAGTTGGGGCCGGATGCGGGCGCTCCGGCATCGCGTGGTTCATCAACCTCGTGATGATGGCCTACGGTCTCCTCGTTAGGCCGCGGGCGGTGTATCGAGCGTTTGTACGCGGCAGGCGCAGCGCGAGCATTTACCGCTGTACGGCGACGCGCGCGACGTTGCGCGAGATGACCGTGCGCGAAGTACGCAACCTCGTCGCCATCGCCGAGCCCGACGTTCACCCTGCCCCTGGCGATCAGGTGAGCTTCACCTTCTGGTGTCTCGTCGCTTGGCTGGTGACCCTTGCGATGTTCGCAGTGGGCATCGGCGCGGTGTGGATTGGCCTCATGGGGCTGATGTCGCTCGCCGATCGGGTCAGCGGCTGACGCTGCTACTGGCTGGCCGATTGGCGCTCCGATTGCGTAGACGGTTCTAGGCGGGCCGCGCCACCGTGCTGTGGCGCCGTTACTGCTCGCTCCGCTTCTAACCGTTAGGCAACATGTTGGCAAGCACAGCACTACTGGAGCAATCTCTGTGGCGGAGCATTTCCGCCCCACGCTTTCCCGGGCGGCTACCCAAGCACGTGGACGTTGGCATTATCGGCGGCGGCATAACGGGACTGACCGCTGCGTTCTTGCTGAAAAAAGCCGGCAAGACTGTCGCGGTGTTCGAACGCGAGCACGTTGGCTCGGGAGAAACCGGAAACACGTCCGCCCACGTGACGAACGTGACGGACCTTGGCCTCACCGAGCTTGTGAAACGCTTCGGCAAGGACGCAGCGCGCCTTACCTGGCAAGGCGGCGCGATGGCCATCGATCTAATCGAGACCAACGTCGAGCAACTGAATATCGATTGCGACTTCCATCGCGTGCCCAACTTCGTGTTCGAAGCGCTGCATAGCGAAAAGGATGAAACAGACTGGCTGCGCGATGAGGCTGAAGCCGCAAACGATCTGGGTTTCGCCGCGCAATTTCTGCGTTCCGGTCCCATCAAATCGAAACCCGCGGTCGCCTATGCAAATCAGGCAATCATCCATCCACTCGCATATATCCTTGGGCTCGCGCGTGCCGTGCACGGGGACGGCTCCTTCGTTTGCGAGGAAAGCGAGTTGGCCGAAGTCCTGGAAGAACCGATGACGTTGAACGTGAACGGCGAAAACGTGACGTGTAAGCACCTCGTCATTGCCACACACGTGCCACTCATGGGCCTAACGGGGCTGGTCAGCGCCACGCTTCTGCAAACCAAACTGTATCCATACTCCACTTACGTCATCGGAGCTCGCGTACCGCCCGATGTCCTCGCTCCCGGCCTCTACAACGATACGTCCGACCCCTATTACTACTTACGCCTGCACAACGCGGGAAACCATCGTTATGCGGTGTTCGGCGGGGCGGATCACAAGACCGGTCAGGTGGACGATCCCGAAGCATGTTACCGGCAGGTACTGCGGGCTCTCCTCGACATCATTCCCGACGCCGTACCGGAACGCCGCTGGTCGGGGCAAGTGATCGAAACCAGCGACGGTCTGCCGTACATCGGTGAAACCGCCGAAGGTCAGTTTGCGGCGACGGGGTATACGGGAAATGGCCTCACATTCGGAACGCTCGCGGGCCTCATGGCTCACGACTACGTGCTGGGGCGGAAGAATCCGTGGCAGGACGTGTTTGCGCCGGACCGGAAGAACCTTCGCGCGGGCCTAACGACAGTCCTTGCCGAAAACGTCGACTACCCGGTGCACTTCATACTGGACCGGCTTCGCCAGGAGTCAGGTGGCGTCGAAAGCGTGGCTCCGGGCGACGGGCGGGTCCTCAGCATCGGCGGGAAGCGCGTGGCCGTCCATCGCACGCCGTCTGGTGAGCTCCTCGAGGTCAGCGCGGTCTGCACGCACATGGGATGCCTCGTGCGCTGGAACAAGGCCGAAGCAACTTGGGACTGTCCCTGTCACGGGTCGCGCTTCACACCCGAAGGACTTGTGTTAGGCGGACCAGCGGAGGAGCCACTCGAGCGCGCGTGAACCGACGCGCCTTGCTCGGGCGCCCGCGCCGACACACCTTTCCCATCCCCCGGAATGAGTCAGCCGCACCCAACACTAACGTTAGGCACCACCGACACGCACATCAACACTCACCATGACCACGAAACTGGATAAGTCCATCAAGCGCGAGATCGAATTCAATGGCGTGCCGTACACAGTCACCCTCTCGCCCGAAGGCCTCAAGATCGTCGAAAAAGGCAAACGCAAAGGGCAGGAATTGACCTGGGAAGCGCTGATGAGCGGTAGCGCGGCACTTGCCGGAGACCTGCGGGACTCTATCTCCGCGCGCAGGGACGAAAACGGCGGCTAGCCTCACATAGCTCGTTAGGCCGCCGATGCCCGTCTCCCCCACACCTCGGCGCATCCTGCTCGCCGACGCCGACGCGTTTTTTGTCGGCGTCGCGCGCATGGCCGATCCCGAGGGGGCGGGGAAGGCCACACTCCTCATCGTTGGCGGCTCTCGCGAAAGCCGAGGCGTCGTATGTTCTGCCTCGTATGAGACGCGCAAGTTCGGCGTCCGCTCGGCGATGCCGATTGCACGCGCACTGAGGCTCTGCCCGGGGGCGATGTGTGTTCCTGTTCCCGCCAAAGCGTGCGGGATCAAGAGCCGTGAGATCCGCGCTGTCCTGCAGCGCTTTACGCCCGTTGTGAGCGGCGCAAGCATCGACGAATGGTACATGGATCTCGGCGGGACAGAGCGCATTTACAACAACGAGCCGCTGGCGGTCACGGCACACCGTATCCGTGACGCCGTGCGCGCGGAAACCGGCCTCTCCGTCTCGTTAGGCGGCGGCACGAACAGGCTCATTGCCAAGCTCGCCGTGGAACGGGCCAAGCCGAGGGATGGGAGCGGAGGCAACGGCGTTCACATCGTGGAGCCTGGTCGCGAAGAGGAATTCCTGCGGTCATGCACACTCGCTGAGATTCCGATGGTCGGTCCCAAATTCCAGGCGCGGCTCGCCGCGCATCACATGGTTACGGTTCCGGATGTCCTCCGCCGCGACCTCGCGACGCTCCGTAGCATATTGGGCGAGAGCTCGGCGGAGTGGCTTTGGCGCCGCGTGCATGGTATCGACGACTCGGATGTAGCGGCCGGGAGAGCCGAAGCCAAGAGCCTGAGTCGCGACGAAACTTTTGCGGTGGATCTCCACGCTGACGGTGATCTCGAGCGGGAATTGCTGCGACTTGTAACGCGAGCTGCGCGAGACTTGCGCGACGATGGACTGGCGGCTCGCACAATCACGGTCAAAATCCGCGATAAAGACTTCCGCACACGATCCGCTCGAAGAACAGTGCCAGGGCCTGTCGTATCGGATCGCGCGATCATGCGTGTTGCGCGCGAGCTCTTAGCCAAGTTGCGTGCCGCGCGACGCGTGCCGGCTCGGCTGCTTGGCGTATCTCTGTCCTCGCTAGCTGAAGATCCCAGGGCCGATCAGCTGGTGCTCTTCTCCAAGAGTGGTCCACCGTTAGAGACGGAACGGGACCGCGCTGTGGCGCGAGCCGTCGACCGCGTCAGGGAGAAGTTCGGTTCGAAGGGTATTTTGCCCGCGTCGCTCCAGCGTTAGGCAGCCTTACATACGATCGTCCGGCGGGACGAAGTTCGACAAAAAGGTGCGCTCCTGCGGTGTCAGCGAACCAATGCCGTGCGCGCTGATCTTGTCGAGGATCCGGTTGACCTCGGCGCGGTTTACTTCGTGCACCGTGCCCATATCGATTTGCTTCCACCCTTCCACGCGACGCGTCGATTCGGGGGTGGGAGCCGTGGCTTTGCGTTTGAACGCTGTGCGTGCGCGTTCCAGCCAGCGGAGGTAGAGATACGCACCGGCGTACCCACCCAGGTGCGCAAAGTGCGCGACGCCGCTCCGCACGCCGCCAAGTCCGCTCCACAACGCCAGCAGCGTCGTGATGATGACGAGCACACGTGCCGGCACGGGCAAGACGCCCCAGATGAGGATAGGCTCGTTAGGCCAGTAGTACGCGAACGCCATCATCACGCCGAAAACGCCCGCCGACGCGCCGATGATCGGCGCATACGGGGAGAAGAAGAACGATAGGATCGCACCCGATATGCCGCTCAGGAAATACAGGATCGTGAAGCGCCGCGAGCCCAGGCGCTCTTCCACGCGCGAGCCGAAGAAGAAAAGGCCCAGCATGTTGAAGAGGATGTGCATCAAGCCGCCGTGCAGGAACATGTACGTCACGATGGACCACGGACGGACGAGCACGAGGCGCGGTACGAACACCATCGCGTTCGCGAACGCCGGCAGTGTCTCCTGTAAGAAGAAAACCAGGATGTTGGCGATCAGCAGCGTCCGGACTACCGGTGTCACGATTCGAATCTCCCAGGAACGTTAGGCGACGGCATGCTCGACCAGCGATTCAACCTTACGCGCAAGAGAGCTGGTCCGTTCCACGAGCGCGTGCGCTTCCTGCACCATGGCTGCTCCGGAGGTGCGGTCCGGCAGCGCCGCGATATTGATCTTGACGTTGAAAGCCGCCCCTTTGCACGCCGCCTCAGCCAGCAGCGCGCCGACGCCGGCGTCCGAGAGCGCATTCTGGTTGCCACGTTCGGCCACAACCAGCGCCAGCTCGGCGACGGCGGCGCAGGCTCGGGCGGTTTCCAGCGGCACGATGGCAGCGCCGATCAGTGCTGCCGTTACCGCCGCGGCACGTTCAGGACTATCCTTGGGAATCTTGTAGGCTTCGCTGACCGCGGTATACGCATCGGCGTCGCGCTGCACGAGATCGCTCAGCGTACTGCCTAACGATTCGGCCTGCTCCTTTACGTGCTGCATCTCACTCTCCACAGCCGCGTATTTCTTGCGGCCGACCGTGAGCCCGCTGACCATCTGTACGAGGGCGGCAGCCAACGCGGCAGCGTGAGCGGCCACGGAGCCTCCGCCGGGTGCGGGGGTCGCTGCTGCAACTGACGCGACGAATGACGTCATGCTGGGCGTCGTCTGGCTCGCGAGCGCGTCGCGCACCCTGCGCTCCAGGATCATCGAGGCAGGGTCGCCTCGCAGCAGGATATGCCGGGCTCCCGCAGCGACGAGCGCTCGCTCGGGCACGAGCCCGACGATTTCACTCCACGTTGCAGCGACGCCGCGTTCGAGCGCCGCGGCTTGAACGGCGTCAAACGCTTCGTGCAGAGACGTCTTGTCCAGGTCCACGAGGTTCATGGACACTTGGGCCTGGCCGTCGACTTCGAGGCCTAACGCTTTGACGCCGGGTAATCCACCTGACGAGGCGCGGACGACCTTGGCGACCTCCTTTGCGACCGCGAGGTGGCTGGCCGCACCGAGATACACGTTGTAGGCAACCAGAAACGGTCGCGCACCGATCGCCGTGGCCCCCGCGGTAGGATGAACGCGGGTCTCACCATAGTCCGGCCGCCGGTCGGCATTCCGTTGGATCTCGTCGCGCAGGCCCTCGAATTCACCGCGCCGGACATCCGCCAGGTTCGTGCGTTCAGGACGCGTCGCCGCGCGCTCGTAGAGATAGACGGGGATGTGCAGCTCCCTGGCGACACGTGCGCCTAACGCGTGCGCAAGCGCGACGCAATCGTCCATGGTCGCGCCTTCGAGTGGAACGAACGGAACCACGTCCGTTGCGCCGATGCGCGGATGCGCGCCCTGATGCGTCGTTAGGTCGATCTGCTCGGCAGCGATCCGCATGCCCGCGAACGCCGCATCGGCCGCTCGGTCCCTGGGCGCCACGAATGTGATCACCGAGCGGTTGTGCGACGCATCCATACTGACATCCAAGACCACGACACCGTCTACGGCCGCAATGGCGGACTTAATAGCCTCGACAACCTCCGTTCGACGCCCCTCTGAGAAGTTGGGGACACATTCGATCAAGGCCATAGCTAAGGACTAAGAGCTTTCAGTAGCCAGTTATGCATAACGGGATTCCCAGCAACCACGCTTCCATGTGACACTGTCTTCTCGACTCCATTGATATCGGTGACAACGCCTCCCGCTTCGCGAACGAGAAGGATGCCGGCGGCCACGTCCCACGACGAAAGCGAGAGCTCCCAGAAAGCGTCGAAGCGTCCGCAGGCGACATCGACCAGATCCAGCGCCGCGGCACCGGCGCGCCGGATACCTGCGGCTTCGCGCGCCACGCGCTGAAAGCCGCCCATGTACGGTTCCAACTGCTGCGGATCGCGAAACGGAAACCCAGTGCCTATCAAGGCACGACCGGGATTCTCGATTCGCGACACCGTGATGCGCTCGGCTTCGCGATAGGCGCCGTCACCGCGGCTCGCGGTGTATTGCACTGCGCGCGGGACGTCGTGCACCACACAGGCCTCCAGCGTGCCGTCCATCATGGCCGCGATCGATACGGCGTATTGCGGATATCCGTGCAGAAAATTCGTAGTTCCATCGAGTGGATCGACGGCGAATACGAGGCCATCCATTCGCGTCTCGTCAGGCGACAATTCCTCGCCGATAATCCGCGCATCTGGAAAGCAGCGCAGCAGCATCGCGCGTATACGCTCCTCGGCGCCGGTGTCGACCATACTGACGAAATCCACGCGCGCTTTCGGCTGCCAATCCAGCTCACGCAGCCGGCGAGATTGCTGCTCAATGAAGGTGGCCGCCTCACGAGCGGCGGCGCGGCACGCTGCGAGCAACTCCTCACGCGTCACGTGCGCACGTTGATCCGTTCTTTCTGCGCCGATAAGTTGGCCGGATGCCACGCATCTTCAGCGGCATCCAGCCCTCGGGTGAGCTGCACATCGGCAACTACTTGGGCGCCGTGAAAAACTGGGTCGCGCTCCAGTACGAGATGGAGACGCTGATTTGTATTGTGGATTATCACGCAATCACGGTTCCGTTCGAGCCCGCCGACTTACGGCGTCGCACGGAAGAGATGGGTCTTTCGCTTCTCGCGGCGGGGATCGATCCCGACCGCGCCATCCTCTTCGTACAATCGCGGGTGCCGGAACATACCGAGCTCGCATGGATCTTCAACTCGGTGGCTCCGCTCGGTGAGCTGGAGCGGCAAACGCAGTTCAAGGAGAAAGCGGCGCGCCAGGAAAGCGTGAATGCAGGCTTGCTCACGTATCCCGTTCTGCAAGCCGCCGACATCCTGCTGTATAAGGCCGATACCGTCCCAGTCGGCGAAGACCAGCTCCAGCACCTGGAACTGTCGCGCGAGATCGCGCGCCGCTGGAACGCCCGCTTTGCGGAGGGCTTCTTCCCGGAGCCACAAGCGCGCCTAACGCCGGCTCGGCGCATCATGGGGCTCGACGGACAGGCGAAGATGTCGAAGTCGCTGGGCAATACCGTTGGCCTCTTGGAGGAGCCGCCAGCGATCTGGGAGAAGCTGCGCCCGGCCGTTACGGATCCAGCGCGTGTGCGGCGCACCGACCCTGGCACGCCGGAGATTTGCAACATCTTTCACCTGCACAAGGCGTTTTCGCCGCCACCGACCGTAGAGCACGTGGCGGTGCAGTGCAGCACGGCAGGGTGGGGCTGCATCGATTGTAAGAAGGTCCTCTTCGAGTCAATGCAAACCGAGTTGACGCCCATCCGCGAGCGCGCCAAAGCGTTGGCGTCCAAGCCCGGTCAGGTGGGCGAGATTCTCGATGCGGGCGCCGCACGCGCCCGGACCAAAGCCTCGGCCACAATGGCTGAAGTCAAAGGCCTTATGGGGTTTACGTAACCTTTTTGGTTGCTTTCGTGACAGCGGCTCGTCCTCCTCGCGAGATCTGGCGTGCGCCCGTGGCGCGGCCAGGGCAGGGGTCAATTCCAACGAGCCGATGGAAAAAATCATCAAGGCTGCGATCGATCGCGGCGCGTCCGATCTGCATATCAAGGCAGGGGACGTGTTCCGCGCGCGCATCGACGGCAAGCTGGTGGCCATCACCAAGCAGGCGCTGACGCCCGAACAAACGCGCGCCATCGCGCTGCGGCTCATACCGAACGAAAGCGTTAGGCAGAGCATCGATTCGCTGCTGGATTACGATTGCTCCTGGGGCGCGGCGGGCATCGGCCGTTTCCGCGTCAACATCCTCCGGCAGCGTTCGAGCTTCATGATCGTTATGCGCGTGATCCCCTTCAACATCCCGACGATCGCCGAGCTCGCGCTCCCGCCGGTGTTGGAGAATATCGCGCTCGCCGAGCGTGGCATGGTCCTCGTCACGGGGGTCACCGGCTCAGGAAAATCGAGCACGCTCGCCGCGATGATCCATCACGTCAACCTGAACGTCCACAAACACATCGTCACGCTGGAGCAACCGATCGAGTTCCTCCACCGCGATGTGCAATCGTCGGTGACGCAGCGTGAGGTAGGCGTCGACACGCAATCGTTCCGCGAAGGCTTACGTGCCGCCCTGCGGCAGGACCCCGACGTCATTGTGTTAGGCGAACTGCGCGACGCCGAATCGATCGACACAGCCTGCAAAGCGGCCGAGACAGGACACCTTTTGATGGCCACCGTGCACACGCCCGACGCACAGTCCACCATCATGCGCATGGTTTCCATGTTCCCGCCCGAAGAGCAGGACGTCGTCCGCATCCGCCTGGCGGAATCGCTGCACTCGGTGATCTCGCAGCGCCTTCTGCCGCGCGCCGACGGACGCGGGCGCATCGTCGCCGCCGAGGTGCTGATCGCCACGCCCACAATCCGTGATCTCATCCTCGACGGCAAACGCATCGGCGAAATCCGCGAATACATCGAAGATGGCCGAGACACTTATCAGACGCAGTCCTTCGACCAGCACCTGGCTGATCTGGTCAATGCCGGCGTGATTACATTTGATGTCGCCATGGCGGCGTCCACCCGCCCGGCAGACTTCGAGCTCAAGATGCGGGTTCTGAACGGGCCCGGTCGCAAGGCTGGCGCGAAGCCGAAGAAGCCGACCAATGGCGCAACCACGGGTCAGTCAGAGGAGAGTACCGAGTGGCCGTACGCCAGTTCCATGGAGTCTTCGGACCGGTAACGACGCCGTTCGCCGCCAATGGCGACGTTGACGTCGCCGCCTTTTCGCAAAACCTCCAAGCTCACATCGCCGCCGGGCTTGATGGCGTCGTCGTAAACGGGTCGACGGGCGAAGCGGCCCTGCTGGATGAAGCCGAGCGCGATCGCTTACTCGAAGCCGGCCGTCAGGCGATTGGACCGAGCAAGATACTCATCGCCGGCACAGGGGCCGAATCGGCCCGCCTAACGAGCGAGCGTTGCCGCCGCGCCGCCGCGCTCGGCGCCGACGCAGTTCTTGTCGTAGCGCCCCACTACTACGGCGACAAGATGAGCGCCGCGGCGCTCAAAGCGCATTATGAGCGCGTGGCAGACGAGTCTCCCATTCCGGTGTTGCTGTACAACATCCCCAAATACATGCATTTCCGGCTGGAACCGGAGCTGGTAGAGCAGCTCGCCGGCCACGTGAACATCGTCGGCATGAAGGACAGCGCCGGCGACGTGGAATGCCTCTCGCGCTACATGCAGGCGCAGGACGCGACGTTCAGCGTCCTGACCGGGCATGGGGGTACGTGGCAGCAGGCGCTCGCGTTGGGCGTGCGGGGCGGGATTCTCGCGGTCGCGCTCTTCGCGGTCGAGCTGACACTGGCCATTCGCGAGGCAATGCAACAAGGCAAGCCTAACGAGGCGGTGGAGCTGCAAGAGCGCCTTACGCCGTTGGCGCTGCAGATCGTGGGCAAGATGGGCGTCGCCGGCGTCAAAGCCGCAATGGATGCCGTGGGACTCCGCGGCGGTCTGACGCGGCTCCCCCTGTTGCCGTTAGGCGCGATCGAGGCGGAACGCGTGCGCCAAATGCTCAGCCAGGCGGCGGCGGGGCAAACGGCCACTGCGTCTAGGTGATCGACAGGGCGACGGCAAAAGTACGACGGTCGAACCCGTAGGAGCGCAGCAGGAATCCTGCGCGGCCTTTGACGCGTATGACGTCCCATGAGCGTCCTCCTGCTCGCGTTGATTCTCCTCGGCTGCCTCGTCCTGGTCCCCCTGGGCCTGCCGGGCACATGGCTCATGCTCGGAGCCGCCATCGTCTATGACATCGTCGTGCCATCCAACCCCATCGGTTGGCTGGCCATCGGGCTATCGACGGTTTGCGCGGTCATTGGGGAAGTCTTTGAGTTCACAGTCGCGGCCAAGTACACGGCGAAATACGGCGGCTCTCGACGGGCTGGCTGGGGGGCGATCCTGGGCGGGATAATCGGGGCGGTGGTTGGCGTCCCCGTCCCAGTCATCGGATCGGTCATAGGCGCCTTCGTAGGGTCTTTCCTCGGCGCTCTGGCAGCGGAGATCACGCGACGGGAGGCCACTGGAGCATCGGCCACCCGCGTGGCAACGGGGGCCCTGATCGGCCGCGTTGTCGCGACCGCGATCAAGCTGGCCCTCGCCGTGGCCATTGTCGCGCTGCTCATTTTTGGGGCGATGGCCTAAGACCTTAGGGGTTCGGGGTTGGGGGTTGGGGGTAGCCTCAGGCGGTCACACGTATCGCAAGGACGCCAGAAAATGAAGCGCATCATCCTCGCCTGCTGCCTAACGCTGGTCGCGTCGGGCGCACAGTCCCAATCCACTGTCGCCATCGTTGGCGCCACGGTCATCGACGGCACAGGCGCGGCTGCCGTGCAAGATGCGACGGTCGTGATCCGTGGCAACAGGATCGCAGCCGTGGGGCCCCGCGCGCGCGTCACCGTGCCTAACGGGAGCCGCATCATCGACGGGACCGGCAAATTCGTCACGCCGGGGTTCGTGGACACGAACGTCCATGTCTCGATATACAGCGGATTGGAGAATTTCGCGCGTTATCAGGATCGCTTTGCCGACGTTGCGATCGAAGCGGCGCAGCTCCACCTCAAACACGGCGTCACGACGATCCGCGACTCATATGGCATGCTGAGCGCGCTCAAAGCTGCGCGCGACGCCATCGCGTCGGGGAAGACCGTGGGCCCGCGCATGTATTTCGCCGGCAACATCGTTGGTTGGGGCGGCCCGTGGTCGCTCACATTCAGCGGCCGTCCGCCGGAGAACCTTTCGCTCCTGCAGGAGCAGATGAACGACGCGATTACAGAAGGTTCCGGCGAAGACCTGGTTCACCTCGAGCCGGATTCACTCCGTAAAGTCATCAACGCGTATCTGGACAAGGGTGTCGATTTCCTGAAGTACGGCGGCACCAGCCATTTCGGCGGCCCGATTCAGATTGGCTTCAGCGATCGGGCGCAGAAAGTGATTGTCGAAGCAGTGCACGCACGCGGGAAGATCGCGGAGACACACTCGACGACGCCCGAAGGGTTGCGCATGTCGATCCTTGCCGGGATAGATCTCGTCCAGCATCCCGAAGTGCTCGATGTCCCGATTTCGGATGAGCTGGCCGATCTGCTGATCCAACACAAAGTCGTATGCGCGATCCTGTCCAACACGATCACCGGCGATCCCTGGCGTACATACGTTAGGCAGAAGCAACGCGACGACAGCGCGCGCAAAACGCGCGCCGATTCCGCCGCTATTCAGGGCTGGAAACGTGAACGAACGTCAGCGGAGCGCGCACGGGACCGCGGCAATGTTGGAATGGAGACGCGTCGGCGGAACGCCGAGAAGCTGATTCAGCGCGGATGTATCGTGAGCATCGCGACCGACAACTACCTGGGCCTCGCACCCGAGTTCCGGCGCGACCCCAAGCCGGCCTGGCAAGAGGCGGGAAGCGGGACACTCGCCGCGATCGAAGGCTTGGTGGAGATGGGAATGACGCCAATGCAAGCTCTCGTCGCCGCGACGAAGAACGGCGCGATCGCGAGTCGTGCCGAGAAGGAGTACGGAACGATCGAGGTGGGAAAGGCGGCCGATCTCGTTATGCTGGATGCAGATCCGCTCGCCGACATCAAAAACATCCGCAAGTTGTCGCTGGTGATAGCAAATGGCGTCGTGGTCGATCCAAAAACACTGCCGACAAAGCCGGTTTGGTCTCGTCGTTAGGCGATGGCTGGATACTGCTTTTACGTTACCCACGAAACTCGCGCTCATTCGAGGGAGCCGTGTTGGCCGTCACAGGTTGATCCATGCATCCGGCACTTTTTCGCTTGATCCGGTTGGAAGTTGCCGTTCACGCAGGCTAGAAACGTTGACAGGGCTCCGGGACGGAGTAGATTCAGTCAACGCCCCGCGACTCGCGCCGGGGCGTTTTTTTGTGCCCGCCGCCCTCAGACCTCAGACCTCAGACCTACATGTTTGACTCCACCGCGCGCGTCCTGGTCGTCGTTGGCAGTCAGTGGGGAGATGAAGGAAAAGGAAAGCTGGTCGACGTCCTCGCGGAACGTGCCGATTGGGTCGTGCGCTACCAGGGCGGCGCGAATGCGGGACACACGGTCGATATCGGTGCACGCTCATTCGTATTGCATCAAATCCCGAGCGGGATCCTGCAACCGGGCGTGCGCTGCGCAATCGGCAATGGCGTCGTGCTCGATCCTGAAACGTTGTTCACGGAAATCGACGAGCTTGTGCGCGACGGGATCGATGTCGAAGGACGTCTGTACGTGAGCGATCGCGCACACCTCGTTATGCCTTACCACAAACTCGTGGACGCCGAAAGCTCGGCGAGCAAGGCGATTGGAACGACGGGGCGCGGTATCGGTCCGGCGTACGAGGACAAAATCGGCCGACGCGGGATTCGCGTCCTCGATCTCAAACACCCTGGGCAGCTTGCAGAGCTGGTCTCCCGTGGCGTCGAGCTTGCCAACGCCGAATTGGCGAGTTACGGATCGACCGCACGCGTGGATGTGAAGGCCACGCTGGACCGGCTGAGCCCCATTGCGCCGCGCCTGCTGGCGTTGGCCGACGACGTGGGCCTAACGATTCACCGCGCCATCGGCAGCAAAGCGGCCGTGCTGCTCGAAGGTGCCCAGGGCTCGCTGCTGGACATCGATCACGGCACGTACCCGTTCGTCACTTCCAGTAATACGACGTCCGGAGGCGCTGCCGTCGGCGCCGGCATCGCCCCCACGGTGATCGACGCGGTGCTGGGCGTGGTCAAGGCGTATACGACGCGCGTGGGGAACGGGCCGCTGCCGACGGAAATGGACGAGGCGTTAGGCAACAACATCCGCTCGTTAGGTGCCGAGTTCGGCGCGACGACGGGCCGCCCGCGTCGCTGCGGCTGGTTCGATGCGGTCGTCGTGCGCTATGCCGCGCGCGTGAATGGCCTCAGCGCCCTGGCCGTGACCAAGCTGGACGTGCTCGACACCCTCGACCGCATCGGCATTTGTACAGCTTATCGCGTCGGCGGAACGAGTATGGCCGAATTTCCGGGGGATATTACGCAGATCGCCGCCCTCGAGCCCATCTACGAATGGATGGATGGCTGGCAGGCGCCAACGGGTGACGCGCGCACGATGAGCGACTTGCCTCCGGAGGCACGGGCTTACCTCGAACGGATCGAAGAGCTTGTCGAAACGCCGATCCGCTACGTCAGCGTGGGTACTCGGCGCGATCAGATCATCGAGACCCACGCGCGCGCGGTGGTGCATAGTTAAAATCGCACCATGATCGATGTCGCCATAGTTGGAGCTGGGCCGTGCGGCCTCGCGGCGGCGATTTCCTGTCAGCGCGCCGACCTCACTGCGACGGTGTTCGACACGGAGTGTGTCGTGAGCACCATTACGCAGTATCCAACGTACGCCACCTTCTTTTCAACTGCCGAGAAGCTTTCGTTAGGCGGCCTCCCCTTCGTTATCGCCACTGCCAAGCCTTCCCGGCGCGATGCGCTCGCGTATTACCGCTCTGTTGTAACGCATTTTGGCATCGACGTGAGGCAATACGAGCGCGTAACGAAAATCGAACGGAGCGACCCTGGCTTCGTCCTGACGACGCAGTCGCGTGGCGTTCCACAGCACCCGGTTCGCGCGCGTCACGTCATCGTCGCTACCGGCTATTTCGGATCTCCGAACCTGCTTGGCGTGCCGGGCGAGGACGCGCCGCACGTGTCCCATCGCTACATCGAAGGCCATCATGCCTTCGCACAGCCGGTCGTCGTCGTGGGAGGTGGGAACTCCGCGGCTGAAGCGGCGCTGGACCTTTGGCGCTCGGGTGCGCACGTGACGCTCACGCACTTTGGGCCGACCTATGATAAGAAGATCAAACCGTGGGTCCTCCCCGATCTCAACAATCGGATCGCCGAAGGCAGCATCCGCGTGCGCTGGAACGCCCGTGTGACGTCGATCGGCCCGGATTGCGTCGAAGTGCGCGACACGCAGAACGGCGCCGCGGAGAGTCTCCCGGCGCGGCATGTGTATCTCCTCACGGGGTATGCGCCTAACGTGGATCTCTTGCGCGCCACCGGCGTCGCCATCGACGGGCGGACCGGCATCCCGGCGCACGATCCCAGGACGCTGGAAACCGACGTCCCGGGCGTGTTCATTGCCGGCGTAGTTACTGCAGGGTACGACGCCAACAAGGTGTTCATCGAGAACGGCCGCTTTCACGGGGATAAGATCGTGGCCCGCATCCTTGGTGCGCCGCCGCCAGAGACGCCTGGCGTGAGCAGAGATCTCGACTCTTGACCGGCATAAACCAAAGCTGTCAGCTACCAGCCTATCAGTTGGAAAGCTGTCAGCAGCTTCAGACAGCCGCTCATGCCATAAACTGACGACTTGTGACTGCCATCTGGTAGCCGCCAGCTTTGGTTCTCCGACCTCCGACCTCCGACCTCGACCTAGTGCCAGCCGACGTCCTCGAAAAAATCGTCTCCCTTTGCAAGCGCCGTGGGTACATCTTCCAGTCGTCGGAGATCTACGGCGGCGCGGGTTCCGTCTGGGATTACGGCCCGTTAGGCGTCGAATTCAAGAGAAACCTCAAGGACCGCTGGTGGCACGCAATGGTGCGTGCGCGCGACGACATCGAGGGGCTCGACGCCGCCATCCTCATGCACCCGCGTGTCTGGGAAGCGAGCGGTCACGTCGCGGTCTTCAGCGATCCATTGATCGATTGCAAAGCCTGCAAGGCGCGTTTCCGCGCCGATGAGTTGCCCAGCAGCCAGTGTCCGCGCAAGCCGAGCAAACACCCGGGGGAGCATAACGAGTGCCAGCTGACCGAGCCACGGCAGTTCAACTTGATGTTCAAGACCCACGTGGGTCCGGTGGAAGACTCCGCCTCCGTGGCGTATTTGCGTCCCGAGACCGCGCAGGGGATTTACGTCAACTTCCTCAATGTCCAGCAGGCCACGCGGCAGAAAATTCCGTTCGGCATTGCGCAGATCGGTAAAGCATTTCGCAATGAAATCACCCCGGGGAACTTCATCTTCCGAACGCGCGAGTTCGAGCAGATGGAGATGCAGTTCTTCGTGGATCCGCAGGACGATCACATGAAGTGGTTCGAGTACTGGAAACAGATGCGGATGGACTGGCACCTCGGCCTGGGGCTCGATCCCGACCGCCTGCGCTTCCAGCAGCACGCCCCTAACGAGCTTGCACACTACGCGCGCGCCGCGTTCGATGTGCACTTCGATTTCGGTGGCTCGTTAGGTTTTCAGGAGATAGAGGGCCTCCACCATCGCGGCGATTACGACCTAACGCGGCATCAGCAGTATTCGAACAAGAAGCTGGAGTACTTCGATCAGCCGAACAACCGCCGGTTCGTCCCGTACGTGATCGAGACCTCCGTCGGCGCCGATCGCACAGCGCTTGCACTGCTGGTCAACGCGTATCGGGAGGAAGCGGTCCCCGGCGAAGAAGAAGGCCGCGTCGTGCTGCGATTACTTCCCAGTCTCGCGCCAATAAAAGCCGGTGTCTTCCCGCTCGTGAAAAAAGACGGGATGCCTGAGATCGCAGAGAAACTTGCGCACGATCTGCGAGCGCACTTTCCGGTTTTCTACGATGAGTCCGGCGCGATCGGCCGCAGATACCGCCGGCAGGATGAGATAGGAACTCCATTTTGCCTTACCGTGGACGGCGACACATTGACAAATCACGACGTCACAGTCCGCGACCGCGACAGCCTCACCCAAGTGCGCGTGTCAACGGACAGGGTGCGCGAGTATATCGAAGAACGCATCCGGTAACGTCCACAACCTGACGATGACCACGGCGTAGTTGCTGGTTGTGCTCGTGCCTGAAGGGTAGATTGCCGCCCCGTGCCGCGAGCCAAAACAGCACCAGTGCGTACGATTCCGGGTCCCCCCGATCCGGCGCTCCGCGAATTGATGGCCGTGCGCGAGATCGCGCACGCCTTTCTCACGGCGGACCGTCCTCAGGACGTTTATCAGTTCGCGTTGGAGCGCGTGAGCCCGATCGCCGAAGCAACGTTTGCGTCGATTTACGTCATCGACGGCGCTTCGGAGCTCATGCACCTTGCCGCCGCGTACAATTGGCCCGAACGCTACCGCGACTGGTTAGGCGAAATGCGCGTGCGTGTTGGTTGGGGACCGAGTGGCGAAGCGGCAAGCGAACGCCGCGCCATCGAAGTTCCGGATGTCTTCGCCGATCCGACGCTGGAGGATTGGCAGGAAATCGCCAACGAGCTTGGCTTCCGTTCGATGGTTGCCATCCCGCTCTGCTCGGGCTCGCGTGTGTTAGGCACCGCGGCGTTCTATTTTTCCACGCCCGGCGCCCGAAGCCGAGAGACGCGCAACCTCCTGCGCATCGTCGCCGATCAGCTCGCAGCGGCCGCCGAGAAGGCCGTGCTCATCGATGAATTGCGGCGCACAAACGCCGCCCTCGTCGAAGCCAACGAAGAGCAGGAGCGTCAATTCCTCGCGCTCATCGAAGCCCGCCGCCTGAAAGACGAATTCCTCTCGAACATCTCGCACGAGCTCCGCACGCCCCTCACTTCGGTACTCGGCTACATCGCGATCATGCAGGAAGAGATGTCAGGTCCGCTCACCGAACGGCAACGCGGCGAGCTGGCGAACGCGAAACGCTCCGGCGAACGGTTGCTCGAGCTCATCGAAGACCTCCTCGAGCTCACGTCGCTCCGCCACGGCGCTGCCGAGATTCAAGTGGAGCCCTTCGATCCACGGGATGCCCTTCGCGTTGCGCTGGAGACTGTGGGGGCTGCTCCCCCAGGGGTCGAGCTCCGCGTAAAAGCGCCGCCATCGCCGGTGCCCATGATGCGCAGTGACCGTCGCAAGATCACGAAGATCCTCATCGCGCTCCTCGGCAATGCGTTCAAGTTCACACCCACTGGGAGCGTGACGGCAAGCGTACACATCGGCGAAGGACATGTGGTCTATCGCGTGCAGGATACTGGCATTGGCATCCCCGCCGCCGCACGGGATGCGATTTTCGACGAGTTCCGGCAACTCGACGGCACCGCCACTCGTCGTT
>DATFBW010000053.1:0-6476 GCA_035253645.1 Gemmatimonadaceae bacterium | reverse complement strand
CGCGTTGAGCACGACATTCACGGCCAATCGATGAAGCCACGTCGAGAATGCGCTCTCACCACGGTACAGACTCAGTTTCGACCACGCTCGCACGAACACGTCCTGCGTTAGTTCCTCAGCGAGCACGCGGTCCCCGCTCATGCGCACGCACACGGAGAACACCCGGTTCACATGCGACCGATAGATGCGTTCGAACGCCTGACGATCGCCCGCCGCTGCCGCCGCCGCGAGTGCGACGTCCGTGGTCGAATCGAGCTCGTCCTGCGAAACGTCGTCCCGTGCCAGAGGTGCCACCGTCATCCGTACGGCCGGTTCCCGAATGCTCACGGGATAGGATGCCAGCCGAGGCTAAAAGGTTTGAGTTTGGGCCTCCGCCCCAGAGGCCCTTTCCGCCCCATTTTCCGCTCGTGTCGCTGTGGTGCCAAGCGCCTCAACCCAGTTAGCGACGATACGAGGGATGTCGTGAGGGCGCTCAGCGAAGGCCCGCACTCCTCCTGGCGCGGCTTCCAGTTCGCTGCGCGTAAAGGGCCCCCAAAGCGCGCCTACGGAATACACCCCGGCAGCGTTTCCGGCAGCGATGTCGAAGGGCGAATCGCCCACGAAAGCGGCGCGCGCAGGTTGGATTCCCAGGCGGTCGAGCGCGTGAAGGACAGGCTCGGGATCGGGTTTGTGGCGCGTGGTATCGTCGCAGCCCACGATACACTCGAAGCAGTCGTCGATCGCGACGCACGTAAGACCGCGGCGAGCCAGCGCGTTGAGTTTGCTGGTGACGATGCCTGTGCGATAGCCGCGCGCGCGCAACGCGTCGAGCGCCTCCCGCACCCCGGCGTATTCCCTCGTTAGGCTGTCGTGGTGCGCCATTTGAAACTCGCGGTATCGCGCGACCAGGCGCGTAACCTCCTCTTCATCTCGTGCCCACTCACGGAACTGTGTGATGAGCGGCGTTCCGAGCCCCGTAATCCATTGGGCGTCTGTTGGACGAGGGCCGTCACGATCGGAAAATGCATAACGAGCCGACGAGACAATCAGCTCGACGGTGTCGATCAGCGTGCCGTCGAGGTCGAACAGGACTGCGATCGAGGATGCGGAAGGGGTCGCGCGTTGCACGAGGCCAATAATAGTGCGTCACGTGCCGATGAGGATGGCCGCAAGGTGCCAACGGCGTTCCAAATTGGCGCGGCGACGCGGCAGCGCGGCCTGCAACGTTGTCCGCACCAATTCGAGCCACGCCAGCGCTTCGCCCGTGTTGCCTGCTAACCGATCACATGTTTCTTGCAGGACGCGTAAGTCGCCGGCGGAGCATGTCCTTGCAGTGAGCGAGCGAATCTGGCCTTCCAGCTTTATCGCCCTCGGTCGCTGCTGCCGGGGCAGTGATGCCACCACCCGAGCGACTTCTCGCAAGAATCCCGCAGCTCGCGGCGCGGATATCTGTGCAACGCGACCGGCAGCACGTTCACGCGCGACATAACGCCGGACCTGCCGAGACATCGCAGCAAGCAGCTTCGCATCGGGATGAGCATCGGCTGCGCTCAACATTTCTGCGACGCCAAGGATCTGGTTCGGATGCGTGCTGGGCCCGGCATGCGTGATAGCAACAAGACGGCGATCGGATTGCGACCGAAGGAGTGCCAGCGCGATCGGCAGTCGTCCGTCGCCAAGAGCCGCGTATGCGACGACCGGCGTATTGAATGCACCGACTGCGCGCGCATCGTTGCCTAACCACCGTCGCAGAACAGCCAGTAAGGATTCCCTTGCGTTCGTATGAGCTGACCCTGACAGAACTCTTCCACGCACGAGGGCATCATGCTCGAGAAGGGGCGTTTGGCCAAATCGCCTGTGAGCGGCGCGCCATTTGGCGCGCACGCGCGCGATAGTGCGCTCGAGCCGCGCAATACTCGCTGGAGGCGCGAAACCAAACACGTGCACCACCCTGTGCGGCGAGCCAAGCCGGCTGACGCGTCCGACGCGTTGCTCGAGACGTGCAGGGGTCCACGGGAGGTCCAGGTGAATGACAATGTTCGCGTTATGCAGATTGACCCCCTCACTCAGGAGATCCGTCGTCAGCAGCAGTTGCATACGCATAGTGCGTCCGACAGGCTTGGATCGCTCAGTCGCGTCGAACTGTTGAAGTATTTCGCCGCGAGACACGCGCCCGCTTGCAATGACACCTCCTTTCGCGCTCAGGGCGACCACGCTTGCTCGGTTCCGTAACGCTCGTGCCAGGGCGCGAACCGTCGCCTCGTACTGAGAAAACGCGACGATACGGCACTCTGAGTACCGGCGCATGAGTCGTCCGAGCATTGCTGCGCGCCGATGATCGGTGTTTCCGATGCCAGCGAGCGCGCTCAGTGCTGCGCGCACGGAAGCGATATGTCTTGCGATCGCTTGGACCGACGGTATTTCGTTAGGCGCCGTGTCACCTGCGAGGGTGAAACCAGGCAGGGCGAGCTGAATCGCCTCATCGGAAACGAGACAAGAGCGCAGCTCGTGCTCCGTCGGATGTTGGCCTGCCTCCACGGATTGCCGGAGCGCCAGCGCGCGAGCCAACATGCGCCGCAACGTGGCGCGCAAGGCCGCGTGACTCGACGCCATCCTCCTGTGGAGGGTGAGGCGCAGCAGGGTGATGGCCACCCCACCGTCGCGGAAAGGCACCGGTGGATCGATGGCATCGAGCGCGGCGCCGAGGCTGGCATCATGGCGGACGCGCCACCACACGGTGGGAAGAACCGGCGGAGGTTTGCGGCCGTCTGGAATTGCCCCGCGACCGCGTCGCACCGTCAGTTGCGCTAAGGTGTTCGGCGTTAGGCGAACTGCGCGGGCGCCAAGGAAAAGGGCAAATAAGGCACTGATGTCAGCTGGTCGATTGTGCAGCGGCGTGGCGGACAGGAGCAGTACCCGCGCAGCACGGCAGCGCAATGCGAGGTGACGGTATCGCTGCGTCGCCGGATTGCGAAACGAATGCGCCTCGTCAACCACTACGAGGTCGGCGGCAGAATGCGATTTAACCTGAGCGCGACTCAACGCCTCGGTCGTCACGTAGTCCGCCGCTACGGAACAGCGCTCACATGCTTCGTTCCACATCGCGCGCAGCGCCGCGGGGCCCACAACCTCGACTCTTGCGAAGTTTCGCGCGACAGCAAGTGCTGTGTATGTCTTTCCCAGGCCGACTTCATCCGCGAGAAGCGCCCCACCATGGCGACGGAGTATTTGAAGCAAGCGAGCCGCGCCCTCCTCCTGATGTGGCCCGAGTGTAATCAGCCCCATTCGTCGGGCTCCCTCGTTAGGCAGCTCCAGCATGGTGCGTGCGATGAGATCGCGCAGCACGGCAACGTCGACAACGCGGGTTTCCCGGTGTCGGGACATGCCGCAGCCTACCGGGCCGCATGCCGGGTGTCGCATCGTGTTTACGCCGTCTGGTGCATTCCCGCGCCCGCAGCCAGTGGCGTAAGTTGGCGCCGTGAGCGATTCGGCTTTTCCCAATACGAGCCACTCAGTCGTGGAGGCGCTCAAGGCTGAGGATACGGCAGAGCGGGACCGTGCGTTCAACGCGCTGGTCGAAGCGTACTGGCGCCCCGTCTACAAATACCTGCGGATGCGCTGGCGTTTGCTGCCCCACGACGCGGAAGACGCCACGCAAGGCTTTTTCAGTCGCGCGTTCGAGCGCGAATACTTTGCGAAGTTCGATGCCAGGCGTGCGCGGTTCCGCACATTCTTGCGCACATGTGTCGACGCCTTTGCGGCGAATGAGCGACAGGCGGCGCACCGCCTGAAACGGGGAGGTGGCGCTGAGCATATCTCGCTCGACTATGCTGCGGCAGAAGCAGAGTTGGCTGGCGCCCCGCCGCCTGACGACTTTGAGAAGTTCTTCGCGCGCGAGTGGGTCCGCGCGATTTTCACCGATGCTGTTGCTGCACTGCGCGAGCGCTATTCCGGTGCCGGACAGGAGGTCCGCTTTACAATCTTCTCGCGCTACGATCTCGCGGAAGGAGACGCGGCCCGACACGTGAGCTACGCTGCCCTGGCAACCGAGCTGGGCCTAACGACTTCGCAGGTAACCAACTACCTCGCGGCCGCTCGCCGAGACTTTCGCGCGCTCCTACTGGACCGGGTGCGCGCGCTGACAGCCACGGACGCCGAGTTTCGCGAGGAAGTGCGCGACTTGTTCGGCTTCGACGCATGAGCACCAACGCGCCCGGGTTGAGCGACCAGGCTCTGGAACGGCTGCGGGACGCAGCGGAGCTCCCCGAGCCTGATCCCGCGCGGTATGCCGTGCGCGAGCGCATTGGACGTGGCGGCATGGGAACCGTCTATCGCGCGCGAGATTTGCGCCTGCAGCGCGATGTAGCCCTCAAAGTGTTGCATGTAGGTGAAGACAGTGGCGAGCTGGCCGCACGCCTAACGCGGGAGGCGGGCATCCTCGCACACTTGGAGCACCCTGGGATAGTCCCGGTGCACGACGTCGGCATACTCGCCGACGGACGGCCATACTACACGATGAAGCTCGTGCAGGGTCAGCCACTCGCTGATCTCGCGCCGGGTCGCAGCCGCGCGGATTTGCTGCGGCTCTTCGCGCGCATCTGTGAGCCCGTAGCGTTCGCGCATTCGCGCGGCGTCGTGCACCGGGACCTCAAGCCGCACAATGTGATGCTCGGCGAGTTCGGCGAGGTTCTCGTACTCGACTGGGGGGTTTCCAAACGCGCGGGGCAGAACGATTCGCCCGCCGCCTCAAATGCTGTTGCTACGCCTGATACCGGTGCGGGGCGCGTGTTGGGCACGCAGGGCTACATGGCGCCGGAGCAGGCGCGCGGCGAGTCCGCGTATGTCGACGCTCGCGCGGACGTGTACTCGTTAGGTAAGCTTTTGGCCCATCTCGTGTCCGTGAGCGATGCGCCGCGCATGCCACGCGCCCTGGCGGCGATTGTACGCAAAGCCACCGCTCCGCAGCCCGAGGGCCGGTACATGGACGCGAGTCATCTCGCCCGCGACGTGCAGCGCTTCCTCGCGGCGGATCCCGTCGAGGCGCACCGGGAGAACGCTTGGGAGCAGACCCTCAGGCTCTACCGGCGGCACCGCCCTCTCGTCCTGCTCATCGCGGCATACCTCGTCATGCGGCTCGTCCTCATCCTCTGGCGCGCTCGCACCGAGTAAAGCGACAAAGAGAATTCCGCTGCCGTGTAATGGTTATCCGAGAACACTCTTTCCCCTCGCACCTCTCTTATGAAAAAGCCCCTCTATGGGACGATCCTCGGCGGCGTGCTCGGCGTGTTCGACGGGCTATCAGCGCTGGCATCGGCGCCGGAAACCGCGCCGCAGATCGCATCGATCGTCATCGGCTCGACATTCAAAGGCCTGCTGGCTGGTCTCCTGATCGGCTTTTTCGCGCGGAAGGTGAAGTCTTTGCCGTTAGGCATCGTGTTCGGACTCATCGTTGGCTTTGCGCTCGCGGCCCTCGTGGTATACATGAACGTCGCCTCCGGGCAGCCAGGGTATTACTGGCAAATCCTTCTACCGGGCTCACTTGTTGGACTGATTGTCGGTTATGCGACGCAACGGCATCGCGAGCAGCCGGCCTAGGCACAGTCCCGCTGTCTAGGAACCGCGGTGCCAATCCAGGAGTGGACCGATGCTCGCCGGGCGGATGCGATATGCCTGGCACGCTGCTTCAAAGAGCTCGGCTGCCGAGAGCGCGGAGCCGGCCATCGCGCGCTCGCCTAACGGCGCAAGAACCTCCCGCGCGCGTGCCCAGTCATCCGGAACCGGGAGCAGCGCTACCGTCCACGCGAATAGCCGCCGATAGTTGCCACGCGCCGGCTCCGCGACGGCGCCTAACCAACATGCTGCCACCGGCGAATTGAGGAGCGTGGCGATCGTCAGCGCATCGATCTCGTCCTTGCAACGAAGGACGTAACACGTATTGAGTGGGACGCTCGCATCACCGGCATGAAGCACCGCTGCGCGTGGCTCCCGCGCCATGTCTGCCCAGATGACGCGAGCCTTGTCTGTCCGCGCACCCTCGGTCCGAAAGAGCGACCACCAGCGTCCACCTCGCGCATCGCTGCGCGCACGCAGTTCCTTGCGGTGCGGCAAGAGATGCATGTGAGCGAGCGGCGGCAGGCGTTGCAGCGGCGCCCCGTTGCGACCATGTGTCCAGATGATACGCCAGGGTGACGGTGGGCAGCGCCACGCTTGCACGTCCTCACCGCGCAACAACGGTCTCAGCAGCGACGGTTCAACAGGGTCGGAATCGCGCTCCACCAGAAACGCAGCGTTACAGCCAGTCTTCACGCCTAACGACACCTGTCCCAGACCGGCCGCATGGAGAGAAATGCCTGTTCTTACGAGGGTATTGAATGCGGCGCGCGCGTGGGGCGGCAGGAGCAACCACGGGCTTCCGGCAGTATCGTCCAGACTTAGCGCGATGCTCGTTGTCGCCCAGCGGATCGCCAGGTCCCGCCGGTGAACGGTTACGCGGATCG
>DATFBW010000052.1:0-2606 GCA_035253645.1 Gemmatimonadaceae bacterium | reverse complement strand
AGTGGCCGGCGTATTTCGCGACGCGCTGCGCCGCGACGTTGCTCGGATGCATGGAGACGGGCGTCTGCCCTGGTGCAGGCGGCACCGGATAAAGCCGGCCCAACACAGCGTTCGTGACGGTGAAGCGCAGATTGCTCCCCTCGCGGTGCCCGCCACGAAGATGCCGAAGTTGCGCGCAGGGAGCAGCGTCACGAGCGAAGAGAACCCCGCGACGTCCCCGCCATGCTGCACGCCGCCCTCTTTGTCGCCACGATCCAGCCGTTGCCAGCCGAGTCCCCAACCAACCATCAACGGGTGCATGGTGATCTGCTCGCGCTGCATCTCGCGCGTCATCTTCTCGCTCATGACGGCGCTTTGGCCCGCGAGCTGCGCGATCATGAACCGCGCCATGTCTTGCGCGGTACTGTTGATCGACGACGCCGGCGTCGTGTGATACCACTCCCACGGCGCGCGCACCGGCTTTCCGTTTTCAACGTCGTACGGCACGGCTACGTGCTCGCGATCGGCGTTAGGCACGTCGATACTCGAGCGGCGCATGCCGAGTGGTTGGAAGATGTTCGTCGTTAGGTATTGCTCGAAGGTTTGGCCGGAGACGTCCTCGACGAGCAGTCCGGCGAGCGTGATCCCGTACGTGGAATAGGCTGTCGCCACGCCAACCGGCGCATAGACCACGAGCTTGCCGCGCAGGAATTCACGGAGGGGTTGAAGGTTCTCGCGCGAGTTTGCCTGCGTGCCCGGGCGGATCTCGTCCAGAGCCGCGGTATGCGTGAGTAAATGCCAGGGCGTGATCGGTACGCGCGTGCGCGGCGCTTTTACGTCCTTCAGATAATCGTTCACGTTCGCGTCGAGCTTGATGCGTCCGCGGTCGGCCAGCTGCGCTACGGCCAGCGCCGTGAACACTTTGCTGATAGATCCGATGCGCACGATCGTCGAATCCGTCATCGGGCGGTTCGTTTCCAGATCCGCCACGCCATAACCGCGCGAGAAAATCATACGGCCGCCGCTTACAACAGAAACGACCGCCCCCGGGATTTGCTCTGCGCGCATAGCGGCGGGAACGACCGAATCGAGCAGCGCACGAACGTCTGTTGTAGTCTGCGCAGTCGCACTTTGCGCGAGCGCGATCATAACGAGTGTTGTACCGAGTTTCATCATGCGCCAAGGTTGCGCAGCAATACCGAGCATCCGACAGTCCTCATGTGATGAACCGGCTCTTTGACGGTACGGACGAACGTTTAGTTGAGCAGCAGCCGCAGCTTCGCGCTATACGTGCGGCTCGTTTTGAGCTTGGAACCGTCCTTCATGATGACCACGTATTCGCCGTGCGCGTGCGGTCCAAGCGACGCGACGCGATCGACATTGATTATCGCGGAACGGTGCACGCGCACGAACTGCCTGGGATCGAGACGCGACTCCACTGACTTGAGCGTCTCGCGCACGAGGTGCGACCTGCCTTGCGTGTACAGCCGTGCGTAGTTGCCTTCGCCCGCGATCCAGTCCACGTCGGCGGCGCGCACGAAAAAGAGCTTGGCGCCAGTGCGCACGACAAAACGCGCATCGGCTCGCAGCCGCTTCGCATCCCCCTCATCCAGCTGATCACGCAATTGCCTGATCTGGCTCAACAACTCGGCGACGTTATCGTCGCGGACCGTCACGCTCTTGCGCTCACGAACGCGGTCGCGCGCACGTGTCAGAGCAGCGCGGAAGCGCGCGCGATCGAATGGCTTGAGCAGGTAATCGACGGCGCTCACCTCGAACGCGCGGAGCGCGTAACTATCGTACGCCGTCACGAACACGATGACCGGGATCTCACTCGGCGGCACGACCTGGTGCAAGAGCTCCACGACGCCGAAGCCATCGACGCCGGGCATCTGTACGTCGAGGAAGAGGACGTCGGGTAACGCGTCGGCGACGCCCGCGACCGCCGCTTCCCCTGTGGCATATTCGCCCGTTAGGGTGATGTCAGGCTCGTCCCGCAGCAGCACGCGGATGCGCTCGCGTCCGAGCGGCTCGTCGTCCACGAGCGCGGCCTTGAGGTGCTCGTTAGGCCGCATGCGCCGCTATGAACGGGATATTCATCGTGACGACGAGTCCGCCGTTTCCATTCTTGCTGAGGTGCAGCTCGTGGTCGGCGCCATACCGTTCGCGTAAGCGCTGTCGCGTATTCGTGAGGCCGACGCCTTCGCGTGGAAAGCCGCTGTCCCGCAGTTGTCCCGCTGTGCCATCGTCGCACACCATGAGGGACAGGCGATCCCCATCGCGTATCGCCCGGATCGTTATGCGGCCCGGACCTTCGCGCCCGCCGATGCCATGCTGCAGCGCGTTTTCAACGAGCGGCTGGAGCACAAACCGCGGCACGAGCGCGCCTAACGCGTCCGATGGGACATCAAGATCGATCGTGAGGCGGTCCTCGAACCGCACGCGGGCGATATCGAGGTACGAATCCAGCAACCGCAGCTCCTCGGCGAGTGGCAGCTCCAGTCGCGCGCGGTCGTCGAGAGCGCGGCGCAGCAAATCGCTCAACCGGGCGAGCATCGTGTCCGCGGCTTCGACGTCGCGATGCATGAGCGTGGAGACGGCGTGCAACGTGTTGAACAAGAAGTGCG
>DATFBW010000051.1:0-3340 GCA_035253645.1 Gemmatimonadaceae bacterium | reverse complement strand
CCAGCGCCCCATTCACAAAGAAGGGAATGGTCCACACCCAGCGGTCGGGTCGTTATCACTGACGACTTGGCTACTCATCAAGGGAGTGGAAGCTCAGAATGGCACGACAAAGCAACGCGTGCGACGTAACGCAGGCCGTGCGCTGACAGCTATCTGTCTTTCTCGGCGTCGCGCCGCGTATCCTTCTCGAGAAACGGCACACCCTCCGTCATCCAGCGCGCGGCGGGTTTCCCGCGCAAATAGTGATCGAAGAACTGAAAATAGCGGACCGTGAAATCGCGGCGGTTCGCTAAGCCGCGGAGGCTGTGCCCTTCGCCAGGATACGCAAGCAGCACGGCGTTCTTGCCGTTGTAGCGGAGAGCGTTGTAGAAGCCCAAGGCCTCCTGGAACGCGACAACACCATCGAGCGTGCCGTGCATGATGAGAAACGGGGCACTGGCCTTCGGCGCGTGAGTGCGCGCCGATTCGAACCGATAGAGCTCCGGGTTCTCCCACGGGGACGTGCCGAGACGCCCCTGGTTATAGAGGTAATAGTCAAACGCGTTCGCGCCGCTGCTCGGCACGTGATACGACCAGCCCCAGTTGTGGCTGAAGTCGGACGTGAGGTCCGTAGCGGCGGCGCTCATGCCGATGGCGGCGAACATCTTCGAGCGCGTGCCGATGAACGCGACGCCCTGCCCGCCGTAGCTGTGGCCGTGTACGCCAATGCGTTTCGGGTCGGCGTAGCCCATCTCGATCACTTTCTTTGTCGCGGCCTCGACGCACTCGAGCATGTCGCTATGTGACGATCCAATATTGAAATGGATGTCAGGGATCATCGCGACGTAACCTTCGCTCACGGCCTGAATTGGAATGGAGATCATCGCCGAGAGGAACGTCGGCGTCGGGAATCGATGCAGGATCTGCGAGGTCTTTTCGTAAAAGGTTACGATCATCGGGCGCTTCTCGCCCGCCTTGTAATCGTCTGGAAGGGCCAGCAATCCCTGCAGCCGCACGCCCTTCTTGTTCGTGTACTCAAAGAGAGTCTGGTGGCCCCAGAGATACTCGCTCAGGTACGGGTTCGTATCCGTGATGGCTTTCGCATCGGCGAGCGACGGCCCCGAGATGTACAGATCGGGATAGTCCGTGAATGTCTCGCGCGTAACCAGAAATCGATCCGCCTTCGATGCCTTGGACAACGGGCCGAACGCCGCATCGTCGAACACCAGCTTGTTCATGCGCCCGTCACGCCGCTCGAAGAATCCGGCCTTCTTCGTCCACTCGCCGTAGGCTGAGAGCAGCATGGGCGCGGACGGATCGATCGCGACAGCTTGAGCGCGCTCCATGGGCCCCATGCCCTCGGTCGCCACGGTGTTAACGTGACGGAATTTGATCTCATCCTTCGCGCCAAGTCCGCCGGTCAGGTTCACTGGCGCGCCGCCGTCGATCCGGCCGAGCCACAGGTCGTACCGATGCTGTAGAACAAGCCCTCTGCCGTCCTTGGTCCACGATACGACTCCATACGAGGGCCGTGGCCCAGAAAAATCGAATTCCATGTTGACGAAGCTGACGGCTCCAGGTCTCGTGACCGGTCTCGTTCGCCCTGTATCCAGGTCGTAGATTTGGAACTGGTTGTCGCGCCAGTAGAGGAAGTGCCGGCTGTCGGGTGACGTGCCGAGAATGTGAGTGCCGGTTGAAGTAATCGTGATCTGCTGGCGTACGATCAGGGTACGCTCGCCTGTGGCGGTGTTGACTCGATAGAGATCGGCCGACGGCCGCTTGTAATCGGAGACGTACGCGCGAGCATCACGACCGATCCCCCAGCGGCCATCAAGCGTCAGCTCCATCTCGCGCATCGTTCTGTCGGTCAGCGGAATGTATCTTGCGATCGACACGTCGAAAGCTGCGCGCCAGGTGAAATTGCGATCCTGCTCGGCGCGCATCATCTGCAGGCTTTGAATCCGCTCGTCGCGCGTGTTCCATACGTCGACGTCCGGCACCTCGTCGGTGGTTGGCTTCTTCTCCTGCCTCGGAACCGCGGCCGCCTGCTCCTTTGTGCCGAAGAAGACACGTTTGCCGTCCGCGCTCCACACGAGGTCGCGGCGCTCGCTGACGACCACATCCTTCGGGAAACCCGCTATCGTCGCGTCGAGCGTGACGGGCTTCGCGAGGGCCAGATTCGCGAGGGCGTTATGCACATCGGGAAAAGCAATCAGCACGTTTTCTCTCTCGCGCTTGCCCTCGATGTCGTTGCCTTTTAGCACCGCGAGTGCGGTGCCCGCTTCGTTCCATGCGAGACGGCTGTACACCATCGCTTCGTTATCCAGCGGCATAACGCGGGCGCTGCGAAGATCCAGAACGAACAGGCCATTCGCATCTCTTTCGCCGGCGTCGATCGTATAGGCCAGGAGCTCACCCTGGCGGTTGAACGCGACTTCGCCGACGCTGCCCAAGAAGTGATCGCGGCCCGTCGCCAGATCCCTGACGATTACATCCACGCCCTTGTGCTTCGCCCTTGCGTCTTGTTGACGGCGGCGCAGCAAGAGATGGCCAGAGCCACGGGCGAAGGTGAACGACTGGATGTCTTTCCACGTCGACAGCGCCCCGGTGTCCAGATTGCGCAGCTGCACGTCACGCGTGACCGGCTTGTCGGACTCGCGGAGCTTCTTGGCTTCCGCGTAGGCCAGATCAACAAAGTACGCAATCCACTTCGAGTCGTCCGAGAATGTCGCTTGGAGTGCGTTCGGTACAGTCTCGTCCTTGTTTGAATCGACATGAAGGATATGGAGCTCGAGTTTCGGATCCAGCGAGTTGTGGCGTCGATAACCGTACGCCACCCAATGACCGTCGCTTGAAATCCGGCTGCCCTCGATGAGGCGCCACCGCGCGTAGTCTTCGAAGCCGAGCACCTTCTTGACGCCGCTCGCAGAGGTAACGGGGCGCGTGTGCGCCATCTGCGTTGGCAGCGGCACGGCGAGCATCCACGCCAGAACCGGGACCAGCGCCCATGTATTCCTTACTGAATGGTGCATGGCATTCCCTCTCATCCTATGTTTGAACTCGGAGCGTACGTAGCACTGCGGGCTTGTGAGAAATGCTTGCAGGATCCGACGTCGTGATGAGCGGGCTTCGGAACGGCCAGTTCCGCTGCGTTCTGCTAGTGAGGAGGATTCCCGGCCGAGTGGACGCTTTGGTCTTGCCGCGAAAAACCGAGACACCTTGACCAGCACGTGACGTATCCCTTCTGGGTACTGGTGCGCGCGCTAACGTAGCTGTATCCCGTACTCGTTCTTATTACTCAAAGGCGACGACGTCAGCCGCGTACCATCGAACGGCCTGGCTTGGTGGAATCCGAAACCAC
>DATFBW010000050.1:0-2137 GCA_035253645.1 Gemmatimonadaceae bacterium | reverse complement strand
TCGACGCTTCTGCAATGGGCGGAGGATCGTGTCTTTCGCGACAGCTCCAACGCGTTCATCTGTGTCTCATCGTTCAACCCGGGCGCGCGACGCCTGTACGAACGGCGCGGCTTCGAGCCGGTCGGCGTGCTCCGCGACTTCATCGTGTCCGGCTATGATGAAGTTCTGCTTCGAAAAACCCGAGGCACGTGGGCCGAGTTTCGGCGAAAGAGGGAATCGCGGACGCCGGATCGTGGATAGCGACGCAAATGCCGACGGCTTACAGCGACCAAAAAGGGCTGCCGGTAGCCTGATCAGCATCCTCGCCGTCGTGTTCCTCGTCGCCTGTGACGGATTGGTTCGAATTCGCGGGCGTGTGGTCGACGAGCGTGGCGCTCCGATCCCGGAAGCGCAGATTCAACTCGAGCGCGGTCAGCCGCAGGACCTATTCACTGCCGACGTGTCCGATGGCGGCTGCTTCAGATTCGGCCGCGTCGTCGCGGCGGGGCGCTACAAGTACAACATCCACGTCCTTGCGCCCGGATTTGCGCCGGCTCACGGCATCGTCAACACGATTGACAACAATTACGCGGTCATCGTGCTGCGCCAACCGGGGGCTTCGCAGCCGAGTTCGATCACGTTATCCATTGACGCCTGGCCCGAAGCGACACCCGTCAAGGCGTGCGATGGGCGATGAAGCTGACGGCTGAGAGCTGACAATGGGACCGTCCGGTCGGGGAACCTCGCGCAAGGAACCTTGCAAGGGCGCGCGTCGCCACCTGTGCCGCAGGTCCTCGATGGTATAATCAATAGTTCCGTGAGCGGCGATGGCCCCGAATCTTTCATGCGCGCCGCGCTCGCGCTGGCGGTCGAGGCCCGGAACCACGGCGAGGTGCCGGTCGGCGCGGTCGTGGAGATCGACGGCGAGATCGTCGGCAAAGGATTCAATCAGCCGATCGCAAGCCACGATCCGACAGCGCACGCGGAGATCGTCGCGTTGCGCGATGCGGCGCGGAGATGCGGCAATTACCGTCTGAGCGGGGCGACGCTCTATGTGACGATCGAGCCCTGCCAGATGTGCGTCGGTGCGATGATCCACGCGCGTATCGCGCGCGTCGTGTACGGAACCACGGAGCCGAAGGCAGGCGCCATCGAATCCGCCATGCGCGCGCACGAACATCCCTCGCTCAACCATCGTATGGCGGCGGAGGGGGGCGTGCTGGAGGAGGAGTGCCGCGAAATGATTCAGGCGTTCTTCAGGGAGAAGCGCGGGACAGTAGGATAGGGGACAGGACATAGGAGACAGGAGACAGGTCGTCACTGGGTCGCTGTTGTCCTGCCCTCCGAGCACCCCGACTATCCAACGTCCCGACCATCATCGACGCGCGCGCGGGCGATATTTGCGGCGGGAAGTTTGGTGGGGCGTTCACCTAGTCCGCGCGTCTTTCACCCGGGCGTTGCGTAGCAGCGTCGGCGAGCGTGCCGATGGCAGGCGGCGCGAGGTTGTAACGGGGCGTTCACCTAGTCCGCGCGTCTTTTACCAGAGCGTTGCGTAGCAGCGTCGGCGAGCGCGAGCGAGCCGATGGCAGGGGCATCCGGCCCGCCGCGTTCGGAGCAAGCGAGCGCCGGAGGGGAGCCCCGCAGGGGCCGCGAGCGCGCAGCGAGGTGGGGAATGAGAAAGGGGCCCCCACCGAGCGTAGTAAATAACGGAGAGGTACCGAAGTGGTCGTAACGGGGGCGCCTCGAAAGCGTCTTGTCGGGTAACCGGCACGTGGGTTCGAATCCCACCCTCTCCGCCACTTAAATTGCTAGGCCCCGGCGACCATCAGGTTGCGCATGTGAGTCGCTCCTCGAATCGCGCCGCTAGATGGGATTGTTCCACGCGGCGACCTGGTGCTTCTTGAGCATGTCTTCGATCGCTTTCGGAACGACGTTGCGGAACAGGCCGGTGTCGGCAGGAACGACCTCGATCATCCGGTCGATCATCTCCTTGGGGTCCATCCTGCCTTCCGGTGTTGCGAAGAAGTCGTCGAACCCTTTGCGCAGATCCGCCCGCTTGGTGAAGTGCTTGCTGTCGTCGAGCCAGCGAAACGGATTGTCGGCCATCGTCTCGTTGTAGCCCGTGTAGTAGGCGCCGGGGTTGATCGTCTGGACCTTG
>DATFBW010000049.1:0-16748 GCA_035253645.1 Gemmatimonadaceae bacterium | reverse complement strand
GCAGCTCGTAACAATCGGCAATGCCGTGCGTCGCGTCGCGGTGCGACGCCACGGTCACCGGGGACGTTACTCGTTATGGATTGACGGCTACCGATTCGATGTCGAAGCGCTGGATGAGAGAACGCGGACAATCCGCGATATGACAGCGGCGAGCGCGCGACCGTCCGGTCCTGCTCCGCTTGTCGCGCCCATGCCGGGGCTTATCGTGCGCGTGAACGCGCGAGTGGGCGACCAGGTTCTCGCGGGGCAAGGGCTCGTCGTTATGGAGGCCATGAAGATGGAGAACGAGCTCCGCGTGACCGCGGGAGGCACTGTCAAAGCGGTGCTGGCGACGCCGGGCATGGCCGTCGAGAAAGGCGCAATTTTGGTGGAGCTGGAATAGCGCTCGTTAGGTGCTATTCGTGCGGCCGCTGCGAGCGCTCATGTAACAGCCGGCGTACCTCGTGTGCGACAGCGTCCAGCGCGAACGGTTTGGCAATAAATGGAAGCGGCTTTCCGTCCGGACCCGCGTCTGGCAGGAGCGCCGCCGGATAACCCGATATCACGATGACAGGCACTGTTGGATGTTCGGTCCGCATCTGCAGGATGAGCTCGCGCCCGTCGTAGCCAGGCATCACGAGGTCAGTCAGCACAAGGTCGACTGGCGGACTGCCGCTGAGCGTCACGAGCGCCTCTCTGCCGTTCTCCGCCATGCTCACCCGGTAGCCGAGTTTGGTGAAATAGCGGTGCAATGACACGCGGATGCTCGCTTCATCGTCGACGATCAACAGGTGCGCTCCTCCTTCGCGCTCATGATCCGAGGAGCCGGACCGGCCGCCGAAGAAGCCTTGATGTGGAGCAGCGCTGCGTTCCCGAGTCGAGTAATCGCCCGGATCGTCGCGGGTCATTGCTGGGAGGGTCGAGCAGGCGTTCAGGAGGGAGTGCGACCAGGCGAACGCCGTTCCCGGTGCACGGGCGAGGAAGGAATTGGGGGGAGATACTCGCGGCGGGGACCGCGAGCGGTGGGACCCAGCGACTGCTGTCACCGGGCGGGCGAGGCGCGTACAAAATGCTTCGTCGAGCCTCGTTGTCCAGAGCGAATTTGCGACGCGGTCGAACGAGCGATCGGTGCGTTGACTCGGGCTAAGTCGTTGCCTAGCTTACGGGTCTCTCAAAATTGACCTGGACTGCGCGCGACCCAAAATCGTCGCGGTGCACTGCTTGTTGACCATGAAGACGTTTTCTGCAACGCCACAAGACATTTCGCAAAAGTGGTATCTCGTCGATGCTGACGGCCAAGTACTCGGTCGCCTAGCGTCTGAGATCGCCAAGATCCTGCGCGGGAAGCACAAACCGATTTTCACGCCGCACATGGATACGGGTGACAATGTCATCGTAATCAATGCGGCAAAGATCAAACTGACGGGACGCAAGGCAGAGCAGAAAGAATACTTTCGGCACACTGGTTATATGGGACATGAGCGCTTCACACCGATCGCGACGATGCTCGCCAAGCATCCGGAGCGTGTCGTCGAGCGCGCGATTCACGGCATGCTTCCCAAATCCTCGTTAGGTCGGCAGCGACTCCGCCGCAAGCTTCGTGTGTATGCCACCTCGGTGCACCCGCATGCGGCCCAGCAGCCGACCGTACTCACCTTCGGCAAGTCGAGCGACAAGTAACGGTATGAATGGCGTTGTGCATGCAATCGGGCGCCGCAAGGAAGCGGTCTGCCGTGTGTATCTGAAGCCCGGCTCGGGCAAGTGGGACGTCAATGGTCGCACGTTAGGCGACTATTTCCCACGGCCCACGCTGGTCTCCGCCATCCAGCAAGCCTTCACAGCGACTGACACGCTCGGCCGCTACGACGTGAAGGCGACGGTTGCTGGTGGAGGGCAGTCGGGCCAGGCCGGGGCGCTGAGGCTCGCCGTTGCGCGCGCGCTGGTGAGCGTCGATGAGGCGTACAAGCGCAAGCTTCGCGAGCTCGGACTTCTCACGCGCGACGCGCGCCGCGTCGAGCGCAAGAAGCCGGGACGTCCTGGTGCAAGAAAGCGGTTCCAGTTCTCGAAACGGTAGTCTTTAGGCGTTAAGCTCCTAGCTCTTAGCTACCAACCCTAAGAGCTAACGACTAGGAGCTGACGACTCGTAAAAAAAAAACACGCTCCTCGAGCGCGCAGGGGTGTCGGCTCTCGCCGATAAATGCGAGCGATGAAGGGAGCGGACGATCAACCCGATGGAGTCGGAAAAGGAATGCAACAACTGAACATCGAACAACTGCTTGCCGCCGGCGTCCACTTCGGACACCAGACGCGTCGTTGGAATCCCAAGATGCGCCGCTTCATCTTCGCGGAGCGCAATGGGATCCACATCATCGATCTCAACAAGACGATGCGTCAGCTCGAGGTCGCGGCCAAACTGGTCCGCGACGTCATCATGCGCGGCGATAACATCCTCTTCGTGTGCACCAAACGGCAGCTCGCGGGCATCGTCCAGGGCGAAGCTGAGCGCAGCGCCTCGCACTCGGTAACAGAGCGCTGGTTAGGCGGGTTGCTGACCAATTTCCAAACGGTCAAGAAGCAGATCCGCCGTCTCAAGGACCTCGAAGCCGGCAGCGAGGCAGGCGGCGAGTTCGAGAATTACACGAAGAAAGAACAGCTGCTCATGACACGGCAGCGCGACAAGCTCGCGAAGAACCTGTCCGGCATCAAAGCGATGACGCGGCTGCCAGGCTTGCTGTTCGTTGTCGACGCCAAGAAGGAACGCATCGCCGTCGATGAGGCCAACAAGTTGGGCATTCCGATCGTCGCAATCGCCGATACGAATGCCGATCCTGATCTGATCGCGGTTCCGATCGCTGGCAACGACGACGCGATCAGATCGGTCGAGCTGATCACGCATTTCATCGCCGACGCGATTGTCGAAGCGCGACGCGAGGCGCCCGTCCGCACCGTGGAAGAAGAGGCCGAGGAGAGCACGTACAGCTCCGATCGCGGTCTCGAACCCGCGGCCGCGGGCGATGACGAACGTCGCCGGCGACGCCGTCCGCGCCGCCGCCGTGCCAAGCCCGAAGCGTTGGCGGCCCGCCTCAAAAGCGGCGCAGTCGAGGCCGGCGAAGTCGCGGCCGACGAGGTCGAGTAGTAGTCGTTAGGCATCACGCCATGAACATATTGATCGTGGCTCGCCGCCGGTTTGCTCCGGCGGCGTTGTCGCGCCACCGTATTGAGTTGTGAACAATGAAGACAATCACCGCGAAAGAGATCCAAGAGATCAGACAGCGCACGGGCGCGGGCATCACGGACTGCAAGAAGGCCCTCGAAGAGGCAAATGGAGACCTCGAGCAGGCCGTTGAGATCCTGCGCAAGAAAGGGATCGCCAAAGCCGACAAGCGCTCTGGACGGACTGCATCCGAGGGGCGCATCGTCAACGTGTTTTCACCCGACCGCAAAACGGGCGTGCTCCTCGAGGTCAACAGCGAGACCGACTTTGTTTCGCGCAACGCCGATTTCGGGTCGGCGGTGGACGCGCTCGCCCAGCAACTGCTCGCGGACAAGAGCGTCGATGGCATCATCCGCGACCCCGCGACCGACGCCTTTGGTCTGAGCGTCCAGGATGAGGTAAAGGGCATCTCCGCCAAGACGGGGGAAAACATCGTCCTGCGGCGATATGCCCGTTTCACGACGGACGGCGCGTTAGGCAGCTACGTGCACCACAACGGCAAGGTCGCGGCCCTCGTCGAAGTCGGCGGCTCCAGCAGCGATTCTGCTGTAAGCGCAGCGAACAGCGTTGCCGAGCATGTCGCCGCGGGCGTGCCGACGGTCGCCGTCGCGGTCAACCGCGAGGGAGTGAGCGCCGAACTCGTTGCGCGTGAACGCCGCATCTTCGAGGAGCAGGCCAAGGCCTCGGGAAAGCCCGACAACATCGTGGCCAAGATGGTCGAGGGACGGATCGGCAAGTTCTACGGCGAGGTTGCGCTCGTCGAACAACCGTGGGTTCGCGATGACAGCCGCACGATTCAGAGTCTCCTGGACGAGCACGGGAAAGCGGCCGGATCGGCCCTAACGATCCGTCGCTTCGTGCGCTTCAAGATGGACGAGGAATAAGTCTCGCATGACGGCCGCCGAAGGTTCGCTCAAATACCACCGGGTCCTCCTCAAGCTTTCGGGTGAGGCTCTGGCGGGAGAGCGAGCCTTCGGTTTCGACTTCGACAAACTCAAGCAATTCGCCGACGAAGTCGCGAGCGTAATCCGCCTCGGCGTCGGCGTGGGAATGGTCATTGGCGGCGGGAACATCGTGCGTGGTAGTCAGCTCGCGGCCATGGGTATGGACCGCGTCGCTGCAGATTACATGGGCATGCTGGGCACGGTGATCAACGCACTCGCCTTGCAGGACGTCCTCGAAAAGCAGAACGTCGATACACGCGTGCTCACAGCGATCCGCATGGAGGAGTTGGCGGAGCCCTATATCCGCCGCCGAGCGTTGCGGCACATCGAGAAAGGCCGGCTACTCATCTTTGCCGCCGGTACAGGCAACCCGTACTTTTCCACCGACACCGCCGCTGCCTTACGCGCGATTCAGATCAAAGCGGACGTGATGATCAAAGCGACGAGCGTGGACGGCGTGTATTCGGCAGATCCCAAGAAGGACCCTAACGCGAAACGGTACGAGACAATCAGCTATCGCGACGTAATGCTCGAAGAGTTAGGCGTGATGGATCAAACCGCGGTCACCTTGTGCAAGGAGAACCGCCTGCCGCTCATCGTTCTCAATATTCACGAAGCCGGCGCTGTCGAGCGCGCGATTCGCGGTGAGCGGGTGGGGACATTCGTGTCATGAGCGATATCAAAAAGATGCTGGCCGACGCGCGTACCGAAATGGAGAAAGCGCTCGGGAGCACCAAACATGAGTTCTCGTCCATCCGTTCAGGCAAGGCGACGACGAACATGCTCGATACGGTTCGCGTCGAGGTGTACGGGCAGACGATGAACCTGAACCAGGTGGCCAACATCTCGGCCCCGGAACCTCGGCTGCTCCTCGTCACACCGTACGACAAGGGGCAGATCAAGGCGATCGAAAAGGCGATCCGGGAGGCCGACCTCGGGCTGGAGCCGTCGACGCAGAGTACGATCATCCGCGTGCCTTTGCCGGCCATGAACGAGCAGCGCCGCAAGGAGCTCGCGAAGGTCGTGCACAAGCTCGCCGAAGAAGGCCGCATTGCCGTTAGGCACGCGCGCACGCATGCGCGCGACGTCCTCAAGAAAGTGAAGGACGAGAGTGAAGATGACGTGAAACATGCGGAGAAGGATCTGCAGAAGCTCCACGACGACTACATCCATAAGATCGACGATCTCCTGAAGGCCAAAGAACACGAGATCATGGAGGTCTGATCGCGCCCGTCGGGCAGACCCCGCCTGGCCGTCCATGAGCGAGCTGCGCGCCCGCGTTCTGTCGGCTGTACTGGCGCTCCCGGTCGTCGCGGCAGCGCTCTATGCGGGCGGGTTGGCGCTGGCGCTCCTGCTCGCCGCGTTAGGCGCCGCTTCGGCGCGCGAGCTCTATGCGCTGGCGCGGAAAAAATCCACCCATCCAGTCGCCGCGCTCGGCATTCCACTGGCGGCGGCCCTGCCGTTACTTGTGCACGTGCATCGTCTTGGATGGATCGCGCGTCCCGTGACACTCGCCGCTGTCGTTTTTGTCGCACTGCTGGGTGCCGTTCTCTTCTTGCGCGGTATCGATGACAACCCCCTCGCCACAATGGCGGTCACGACCTTCGGCGCGCTTTATACGGGTGGACTGCTCGCGTTCGGCTACTTGCTGCGTCACCACCCATGGACAGTCACGGCCGCATCCGGCGTGGCCGTGGCGGGGCTTCCTTTGATCGCGACCTGGTTCTCCGACATCGGTGCCTATTTCGCGGGCCGCGCGTTAGGCAGGACCAAGCTGATGCCGAGCGTGAGTCCGGGGAAAACACGCGCAGGGGCTGTCGGCGCTGTAATCGTCGCCGCGCTCGCCGTCATCGTGTACGACGTGCTCGTGCTGCGTCCCTATGCGCAGCTGGCGCTGGGATGGACGCGCGCGATCGGCTTTGCAATCGCCATCAGCGGGGCGGGGCAGATCGGCGACCTTGTCGAATCGCTGCTGAAACGCGAGGCGGGCGTCAAGGATAGCGGTCGCTTGCTGCCCGGCCACGGCGGCGCTCTGGACCGGCTCGATTCATTGTTGTTCGCCCTGCCGATCGCCTATTTGTTGTTAGGCGCGATGCTTCTTCCCGCGGTGGGGTCGTGAAAGGGGTCGCCGTATTGGGTTCGACCGGCTCGATTGGAACCACCGCGCTCCGCGTGCTCGCGCGCCACGCCGATCGATTCCGCATCGTGGCGCTCACAGCTCATGGGAACGCCGATCTGTTGGCATCTCAGGAAGCAACGACAAATCCGTCTTTTGTGGGCCTGGTTGCCAACGGTTCAGCTGAGGTTCCCGAGCGGTGGCACCGCGGTCCGGGTTGTCTGACGGAAGCAGCGACGCTCGGCGATGCCGATATCGTGCTCAATGCCGTCGTGGGTGCCGCGGGACTCGATGCCACTCTCGCGGCGCTCGCGGCAGGTAAACGCGTGGCGCTCGCCAACAAAGAAACGCTCGTCCTGGCAGGCGGGCTCGTTAGGCAGGCGGCCGCCAGTGGCGGTGGCGAGATCGTCCCCGTGGACTCCGAGCACTCTGCGATCCTTCAGTGCATCGGCAGCCGCGCCGTCTCTTCTGTTCGCCGCCTCGTGCTGACCGCGAGCGGTGGTCCCTTTCGCGAATGGTCGCGCGAACGCATCGAACAGGCGACTCGCGATGATGCGCTGCGACACCCGACCTGGTCCATGGGCCGCAAGATCACCGTCGACAGTGCCACCCTCGCCAACAAGGCGCTCGAAGTCATCGAGGCGCACCACCTCTTTGGCGTGCCCTATGACAACATCGACGTTGTCGTGCACCCGCAGAGCATTGTTCATTCCTTCGTCGAATTCGTCGATGGCAGTGTGTTAGCCCAGGTCGGCCTTCCCTCGATGGAGCTCCCCGTTCTTTATGCTCTTGCGCACCCCGAGAGGATCAGCGAGGCCAGCGCTCCTCAGTTCGACCCTGTCGGTGTGTCACCATTGACCTTTGAACGCGTAAGACTGGACGATTTCCCGGCCTTGAGGCTCGGTCTCGAAGCGGCGCGGCGCGGTGGCGCGGCTCCTGCCATTTTCAATGCAGCAAATGAGGCGGCGGTGGCGCTGTTTCTCGATGCGCGCATTCGATTCGTCGAGATCGCAACTGCCATCGAGTCCGCTCTCGATGCTCTTGGGGAATTGCCCGGAACTGACAAGGACGCGCTGCTGAGTGCCGATCAAGCTGCGCGCAAACACGTGACCGAACGCCTCGGATGCTGACCTGGCTTGCTCCTATCCTCGTTTTTGGGCTCGTCGTGCTTGTTCACGAGCTCGGACACTTCATCGCCGCACGACTCGTCGGCGTTTACGCGCCAAGGTTCTCGATAGGCTTTGGCCGCCCGATCTGGCGCCGACGCGTCGGAGAGACCGAATACGTCCTCGCATGGCTGCCGCTCGGCGGCTACGTCCGCATGGCGACGCGCGATGACGACACACTCGCGGCCATCGAGGGAGGAGGCGAGGAAGTAGATCCGTCATCCAAGGACTGGGATCCGAACGCCATGAAACCGTTTGGGCCCAAGCCAATTCCAGCAGATCGGTGGTTCGACGCGAAGCCGCTGTGGGCGAAGCTGTTCGTGTTAAGCTCGGGCGTAGTGATGAACGTCGTGCTGGCCATCGTCGTGTTGTCCGGCCTCTACGCATCGTACGGCCGGCCCTATGTGCCTGCGGTCGTCGATTCGGTCGTAGCGGATCGTCCCGCGTTTCGCGCGGGGCTGCAGTCAGGTGATAGCGTCGTCGCCGTCAACGGCAGCCCGATCACCTCGTGGAGCGACTTCGTCGACGTCATTACCACGTCACCGGGCCAGGCGCTCAATGTCACTGTCGTTAGGCGCGGCACCGACAGCGTGCAGCTGTCGATAACGCCGGAGCTGACACCCGATAGCGATCCCGTGACTGGCGAGCCGACGCAGGTGGGACGCATCGGCGCCGGACCGCAGGGCAGGACGGTTCGCGAGCGCCTATCCATTCCGCAGGCGTTTGGCGAGGGGTGGAACGCTACCTGGACGATGACGGGGCTGGTGGTCAAAGTCGTCGGGGGGCTGCTCACGGGCCGTGTGTCCGTGAACCAGCTTGGTGGCCCTATCGCAATCGCCGGTTCCAGCGTTCAGGCCGCGCGCGGCGGCATCGAGCAGCTATTCCGGCTCGTCGCCTTCATTAGCGTGAACCTTGCGATCCTCAACTTGCTGCCGATTCCGATCCTCGATGGCGGGCAGATGCTACTCGTCATCGCCGAGCGCATCAACGGTGGTCCGTTCAGTATGCGAGTCCGCGAGCGCATTGCGCGCGTGGGTGTATTTGCGATCGCGCTGCTGTTCATCCTCGTGATGTTCAACGACGTCAAACGCTTGTTAGGCTTCGGTCCGTGAGCTGGCTGCGTTGGGGACTGGTCGTCGCCGGTATTCTCGCGGCCACGTCGAGCGCCAGCGCACAGTCTCGAGCCGTGCGCTTCGAGGTGACGGCGGTCGGAGACTCTACAATCGACTTCAACACCGGCGCAGCGAGGTGGATCCGCCCGGGTCAGCTAGGCGTCGCCGTCGACCCGCGAAGGCGCGACCTATTGATCGCGCGCTTCAAGGTTCAGACGGTCCGCGAGGGCAGTGCGACCGCCGTCATCACGGGGCAGACCAGTGCCCTCGCGGTGGATCACGTCGCCGTCCTGAATGAGCCGCGCCGCAGCGCGTATCAGTCGCCGGCGTTCTGGATCGGGATTGTCGTCGGTGGCGCGTTAGGCTTGATCGGAGGCCTGGCCTCGCGCTAGAAGCCGGGACTCTGGCAGATGAGTGGGATGGATCTGCGCTGGGTACCCTCCGCGGTGATCTCCAAATCGTCTTCCGTGTACGCCGTGCAGAAGTCGGTGCCGTCCGTCTTGTTCACGGTCAGGGTGTACCGCCCCACGGGAAGCACAAGCACGACCGGGTTCTGCGACGGCACCTGCCCGGTCTTGCGGATCTGACCTTCCGGCGCGGTCACCACATAGCGACCCTGGCGGCCTTTCAAGTCGATCGCGAGCGAGCCGCACGCGCGTGGATTAAAGGTTTCGTCTTTGGCCGCGCCCGGACGCACGCGCACGGTTCTGGTCACCGACGCCCATTCGCAGCCGGCGATGGACCGGACGCTCGCAACCACCTCGTAATCACCCGAGCGCAGCGTGTCGGATTGCCAGCGGCCTGTGCCGACCGATACGCCATTGACCGTCACAGAAGCCTCGGCTGGTGCGTTGATCGTTAGGCGAGCGCCGAGCGGCATGAGCCTCCCACTCGTATCCCGCGAGCGGCTGCCGATCTTGCGGACCGAGTCGCTCAGCGTGTCCACGGGCACCGAGTCCATCAGCGGGCTGGCCGGTGATGTGACGACCATTCCTGGCATCTGGCGAATGGAATCCGGTGCCGCGCCCGAGGCTGCGTTTGGTAAGCGCCGGGCCAGCAGGGGGACCGCGGCGATGACGAGAACCAATAGAACAGCGGCCGTCAGCCAAACGGTGCGTTGCTCGCGGCGCGTCTCGATCGTGGCCGACGGCGGTGCGGCAGTGACATCCGCGCCAGGAGGCGTCGCAATACCAGCGGCAGGCACGATCGCCGTATCGCCTAACGAGGGGACCGCGACGGTACGCGCTTTGGCCGGCGTCAGAATACGCCCGCCTGTCCGTACGAGCTCGAGCTCGTCGAGAAGCTGCTCGCCAGTAGTGGGACGATCGTCGGGGCGCTTGGCGAGGCAGCGCAGCAGCACCGTTTCGAATTCCTCGCTCAGCGTCGGGTTCAGCGAGCGTGGCGGAGCCGGTGTGTCCTCGACATGCTGGCGCGCAACCTCATACCAATCGTCGCCAACGAACGGGAGCCGCCCTGTCGACGCACGGTAGAGCGTGACGCCTAACGAGTAGATGTCGGCCCTGCCGTCCAGGGGTTTGGCCCGCGCCTGCTCCGGCGCGAAGTACTGCGGGGTGCCGACAACCATTCCGGTCCCCGTTTGGCCCGTATAGCCGCTCAACGCCCGCGCGATACCGAAATCGGCCACCACGGCATTGCCGTGCTCGTCAAACATGATGTTGTCGACTTTGATATCACGGTGGATCACGCCTTCGCGATGCGCGAAACCAAGCGCGCGCGCCACGTCCATGCCGATCTGCACGACCGCGTCCTCATGCAGGTAGGGCATGGCTTCGAGCTTATCGGCGAGGCCGCTAGGGAGGTAATCCATCGCGAAATACACAGCGTCGCCTTCGCGGCCGATCGTGTAGATCTTGATGATATTGGGATGGCGCAGCTTCGCGGCGACGGCCGCCTCTCGCTTGAAGCGCGCGACAAAATCGGCGTCGCCGCCGAACTGAGGCTTTAAGACTTTGAGTGCGACCGGAATCTCGAGTTCTGGGTCGAACGCTTTGTAGACCCAGGCGAAGCCGCCGGAGCCGACTAGCGTGTCGACCCTGTACTTTCCGAGTGTGGTTCCGAGATACCTCTCAGGCACGTCTCCCGTCTGCCTTTACAGTGTATTCAGCGACCAGTAAATTGCTGTGCTTCAAAGAATTGGGCGCACAGACGGAACTGTGCGGAGAATATACGACATGGCTTTTCAGAAAGCACCGACGATCGCCAAACACCGCAGTCACGATACTGATACCGGTTCCAGCCGCGTGCAAATCGCGGTGCTTACCGAGCGGATTAACTACCTCACTGATCACTTCAAGCAGCACGCCAACGACCACCACAGCCGACGCGGGTTGCTCAAGATGGTGGGCAAGCGGCGCCGGCTCCTGGATTACCTCAAGCGGTCGGACGTCGATGGATACCGCAAGGTCATTCAGGACCTTGGCCTCCGCCACTAGCGATCCACCTCATCTCCTTCGCGCGCGGGCGCTCATGTGCCCGCGCGTTTTGTGTTACCCAGAGGTCACACCAGCATGATGCAAAAAGTCGAGCGCTCCTTCGCCGGGCGCACGCTCACGATTGAATCCGGTCGCATGGCGAAGCAAGCGGCTGGCTCCGCGGTTGTCCGGTATGGTGACACCATGGTGCTCGCCGCTGTCACGGTGAGCGATACTGAAACGGCGCTGCCGTTTTTCCCGCTCCTCGTTGAGTATCGCGAGAAGACGTATGCCGCGGGCAAGATCCCCGGCGGGTTCATCAAGCGGGAGGGGCGGCCCCACGACCACGAGATCCTCGCAGCGCGCATCATCGATCGCTCGATCCGCCCGCTCTTTCCCGAAGGCTTTAAGCAAGAAGTGCAGGTCTACGTCTACGTCATCTCGGCGGATCAGGAGAACGACGCGGACGTCCTGGGACTCGTCGCCGCCTCCTATGCACTGACCGCTTCCAAGATCCCGTTCGAAGGGCCAATCGGCGGCGTGCGCGTCGGTCGCATTCAGGACAAGTGGATCCTGAACCCGACGTTCCAGCAGCTCGAGTACAGCGACATGGAGCTGGTGGTTACGGGCACTGCCGATTCCATCGTGATGGTCGAAGGCGGAGCGAACGAGGTGAGTGAGCAGGACGTTGTCGACGCGTTGTCGGTTGCGCAGCGTGGCATCGCCGAATTGGTCGCGCTCCAGAAGGAAGCGATTGCGGCTGGTCCGACGCCGGCGAAGATGACGTGGACGAAGCGCGAGCCCGGCGCCGAATTTGTCGCGCGCGTGAAGGCCGACGCGGAGCAGCGCATCGTCGAAGCGCTGAATCAGAAAGACAAGCACACACGCGTTCAGGCGGTCGAGGCAGTGAAGCGCGCGATTGCCGACCAGTACGCCCTCGAGCTGCCCGACGAATTGGGAGACCAGCTCAAGAGCCTTGGCAGCGTGCTGGGAGATCTCGAGTACAACGCGCTGCGGTCGCAGGTGCTCGATTCGGGGTTGCGCGTCGACGGCCGCAAGCCTAACGAGGTCCGGCCGATCAGCATCGAGTCCAGTCTCCTGCCGCGAGCGCACGGGTCCGCGCTCTTCACGCGCGGGCAAACGCAGGCGCTCGTCGCTTGCACGTTAGGCACCGCGCAGGATGTACAGCGGCTGGATACAATCGACGATGTCGGGGAAGTCACGAAGTCGTTCATGTTGCACTACAACTTCCCGCCCTTCTCCACTGGTGAGGTGCGCCCGATGCGCGGTACCAGCCGCCGCGAGATCGGACACGGAAACCTGGCTGAGCGCGCGATTCAAAGCGTGCTCCCGCCGTACGAGTCGTTCCCGTACACGATCCGCATCGTGTCCGACGTCCTCGAGTCCAATGGATCGTCGTCGATGGCGTCTGTGTGCGGAGCGTCGCTGGCACTCTTCGACGCGGGCGTTCCTACGCGCGCGGCCGTTGCTGGTGTGGCGATGGGTCTCATCAAGGAGGGTGAGCGCTACGCAATCCTCACCGACATCCTCGGAACCGAAGACGCGCTCGGCGACATGGACTTCAAGGTTGCGGGGACGGAGCAGGGGATCACGTCCATCCAGATGGACATCAAGATTCAGGGCCTATCGCTCAAGCTGATGCAGGAGGCCCTGGCTCAGGCGCGCGAAGGACGCATGCACATTCTCGCCGAAATGAAGAAAGAGCTTCCGGCGCCGCGTCCAGATCTGTCGCCCTATGCGCCACGCATCGTCACCGTGCAGATCAACCCGGAAAAGATCGGCGATCTCATCGGACCAAAGGGGAAGATCATCCGCGGCATCCAGGAAGAAACGGGTGCGGAAATCACGGTCGACGACAATGGCGTGGTGACGATCGCGGCGGTTGGCGGCGAAGCCATGGAGAAAGCGCGCGCGCGCGTTGAGGAGTTGACGGCGGAGCCGGTCGTCGGTGAGACGTACGAGGGCGTCGTGAAGAGCACCACGGCCTTTGGCGCCTTCATCGAGATCATGCCGGGGACCGAAGGTCTCCTGCACATCTCGGAGATGCAACATGGGCGCACCGAGCGTACCGAAGATGTGGTGAAGAAGGGGGACCGCGTGAAAGTGAAGCTCATCGAGCGCGACGAGCGCGGAAAGATGCGCTTGTCCATGAAGGCGCTGGTTCCAAAGCCTGCCGGGGAGGAACAGGGGGCGGGGAGCGAGGAGCTCGAGGGAGCAGGTGTGGGTGCGGACGGAGGCTCGCGTGAGCACCGCCATGGCAACGGCGGCAGCCGCCGGCCGCGACGCGGCAACCGTTCGCGTGGCCGGGGAGGCCGCGGCGATCGCGAATGACAGCGCCGGGGCCGCTGCCTAACGGCCTCGCCATTGTGAGCGGCGAGGAGCGCGTCCGCCGCACGCAGTTCGCCAACGGACTCACGGTGCTCACCGAGCATATGCCCGGCGTGCGCTCTATCGCGTTAGGGGCGTGGGTGCGCGTCGCGTCCATTCACGAAGGGCGTGAGCGGATGGGCGTTTCGCACCTGCTGGAGCACATGGTCTTCAAAGGCACGGAGCGGCGTTCGACCCGAGAGATCGCGCTCGCCCTCGAATCTGTCGGTGGTGTGCTCGACGCCTACACCTCGCGCGAGCACACGGTCTATCAGGCACGTTGCCTGGATGAACACCTCGAGCGCGCGGCGGATGTCGTACATGACATCGTTTTCCGTCCCGCGCTGCGCGAAGGGGATCTGGATCTGGAGCGCAAGGTCGTGCTGGACGAGATCGCGCTCGTGGACGACACCCCCGATGATCTCGTCTTCGAGCTGCATAACGCGGCACTCTGGGGCGATCACCCGTACGGGTACTCCATCCTTGGCACGCGGGAAACTGTCACTGCGTTAGGCGTTGCCGACCTGCGGCATTTGCATGCTGTGGGGTATCGCCCGGAGCATGTCGTTGTCGTCGTCACTGGGAACGTGGATCACGAGCGCGTGCTCGCGGCGCTGGAGGGGACGGGCTGGGCTGCGCTGCCACGCGGAGGAACGACACTTCCGCCATACGCCCCTGACCCCACACCGCGCATCGGCTATGCACACGTCGCGCGCGATACCGCGCAGACCTATCTCGTCGTGGGTCGTTCGGCGCTGTCGTACGGGGATCGCCGTCGTTATGCGTTCGCGATGGTTTCCCAGCTACTCGGCGGTGGGATGAGCTCGCGGCTCTTTCAGCGTGTGCGCGAGGAATTAGGCCTGGCGTATTCGGTCCAGACGTACCAGTCGTTGCATGCGTGTTTCGGTATTCACGGCGTGTTCGTTGGCACCGCGCCCGCGACTGCCGCGGCGGCGCTGGATGCGAGCCTCGGTGAACTGCGCCGTCTCGTGACCGAGGGCATCGGCGATGATGAGCTTGCGGCCGGGAAAAACCAGCTCAAAGGGCAGCTGACGCTTTCGCTGGAGAGCGTGACCTCGCGCATGTACCGCGCAGCGGCTGTGGAGCTGTACGGCGATCCCGATCGGACACTGGATGAGGTGCTGGCGGAGATCGAGGGCATAACGCAGGATGAGGTGCGCGAAGTCAGCGAAGAGTACTTCGATCCGTCTGCGCAGATGGTGCTCAGTCTCGGTCCGGGAGCCGCGTTGGCCTAACGAGGACTGCTCAACTAACGCTGTCAGCCAACGGCTGGCAGCGGACAGCCGACAGCTAACACCAAAAAAAGCAAGAGCGATGAAGATCGGTGTTCCGAAAGAGATAAAGACCAACGAAAACCGCGTGGCGCTGGTTCCGGCGGGCGCTGAAGCGCTGCTCGCTGCCGGCCACCACGTCACTGTCGAGAAAGGAGCCGGTGAAGGGAGCGGCTTCGAAGACGCCGCCTATACGGCGGTCGGCGCCCAAATCGCGCCGGATGCGGACAGCGTGTGGGCCGACGCCGAAATGATCATGAAGGTCAAGGAGCCGATCGAGTCGGAATGGCCGCGCATGCGGCGGAGCCAGGTGATCTTCACGTACTTCCATTTCGCGGCCGACGAAAACCTAACGCGAGCGCACATGGAGCGCGGGCCCGTTTGCATCGCGTATGAAACCGTGGAGCTGCCCAACCGCGAACTGCCGCTGCTCACTCCGATGTCCGAAGTCGCCGGCCGCATGGCCGTGCAACAGGGGGCAAAGTATCTGGAGAAGCTGTACGGCGGGCGTGGCGTCTTGTTAGGCGGCGTCCCCGGCGTGCCACCCGCAAAATGCGTTGTCCTCGGCGGCGGCGTCGTCGGAATCAATGCGGCCAAGATGGCCGCGGGTCTCGGCGCAGCGGTCGTCATCCTCGACATTTCGCTGGAACGTTTGCGGTATCTCTCCGACGTCATGCCTGCCAACGTGCAGCTTGTTTACTCCAACCGGCACAACATCCTGGAGCAGGTCGAGGCGGCAGATCTTGTGATCGGCGGCGTTTTAATCCCCGGCGCCAAGGCACCCAAGCTCATCCGCAGGGAAGACCTTCGCCGCATGAAAGACGGTGCCGTCATCGTTGACGTCGCGGTTGATCAGGGCGGGTGTGTCGAGACCATACGACCGACAACTCACGAGAACCCCACCTACGTCATCGACGGTGTCATTCATTATGGCGTTGCCAACATGCCCGGCGGCGTGCCTCGCACGTCGACGCTGGCGTTGACGAATGCGACGCTGCCGTACGCGCTCAAACTGGCCAACAGGGGCTGGAAGACCGCGTTGCGCGAGAATGCCGCCCTGCTCAAAGGGCTCAATATGGCCGAAGGGAAGATCACGTACCCTGCGGTCGCGGAAGCGTTCGGCCTTTCGTACGAGGACACCGCAGCCTTCGTTCGTTAGGTGCGATGAAGTTGCGCGGCGTTAGGCGCCGCGCCTGCCGTAACGTCTAGCGAGCTCGTGTGATGGATACCTAACGGGCGGCACGGTTCCTGCCGCCAGCTGAGTTTCATTTCCCACACGAGGCTCCTATGGGCACGCTGGACGCGCGCTTCAATAAGGAAGGCGGCTCGGAAAAGAAGAGGCCGGATTTCTCGAACGTCGAAGGTGGCAGCTCCTCGACGGCGCCGGACGCGCCGGTCGAGCGTGATGCCTTCGCGGAGTCTGTGCGCACGTACACCGTGGTTGCCGGCGACTCGCTTTCCAAAATCGCCCAACGTGAATACGGCGATGGCAATGCGTGGAAACGGATCTACGAAGCGAACAAACACATCATCAAAGACCCGGACCTCATTTATCCGGGGCAGGAACTCAGGATTCCCTAAAACGCTGATACGCGACGAGGAGACAACATGAGTACCTATCCGCGCATAGCTGCTGCCGCACTGGCGGCGCTCGTTTTGACGGCGGCATGCAACCGACCGGATGACGAGGCGACGCGCGTCGACACCGCGGCGGGAACTGTCGTCGCCAACGACATCGCCGTTACGCAGATCGATATCGGCAAGAGCATCGGCGCCGATAAGCGGGTTGCCGACGCCACCGACAATTTCATGGCGACCGACACGGTTTACGTTGCCGTGGCCACGTCTGGAACAGCGCCTTCGGCGACGCTCGCCGCGCGCTGGACGTACGAGGATGGTCAGGTCGTCGATCAATCCAGCGAGACGATCTCGCCAACGGGACCGGCAGTGACTGAGTTCCACATCAGCAAGCCGGACGGGCTGCCAAAGGGGAAGTATCGCGTCGAAGTCACGTTGAACGGGACGCCGGCTGGGACGAAGGAGTTTACGGTTAAGTAGGCCTGAGGCCTGAGGTCTGAGGCCTGAGCTTCTGAGTTGACAGAATG
>DATFBW010000048.1:0-22956 GCA_035253645.1 Gemmatimonadaceae bacterium | reverse complement strand
CGCGACCCAGCTCTTCGATCCACTCGTCGATCTGATGCTGCGGCGGCTCGTTATGCTCCCGGCAACGCTCCACAGGTTGCGTCCCCACCTTGAACCACTCGACCTCCCGCAAGGGACACCACTCACCTGCGAGCTTGCCGGTCTCGGGATCGATCTCGCGCGACACCAACCCGGATGGCGCCGCCCACGCATTCCTCGGCGCGCGTTCGCGCCAGCCATCGCGATAAAACTCGGCCCACGCCGGTGCCGCGTAGCGGCCACCATTGGCGCCGTAGCCTAACGACTTTGGCACGTCGTACCCGAACCACACGCCGGCAACGAGCGTCGGCGTATAGCCGACGAACCAGACATCGGTGCCGTCGTTCGTCGTCCCGGTCTTCCCGGCGACCGGGCCCGTCACGCCGTAGGCGCGGACCGCGCGCCCCGTCCCATCGTCGACAACGGCTCGCAGCATCGACGTGAGCTGGAATGCATCGCGCGGATCCATGACCGGCGTGGTTGCGCTCTCGTTGCGCCAGACTTCGCTCTTGTCCGGGCGCTCGATCCGGCGGATCAACCGCGGCGTCACTCGCATGCCTCCGTTCGCAAATGGCGCGTACGCCGCAACCAGCTCGAGCGGAGTCACCTCCACGGCGCCTAACGCAATAGCGGGGAACGCGCGCAGCGGCGAGCGGATCCCGTTGCGCGACGCCACGCGCACGACGCGCGCTTCCCCGACGCTACGGCTCACCCGAACCGTGGCGGCGTTGGCGGAGTGCGCGAGCGCTTCACGCAAAGTCACGTTGCCGAAATATTCGTCGCCGTAGTTCGCTGGAGTCCATTCCTGTTCCCCGTCCACAACCGTGATTGGCTCATCATCCACACGCGACGCCGGCGTCATCCCCATCTCCAAAGCCGCCGCGTACACGAAAGGCTTGAACGCGGAGCCAGGCTGTCGTCGGGCGGCGAGGGCGCGGTTGAAGCTGCCGCGCGTGTAGCGGCGGCCGCCGACGAGGGCGCGCACATCGCCCGTACGCGGATCGAGCGCGACGAGGGCGCCCTGCACGACATCCGCACCGTCCTCGCTCCACCAGGACGCTTCGCTCTGAATGCGACCGGTGTGCCGGTACACGACGCGTTCGGCCGTGCGCTGCGCCAGCGGGTCGATCGTGGTATAGACGTTGACGTTGGATCCCGTTTCGCCGACCGAGCGCAGCACGGAGTCGACTAGCGCGCGTACGGCGTCCAGCGCGTACGACTCGTTAGGTGCAGCCGGGTTCCATGGCTTCTCGGCGAGGTTGATCGGCTCTGCCTTCGCGATCCGGATGTCGATGGGATCGGCCTTCTTCTGTTGCTCCATCAGCGCCAGCACGAGGTTGCGGCGCATCATCGCGCGATCGTAATCGCGCCGAGGCGTATAGGCGGACGGTCCCTTCGGGAGGGCGGCGAGGAGCGCCCCTTCAGCGAGCGTCAGGTTCCGTACCCTCTTCCCGAACAGGTCGCGACTCGCTGCTTCGACGCCGAACGCGCCGTTCCCCAGATAGATCGCGTTGAGGTACAGCTCGAGGATCTGATCTTTGGTGAGGTTCCGCTCCAGCAGGCGCGCCAGCCGCAGCTCGAGCAACTTGCGCCCCACCGAGCGCTCTCCGCGGTACCGTGCCGTGATGAACGTGTTCCGTGCCACTTGCATCGTTATGGTGCTGAAGCCCTCACGAACGCCTAACGAGGCGGCGTTGCGGACCACGGCCCGCGCGACCCCGCGCCAATCGAGTCCCTCGTGCTCGTAAAAGCGGCGGTCTTCGACCGCGACAAACGCCCGGCGCACGTGGCGCGGGACGGAGCTCAAACGGACGTTGATGCGTTTGACGTGTGTAATTCGGCCGAGCAGCTTGCCGTTGCGATCGAGGATGCGGCCGCCTTCACTGGGCTGGTAGCCGCGGATCTCAGCGGCTGAGGGGCAACCACGCCAGGCGCACGTTGCCAGCCATGTATTCAGGCCCAGTATCCCAAAGGTCACGCCGGAGAGTGACACCACAACCGCGCGCTGCCGGCGTGTCCAGACGCCGGGAGCTTGCCAAACTTCGCGGAGGCGTGACCACCGACGCCCCAGCGCGGCACGACCGAACATGACCCCACGCCCGCGAGGGAGATGGCGATTAGATACGCTAAATCAGTGCCTTGGTTTCCTCGCGGCTAAAAACGCCACTTACGAAGCGTCGCGAGGGCGGTGTCCACGGCGTTGCGCTCGTCATCACGCTGCGCGCGTGCGCGCAGACCTTCATACGCAGCGATTGCCGCATCGAGCATTTCGTAATCCCGCTCTCCCGCCGCGACCGAAGCCGCGTTGTCGGCGTAGTTCGCGAGTGCCAACATGTCGTCGGGGAAGCGCTGGGCGATCTGCTGCCAACGGCCGACCCGCTCGCGCGGCTGGCTCTCCGAGAGAGCCCACAAATGCCACGCAGCCCTGTCACCAGGATCGATCGCGATCGCACGGTTGGCCAGCTCGGCGACAGGCTGCGGACCTGCCCCGAGAAGCCAGTAACAGTTCGCGAGCCTGACGAGAGCGCGCGAATTGTTAGGCTGTGCTGCAATCACATCTTCGAGCAACACGACCGCGATTTCAGGGTCTTCCCTGAAATGCGCGGCCACGCTCAGCAGATCGTCGGCGCCAAGTCCACGCGTAACCTCGCGGATTGCGCTTCCAAGCAACGCGTGTTTTGTCGACGCGCCATGATTCGCGCTACGGGTGCGATCCGCAGCGTCGTGGATGGTCTGCAGGAGTGCCGGCGTGACACGCATGGGGCGCGAACTTAGTGTGGCTGCGCGAGAAACTGTGATATTGTTGCCCCGAATCGGGCACAGCGTCCAATTGAGAGGGTACCAGGATCGTACCCTCTGAGTGCTTGCGCCGGAGGACGCGGCGTGTAATACTCGTACCAACCGCTGGCGACGAGTATGTCGCCCCCGGGCTCGCAGAACACTGTCAGACGGCAGTGATCTTGCTCTGAAAAGTGTCTGCGTGCGGTTAGCCAAGCGTGAAGGCTGTTGAGGTGTCGGTTGACACCGCTCCACGCGGCAGCGTCTGGTTCGTGCGACCCCTACGACCCCGCGACCCCTCGCACGCCGCGATCGACCGTTCGATTTCAGATTGAGGATTGTGAGGCGTTGACTACGTGCCGTAGGCACATCTCGCCTCCGTGTTTCACACCTTCGTGATCGCCTAACGACTGTTGCTTATGCGCCACTGAGGGCCGCCTTACGCGGCTCGTGCGCACCGAGTGTTGTCTCTCATCATGTTTTCCATCCAATGACAGAACGCCGACGTCCATATCGTCGCGGTCGACGCGGACGCCCCGCATCCGAACGCCCGTACGCTGAAAACAATCCGTATCGTGAGGGCGACACGATGACCGAATCCGGCGGTACGACCGAAGCGCCGGATGCCCCCAATGCAGAAGGACCTCCACCGCAGACCTATAGCGACGCGCCCGGAGAAAGCACGCGGGACGACGCAGCTGGAGCCACCGAGGGACCTGCTCCCGAAGCGTCAGAACCTGCGCGAGGTGGCGACGACACCATGGTTGACGGAGATCGGGTCCGCGACACGGAAGGCGGCCCGCAGGGCGGACAGGGAAGCGGTCAAGGCGGGGGACAGTTCCAGGGACAACGTGATTTCCAGCGGGACTTTTATCACAGAAACGGCCGGCGCCACCGCCGTCACCGTGGGCGCGGACGGCGCGATTTTCAGCAGCAGGCCCCACCGCAGCCAGTAGTCGCCGATAGTGAGACGGTAGGTTGGTTCGAGCCGTCGCGCGACGGCGGGTTCATCCGGCGGGCGGTCAACAGCTATCTGGCGGAACCTGGGGACGCGTGGCTCTCCCCCGCTCTCGTTAGGCAGCACGGCCTCAGACATGGGGACACGGTCGCCGCGGCGACCGGGCATGATCACCGTCACCGCGTCGTCGTCTGCGAAGTTCAGACAATCAACGGGCTCAATCCGTCGCTCATGGAGCGGCGCCCGGACTTCCAGTCGCTCACCGCGACTTATCCCGAAAAGCGCATCACCCTGGAGACTGGGCGGCCCGCCAAAGGCGGTCCGGAGCTCACGCGGCGCTGTATCGACATCATGGCGCCGATCGGGTTTGGACAGCGTGCATTGATCGTGGCCCCGGCGCGAGCGGGAAAAACGATGTTGTTGCACGCAATTACTGAAGGGATCGCCCTCAACCACCCCGAAGCCGTCCTCCTCATCCTTCTCGTGGACGAGCGTCCCGAAGAAGTGAGCGAAGCAATCTCATGGGGCGTGGGCGAAGTCATCGCTTCGTCATTCGATCAGCCGGCTCAGCGGCACGTCGAAGTGACAGAGATGACGATGGAGCACGCGCGCCGGCTCGTCGAGTTAGGCAGAGATGTGATCATCGTGCTCGACTCCCTAACGAGAATGGCGCGCGCTCACAACACCGCTGAGCGCGGCACAGGCCGCACGCTTTCCGGCGGTCTCGACGCCACGGCGATGGCCAAGCCGAAAGCGTTCTTCGGTTCGGCGCGCTCGGTGCATCCAAAAGATGGTGGCGGCAGCCTAACGATCATCTCTACGGCGCTGGTGGAGACCGGCTCGCGCATGGACGACGTGATCTTCGAGGAGTTCAAGGGGACCGGTAACTGCGAGATCAAGCTGGACCGGTCGCTCGCCGAGAAGCGCATCTTCCCCGCGTTCGACATCGCTGCCAGCGGGACGCGCCGTGAGGAGAAGCTGTATCGGCAGGATCAGATCGAGGCGATCTATACGCTAAGGCGCGGGCTGCAGCAGATGCCGCCGCAATCCGCGATGGAGTGGATGATCAAGCGGATCGCAAATACGCCCAACAACGACGCCTTACTCGCTGGGCTGTAAGGCGTGAACAAAAGCTGTCAGCCGTCAGCTGCAAGCCGACAGCTGACAGGTCACAGCTTTAGTTTCACAGCTCATAGCTCCGTCATTGCGCTGCGCGAGCCATCACTCGTCCGTCTTCTCGTAACGCGCTGATGGCGGATTCATAAAAGAGCACTTACCGCCGAGGACGGAGAGAAGGGCCTGCGCTGGGATCCTCTCAGCGTCCCCAACGGTTAGGCAGTTACTCGCCCGTCTTCTCGAAATTGAGCGAGCAGGAATTGATGCAATAGCGCATCCCTCCGGCGTTGCGCGGGCCGTCATCGAACACGTGCCCCAGATGCGCTCCACACTTGCGGCAGTGCACTTCGGTGCGCCGCATGAACAGCGAGTTGTCAGCCTCGGTCTCTACCGCCACGCTCTCGGCCGGCCGCGTGAAGCTCGGCCATCCCGTTCCCGAATCGAATTTGTCCGCCGACGAGAAGAGCGGCTCGTCGCACACGATGCAGCGGTACATCCCCTTCTCGTGGTTGTCCCAGTAGGCCCCGCTAAATGCGCGCTCGGTGCCCTTTTCCTGAGTTACGTGATACTGCTCTGGAGTCAGCTTCACGCGTAGCTCAGCATCCGATTTCTTCAGCGTATCCGTCATTGGTGCTCCGTATTCAAGATTCCATGGTAGTCAGCTTTGAAACCAAAGCTGTGAGATGCCAGCCTACAGATACCCAGCGACACGGCCGTCCAAATTCAGGTGCACACTCTGACAGCTCTAAAACTGAAAGCTGGCAGCCGACGGCTTTAGTGTATCAACCAGCGTTAGGGTACCGCTCCTGCCGTCCCGCTCCTCCGCGGCTCTGCGGCCGCCGTTACGCGATTTCCATCCAGGACAATCAACGCCCCGTACCCCATCCGCAGCTCTCCCTTGAAGCTGATCGGGTTCAGGCGGTAACCGAGGCGCGTAAGCGCATCGCGCACCGCAGGGGCTAGACCGTCTTCGATATTGACCGTCGGCACGGCATCGCCGGCGCCGCGGAATGACGGCAGGAAGCGAGGGAGCTCCAGCGCCTGTTGCGCCGAGAGCCCGAAATCGATCACGCCGACGATCGATTGATAAACCGCCGAAGTGATCCAAGCGTTCCCGGCCGCCCCTACCGCGATCCGTGGGCGCCGGGGACCGTCCGTGCCCCGGTACACGATAGTGGGCGCCAGGGAGCTTCCGTGGCGTGCGTGGGCGAGTCGGGCGCCGTACGTACCCGGGTCGGTCCCGTACGACGTGAGCTTGTCGTTGTACAGGAAGCCGAGGCCGGGTGTCACGTAGAAGTTCCCGCCCCAGGTTCCCAATGTCTGCGTGACGGAGACGACATTCCCGGCACTGTCGGCCACGACGAACGCGGTCGTCCCCTGCGCGCGTTCCTCGTTAGGCTCCAGGCTTTCCGACGGACCGCCCGAATTGCTGGCGGGAGTGCCGCACTGCAGCGTGTCACCCTGCACCGTGCGCGGGTCGATGGCGCGCGCTGGATCGTAACAACGCCAACGCACACGGGCCGTGTCCTTGCTCGTAAAAGGCTCGGTATTCACGGGCCATAACGATGGATCCGCGACACGTCCGCGCGAAGATGGCACGAGTTGCCATGCGGCGAGCATCGCGTGGAGTGTGGCTGCGTCTTCTGTGTATAGCTTGGGCGCGGCAAAGTGCTCGAACAGGTTGAGCTGCGCGGCGAGCGTCGATCCCCCGCCCGCCGGTGGCGCGCTGGAAAACACGGTATGGCCGCGATACGTCGTCGACACCGGTTCGCGTTCCGCCGCGAAGTAGCGCGACATATCCGTTAGGCGGATCGCATTCCCCTTCCCGCGCAGATCCTCGACCAGGCGGCGCGCAACTTCGCCCTTGTAGAAGCCGTCCGCGCCTTTGGCGGCGATCTGCTCGAGCACCCAGGCGAGATCCGGGTTTTTTATTGTATCGCCCCCACTCAATGGCTTTCCGTCGCGGAAGAACAACGCGCGGCTGGATTCGTATTTGGCGTAACGATGCTGCTCGAGAGCGAGCGTCGTCGCGAAACCGTCAGTGACGACGTACCCGTTGCGCGCCGCGCGGATGGCGGGCGCAATGAGGTCCGCCCACGTTAGGCGACCGGAGCGGTGCAGCTGCCAGGCGCGGTGCATCCCCGCAACCGTGCCGGGAACCATCGCCAATACGGGGCCATCGGTGGGATACCGGCCGTTCGCGAGGAGCCCCGCGTTGAGCAGGGTCGCTTCCTCCGGCGCACGCGCCATGAACTCGATCACCGTCGGCTCGCGGGCGCCGGCGCGATGGACCAGCATCTCACCGTAGCCGCCGATCCCACTGGCATCCGGCTCGACGACGCCTAACGCGAATGAGACGGCTACGGCGGCATCGACGGCGTTGCCGCCCTTCGCGAGCATTTCAATGCCGGCGGCCGTGGCAACCGGATGTGCGCTCGACACCCCGCCGCGCCCGAGAGCGGGCTCTTTATAGCTCGGCCGTTCGCGGAGCGCGACGTATAACACATGCTCCAGCACGGAGTCGTTAGGCGCGTCCAGCGCACGCGCGCGGTGCCGGTCACGCACGGCACGGAGCTCGGCCGCGCGCCGCTCGCTTCCCGGCGCTGTGAAATACGCACGCTCGAGGCGAGCGAACGCGCGATCGTAGATCTCCGCGTTGCGCGCCGCGCGATCCGCCGACCCCAGCGCGACATCGACTGCGCCTGCGTCAGGCAGCGGCGGGGCCGCGAGTGTGATCAAGCGGTCGCGCCGGCCGAGTGCTTCGCCTGCCTCGCGATCGCCGACGCGATTGGGATCGCCATTGTATCCGGGTTCATCCGCGGTGCGCTCAGCAATCAGGATCGTGGCACCACCTGGCTCCCAGGCTGCCTCGCCACTCGTCGCACTGACGAGGTTCACGTATCGGCCCGCAGAGTCAGCGACGAAAACGCCGCCACGCGTACCACTCACCGCAAACAGGATCCGCGCGCCATCGGGTGACCATGCCGGCCACTCGGCGTTGCGATCGCTCACGATGACTGTGTCGCGGTTCGATGCGAGTGTACGAACGCGGAGACGGCGGCCGTCATCGGTAACCTGCACGTAAGCGATGCGCCCGGCGTACGCCGCCGGCGTGCGCTCCGTGTTCTCACTGCTCGTTAGGCGACGTTCGGCGCCGCTTGTGTCGCGTATCCACAGGCGCCCGGCGCGGCCCGCACCGCGCACGTACACGATGCGTCCATCCTCCAGGACCGTGGCCTCGCCGTCCGGCTCGGGCGTGCGCGTCAATTGCTGAGGCTCGCCCTGCACCGTCGCTGCGTTCAACGTTAGGCGCCACAGGTCGTCGTTCCCGCTGCTGTTGGACGTGTACACAATCCCAGACCCGTCCGGCGCCCAGGCAGGGTCGCGGTCCCAGGCATTGCCGCGCGTGAGCTGCGTCCACTGATGCCCGGCACGCAGCCACAGGTCGCCGTCGATCGACACGATGAGACGACCATCGCGCGCGAAGGCCGGCCCTCGCGCATTGGCGAGCTGAGTCTGTGCTTGGGCCGCCGTTGCGGCGGCCATGAGCGCCAGCGCGCAGAGCTTCATACATCACAAGCTGCACCGAGGCCCCTGTACGCGCCATCGCATCTGGCGCCCTCAGGGGGTGTCGGTCAAGTTGGGCGCGTCAAAAGCATTAACCACAGAGGACACGGAGGACACAGAGGACTGTCCTTATAAAGCACTCGGCGTCCTCTGCGTCCTCTGTGGTTCAAGCTCTTACAGGGTTAAACAAATGACTTGTATCCGTTACCGAGCGCTGTTTCTCGTCCCAGCATTGGCATTTGCCCTGCCGTCTCACGCCCAGCGTCGACCCGCGCAGGCTGCTCCGGCCCGTCACGCGATCGACAGCAGTTGGTACTCGCAACTGCGGTACCGGCACATCGGACCTGAAGGCAATCGTGTGTCGTCGGTCGCCGGCGTAGCCGGTGACCCTAACGTGTATTACGCTGGAGCGGCGTCAGGCGGAATCTTCAAAACGACCGACGGCGGGATCCACTGGGCGCCGATCTTCGATGGCCAGCCCGTTTCGTCTGTCGGCGCGCTCGCGGTGGCGCCGAGTGATCCGAACGTCGTGTGGGCTGGTACCGGCGAACCGTTCATCCGCTCGAATATCTCCGTGGGATGGGGGATCTACAAATCCACCGATGCGGGAAAGAGCTGGACCAAGATGGGACTCGACAACACGGGACGCGTGGGCCGCATCGTCGTCCATCCCACCAATGCCGACATCGTTTACGCTACCGCGTTAGGCCACGCGTACGGACCGCAGCCGGACCGCGGCGTGTTCGTCACGCGCGATGGCGGCAAGACCTGGGAGAAGACGCTGTTCGTGAACGATTCGACCGGCGCGTACGATCTCGTCATCGACCCGAATAACCCGCGCATCCTGTATGCAACGACCTGGCAGATCGAAATCCACACGTGGGGCCGCTGGTCCGGCGGCGCGGGAAGCGGAATCTGGAAGTCCACGGACGGTGGCGCGACATGGAAGCGCCTAACGGGCGATGGGCTGCCCAAGCGTCACGTCGGCAAGATCGGCCTCGGCATCAGCAAAGCGAACTCGAACCGGCTGTATGCGCTGATCGAGACGGGCGACGGTGTCCCGTTAGGTGGCCAGGAAACCGACCGCGGTGAGCTGTTCCGCTCGGAAGACGGCGGCAATACGTGGCGCGTAATCAGCTACGATCAGCAGCTGATGGGACGGACGCACTACTACACGCGCATGGCTGTGATGCCGGACAACGACAACGAAGCGTATTTCCTCACGGCATCGTGGGCCAAGACGCTCGACGGCGGCACGACGATCATCGATCCGCCATTCCCGGAAACACCCGGTGGTGACCACCACGACATCTGGATCGACGAGACGAATCCGAACCGATTCATCGTTTCGCACGACATCGGGCTCAGCATAACGACGAATCGTGGCAAGTCGTGGCTCCGTGTGCAGCTGCCCATCGCGCAGATGTATCACGTGTCCGTCGATAACCGCGTCCCCTACTGGGTGTATGGCAATCGGCAAGACGGCCCCTCAGCCATGGGGCCGAGTAACAGCAAAATGTTCAGTTTCTTCGGGGATCTGGGGATTCCACGCGGACTCTGGAGCTCGGTGGGCGGCGGCGAGAGTGGGTGGGCCCAACCCGATCCCGCCGACTCGAACATCGTGTGGTCGAGCGCGTCCGGGTACGGCAGCCTGGGCGGGATCGTCTCGCGTTATGACTGGCGCACCAAGATCAGCGAGCAGGTGGAAGTGTGGCCGCAGATGACGTTAGGCCACTCGGCTGGCGAGGCGAAATACCGTTTCGTCTGGACGTTCCCGCTCACGATCTCACCGCACGACCATAACAAGGTGTACGTTGGCTCCCAGCACGTGCACGTGACGACGAACGGCGGGCGCAAATGGGATGTCATCTCCCCCGATCTCACCCGCAATGACAAGTCGCGCCTCGGTTTCTCGGGAGGCCTCACGGGTGACAACATCGGCGTGGAGTATTCCGGCGTCGTGTTCGCTATCGCCGAGTCACGCCGCAAGGCGGGGTTGATCTACGCGGGGACGAACGACGGACGGTTGCACATCACGCAAGACGGCGGCCGGAACTGGGCCGAGCTGACCGCAAACCTGCCTAACGCGCCGGCGTGGGGGACGATCAGCAACGTCGAGCCGTCCCGTTATGACGATGGGACCGCGTATCTCTCGATCGATGGGCACCAGGCCAATAACCGCGATCCGTTCATCTACAAGACGATCGATTTCGGCAAGACCTGGCGGCTCCTGGTAAGCGGGATTCCAAAGAGTCCGCTCAGTTACATACACGTCGTGCGCGAAGATCCCGTTAGGCGCGGCCTGCTGTACGCCGGAGCCGAGAATGGCCTTTATGTATCGTTCGATGACGGTGAAAACTGGCAGCCGCTGCAGAACAACATGCCGCATGCGCCTGTTTATTGGATCGAAGTGCAGGAGCACTTCAACGATCTGGTGGTGGCGACGTACGGCCGTGGCTTCTGGATCATGGACGACATCACGTCACTCAGGCAGTTGGCGGCGGATGTGACGGCAAAAGACGCGCACCTGTTTGCGCCGCGCTTCGCGTATCGCTTCCGCTATATCGAATCCGCGATGGCGCCTTTCGAAGATCCGGTCATGGGACAGAATCCGCCCTATGGCGCCGCGATCAACTTCTGGCTCAAAGCGGAATCCAAAGATTCGGCGAAGCTCGAGATTCTCGATCCGGCTGCGAAGGTCGTGCGCACGCTCAAGGTCGCGTCCAAGGCCGGCGTGAATCGCGTATGGTGGGATTTGTTAGGCGAGCAGTCCAAGGAGGCGCGCATCCGAACGAGTCCGCAGTACGCGCCGCAGATCGTCGTGGGACCGGAAGGACGGCCCGCTCCCGCCGTGCAGCGTTATGCGTTGCTCCTGCCTCCGGGACGTTACACCGTTAGGCTGACGGCGGCGGGACGGACGGAATCCCAACCGCTCGAGATCCGCAAGGATCCGGCGACGAGTGGGACGGCAGAGGACCTCGCAGCGCAGATCGCGCTCGCGACAGAAATCCAAACGGACGTGAATGCCGCGGTGGACATGATCAATAACCTGGAGCTCGTGCGCGGGCAGTTGGCGACGCTGAAGAGCTTTTTGGCGAGCGATACGACGGCAAAGGACGTGCGCGAGGCGGCAGACTCGCTCGACAAGAAACTCGTTGCTGTCGAGGGGAAGCTGCACCAGATGCGAGTCACCGGGCGTGGTCAAGACATTATCCGTTATCCAGCGCAGGTGACCGAGCAGCTGATTTACCTCGGTCAAAGCGTGCAGTGGTCCGATGCCGCGCCGACGACGCAACAGCGCGAAGTCCAGACGCTGCTGAAGTCTCAACTCGCGACGATCAAGGCCGAGATGGATCGGGTTTTGGCGGATGATCTGGCGCGGTTCCAGGCCATGCTGCGCGATCGGAAGATGCAGGGGATCATCTCGATGAATCCATAGTGACGCATTGGAAGTGACTCATTGGTCGAGGATTCAAAAGCGACGCCGCAGATCAACGCAGATTGGAACTGCGATAGAGCGCGGACAACTTATTGTGCTTTTTGAAACCGTACGTCCGCGCAAAATCGCCGTTTGGATCTGCGTAAATCCGCGGCGTTGCCTTGAAATGAATTTTTACTGGCCCGATAGCGCGAACACGGTGACTCGGCTCGGTCCGCCCGGCACTCCCCAAAATCCGCCGACAGTCCCCGAGGCGACAGCGACGTACTGATTCCGGCCCAGCACATAGGTCACCAGTCCACCGCCTAACGGCGCGCCGAGGGCGTAACGGTAGAGCGGTGCGCCGTTGCGCGCGTCGAGGGCGATCAAGTCACCCGTGAGCTCACCTGTAAACACGACCTCCCCGGCCGTAACAACAACGGCTCCCACCATCGGGCGGCGCGACGCATAACGCCACTTGATCGCGCCTGTCGAAGCGTCTACGGCGACGAGCCAGCCACGCGCGTTGATGGGGTCGAATTCGAACCGGCCGCCCCAGTTGAATGTGCGCGGGATGATCCCAACCAGCTCTTCCTTCCGAATGATGGCGCACCAATCCACCGTGGGAACGTAGATCGTGTTGTTCAGTGGACTGTACGCCGGTCCGTTGTAGGAGACGCCGCCGAAAGGACCGGGGCACGCTCGTTGCGCGTTAGGCGCAGCTGCCGCGGCGAGAGTGTCTCGCACGACAACGGGAGTTGAGAACACCGGCTGCCTGGTTCTGCGGTCGATGACTTCGAGAACGCCGCTCTTGCCGACCATCGCAACCAGCGAGCGCGGGCGGCCGCGGATGCGTGCCTCGTATTGGGGACTTACGTGTGTGAGGTCCCAGTTGCGGATGTCGTGTGGCACCTGCTGTCGATACCACAGCAGCTTCCCTGTGCGCGCATTGAGCACCACCATGCTGCTCGTGTAGAGGTTGGCGCCCGGACGCGCGTCATCGTTGAACGGCGGAGCGGCACTGCCCACTGGGACGTACAGCTCGCCGCGCGCGGGATCGATAGAGACTGCCGTCCAGATTCCGCCGCCCGCAATGTCGTTAGGGTTCCCCCACGTCTTGAGCGCGGAGTCGCCGGCTTCCGGAACGGTGTTGAAGCGCCAGACCTGCTCACCCGTCTTCAGATTGAACGCGCCAATCCAGCCACGCGCGCCAAACTCACTGCCTGCGGCGCCGGCGAATACGAGGTCTCCATACGGAACTATGGGCATCGTCACGGCAGCGCCGCGCGCCGGATCGGCTATCTGTTTCTCCCAAAGCACTGAGCCGGTGGCCGCCGAGAGCGCGAGCAAGTAGCCGTCCGCCGTGCCGCGGACGAGGATACCATCTTTGAGCGCCACACCACGCTGCTGCGGATAATTCATGGAGTCCTTCGCCGCGCGATCGTGCCGCCACACCTGCGTACAATCGTCCCCGCGAAAGGCCACGGTGCTCGCCGTGCTCGTTATGTAAACGATGCCGTCATGGACGATCGGGTTCGTCTGAAATGGAGGCGTCGTTCCCAGGTCGACGTGACACACCGGGCGCAGTCGCCTAACGCTGAACGCGTTGATCTGCGTCGCGGGCGAGTAGCGGTGCCCCTGATAGTCGTTGTTGACGAGAAGCCAGTTCTCCGCCGTGCGCCGCGGAGCCTGCAGTTGCTGTTGCGTGGGTCCCGGAGAGGGCGGCGGCGCCGGCCGCGCGCGTTGCTGCGCGTGCGCCGTGAGAGCGACCACGCCAAGCACGCAGGCAGGAGCGAGTGAATACTTCATTTGGCTTTGTTGCGCCAATAGATGTAAAACGGAACCCCCGCGAGCATGATCGCCAGTCCGATAAGGCTCCCCGTTAGGCGGTCCCGTAGCAAGCCAAACAGATACCACGCCGACACGGCGAGAAATATGATCGGCGTCACCGGGTACCCCCACGTGCGGTAGGGGCGTTCCATTTTGGGCTCGCGCGCTCGCAACACAAACACCGAGGCTACAATCAGGCTCATGAAGGTGTGGTTCACGAACGCGGTATAGGTCAAGATCTGTGTGAATGTTCCCGAGAGCGCAAAAGCAGAAGCCACCGCGGCCTGCGCCAGGATGGCTATCGCGGGCGTGGATCGACCCTCGTGCACGCGCCCGAACGGCGCGAAGAAGTACCCGTCACGCGCCAGGGCGTAGGTGATGCGCGGATAATTGAGCAGCTGCGCGTTGATCGTGCCCAGCGTCGATGCGACAATCGCCAGCGATACCAGCCCGGCCCCGACGGTGCCTAACGCCGCGCTCACTGCATCCGTTGCCGGGAGCTGCGACTCCCGCAAGCGCTCGAACGGCAGCACCAGCAGGAACGACACGTTCACCAGGATATACACGACGATCACCACGGCGATGCCCACCAGGATCGAGAACGGCAGGTTCCGCTGCGGGTCCCGGATCTCGCCGGCTACGTTTGTCGAAAAGTGCCATCCGCTATATCCGAACAGCGTCAGGACCATCGCTTGCGCCAGCGAACCCCGAGGGTCGTCCGCATCCGGCGCAAAAGGCGCGAGGCCTCCGGCATGCGACGCGATGAACAAACAAACGACCACGACAAACGCGATGAGGGCGAGCTTGAGCGCTGTGAACGCAGCCTGGGTCTTTCCTGCCTGCCTAACGCCGATGTAGTTGATCGTGGCGATCAGCCCGATGACGACAACGGCCACCACGCGTCGCTCCCAGACGCCGTAGGGCATCACTTTCTCGATGAAGTATCCCCCGTACAAGGCCGCCGCGGTTGCCACAGCAGCGATCGCGGACGACGTGTACGCAAAGAACATCGTCCAGCCGAAGAGAAACGGGATCGGCGTGCCGGGATACGCGCGTTTGAGAAAGACGTACGTACCCCCCGTCTCCGGCATCGCGGCCGCGAGCTCCGCAATGCATAACGCGCCCGTGAGCGCGATGACGCCACCCAGGAGCCACATGGTGAGCGAGAGCCCCGGAGCGCCTGCCTGACGCGCGACGAGGCTCGGCGCGAGCATGATGCTCGCACCAATGATTCCGCCGATGACGACTGACGTCGCCTCGATTCGGCCTAATTCGCGCCGGAGCGAGGAGCGAGGAGTCTGGAGCGAGGAATCAGTCATGGCGTCGCCAGTATACGTTCGATCGCCGCGCCGATCTGCAACACCTTGTGGTCGGCCAGCGTTTCACCGAGAATCGTTAGGCCGACCGGTGGCTCGCCATGCGGTTGCAGGGGGATAGTGAGGGCGCAGCGGTCGAGCATATTGGCAATCGCGTTAGGGTACAGCAGCCGCCGGTGCACCACCTGCCAGTTTTCGACGTCTGCTACATCTGCGATCGGAGGTGCGACCATCGGGCACGTGGGCATTAGCAGTGCATCGTACTGTGCGGTGGCTGCGTTCGCCGTACGGATCAGCGCGGCGCGAGCGCGCATGAGCTCCTGATAATCAACGTCAGTGATGACGGAACCTGCGCGCAACCGGCGTTCGACAATTGGATCGTATGCCCCGGCGAAACGGTCGAGCATGGGCCTATGGAAGCGGTACGCTTCGGCGATCGTGATTCCACCGTTCCTGAAAAGCGCCGGGATCTGAGAAAGCTCGGGGATCGCAATGTCCGTGATCGCGGCGCCGCCAGCACGCAACGCGTCGAGGGCACGCTCATACACTCGAGCTACGAGCGGCTCGACGGAGTCCAGAACGAGCGTCGTTAGGGCCCCCAATCGCAACCCGGGGAGATCCGGCTCCTCGAGAAGAGATGGCGGCTCATCCGCCAGCACGGCGTCGAACGTCGCACAGCATGCAACCGAGGCCGCGATCGGTCCTACGGAATCCAACGACGGTGAAAGCGGGAAGACCCCCGCGAGCGGGACGCGGCGCGCGGTTGGTTTGAAGCCAACGAGCCCGCATAACGACGCTGGCACGCGGATCGATCCTGCGGTGTCGGAGCCGAGTGCGGCGACGCTCATCCCATCGGCAACGGAAACGGCGGCGCCTGACGAGGAGCCTCCGGGGACGCGTCCCGTCGCGCGATCCCATGGGTTTCGGGGAGTGCCGTAATGCGGATTCGTCCCCGGCGTACCCATGGCGAACTCGTTCATGTTAGTAGTTCCAACAATCACTGCGCCGGCCTTTCTCAAGCGCTCGACAACAACGGCATCGCGCGTAGCGGGTGGCTCCTTCGCACGAACGGTGGAGCCGGCGAGTGTGACGACACCCGCTACGTCACACAGATCCTTGATACTTATTGGGATGCCTTCGAGCGGCCGGCGCACCTCGGCGCGCTTGGTTCGTCCATCGCTGACATCTGCCGCGGCGCGAGCGTCTTTGTTGAAAACCCGGATGAACGTGCGCGACCCTTCACCGCCCGGGTCGGCGATCCTAACGAGCGCAGCTTCGACAAGCGCGCGGCTTGTCGTGCTGCCATGAGCGAGGTCGCGATCGAGCGCGGCTAGGGTTGGGAGCTGCACAGAGCCGCAAATCTGCCCTGGCTAGGCTACCTCCCGCTAGCGAGCACGCGCGCCTCCGGCACGAACCTGTGATGGAAGTGCGGGTTCAGCTCGAGAGCTTGTTGAGCGAAAGACCGCGCGCGTGAAGGATCGCCTTCGGCACGTGCGATGAGCGCCGCGTGATAGAGGAGGTTGGCGTCTCGAGTTCCAACGCTCATGGCTTCGCGCATCGCTACCGCGGCACCTGCAATATCATTGGTCATGTAGCGTGCCAGGGCGAGTTGATCCCAGCCATACACGTCCTGGCGGATTGTAATCTCCTGTTCCAGCAGTGCGCGCGTATTCGCCAGGTCGATGCCATGTTCCAGCTTAAAGAGTGTCCATTGGCGGTTGAAGGGTTCTGGATTCTCAGTTCCCATGTCGCGTGCCTCGCTCCACGCTTCTCGCGCCTTGATCGAATCGCCTAACGCGGCGTAGGCGTCGCCCATTAACGCAATGGTGGCGATGTCGGTGCGGTCGCCGGCGCGCGATACGGCGGCCAAGACGTCGCGCCATTCCCGACGCAGCGCATGGAGCCGTGCGCGCGCAGCCCAGAGACGCCCATCGCGAGGCGCGGCGCTTAGCCCCAAGTCGAGCGCACGCTCGGCGACACGCAAGCGGCCACTGCGCAGCTCGAGGTCGGCGGCGCGCAAGTGAAACCACGCGATCTGTTCACGGGGGAGATCGGCGTCCGCCATATCGCGCACGGCGCGGCGGAGCACAGATCGCGCGTGCTCGGTGCGTCCAATGAACTCGAGGTATCGCGCATAACGCGGCGCTACGGCAAGTGTGCGAAGATCATTCCGGAGGGAATCGAACTGCGCGCCAGCAGCGTCGTACTGTCCCATCTCGATCAGCAGCTCGGCGTATAACGCGCGGTAACGCGGCTCCGACGGTTCGCTCGCGATCAGCTCCCGGGCAGCTGTCAACGCTTCGGGAAATTTGTGCTGGGCGAGGAGCGCTGACGCGTACGCTAACAATGCTTTGCCATTGCGGACCCTGCGCAGATCGAGCGCAGCTCGGGCGAAACGCTCCGCGGCGCGGTAGTCATCGACTTCACCGGTTTCACGAGCGCGCTGGAGGTAGAGACCTGCGACCATCGCGCGGTCTTCCGCGCTTTGCGGGTCCTCGGCCGCACGCCGTTCGTAGAACGCGATGTCCTGCGATCGTATGGCAAGCTCCTGGCGTGCTGCGGCGGCGTTGCGCTCGGCCTCTGCGGCTGCGAGGCGCGCCGGCCGGATAACAGTGTGCCAGGCAGCGGCGGCGACGAGCGCCGCCGTGCCTAACGTTGTGAGGCTTCGCCTCATAGGTCTGAGGTCTGAGGTCTGAGGTCTGAGGACACTTCAGTGCGGTGTTGCTAAGTACGGGAACGTTGCGCTGAACGTCTTGTCGTTTGCGCTGACGTTGTCCGTCACGAGCTGTGGAGTCACGTTTTGACTGCTGAGCAACGGGCCGAAGATCGCGGCAAGACCGGCGTCGACGACGTCATCGGTCAGCTTGCGGCCGCCGTACCCGTTTGCGAGCGCCCAGGTGAGCCATCCCGCGCCGCTGCCTGGTTTGTCTGTCTGCACGATCAGCATGTCGGGCAGCAGTACGCTCGCGATTGTATTCGCGACAGTTTCACTGCGGCCGCCGACGTTGCGCACGAAGGCGCGAAGCTCGGTCCCGTGATTGGCCGCGTCGGTGTTGGGGCTGCCGCTATTGTGGAAACCGTGGTTCCGCTTGGCGAGGAAGACTTCGCTCGTGAGCGGATTGCCTAACCGCTCGACCTGGTCGAAGCTGCGGTTGATTGGCGGCGCTGTCGTCGTATCATCGTCCGAGCACGCGGCTGCGGCGACGAACATGAGCGCCATCAGGGTGAATTGAAATCGCATTGTAAAGAGATCCTGTGATGAACGAGTGTGTGCCTAACGGCTAATGGTGCCCCACACGCCGATTTTCGGTGAACCGCCGGCGGTGAGCATGGATGTGGGAAGCTCGACGATGATCGCGAGGGTGTTGAGACCGCGGAGATAGTCCACCGCCTGTCCGGCGGGACGCCACGCGGAAGCGCTGGGGGTTTCCGGGAGCTGCGACAGCGGTCCGCTGACGGGCTTGCGATCGGGGATGATGCGGAAGAACTGCTCGAGGTCCAGGAAGAATGGGTCATCACGGAGCCCTGCGAACACTTGAATCCCCGTCGCGGAGCCCAGGTTGGTGTTGATCGCTCCCGTTAGGCTCGGCGCGGCGTCGACGATGGAGGTCACCATGCCGGTAGACGCCGGTGCGACCGGGCCGCGGATCTGTACCTGCTGATTCGCGCCGCTGCCGCTGAAGGTGAACTGCAGCACGCGATCCTCGACGCCGTCGCCGCTGTTGTCGATCTTGAGCTGATAGAGGAGGTTAGGATCGAACGACGCCGTTAGGCCCTGCGCGGGGGTGATCGGCGATGACGTGGTCATCACGAGGACGATCCGGTCGGCGCTCGCGCCGGGGAACGCGTAGATGTCGTTGATGTCCATGCGAGGGGAGAGCTCGACCTCAGGTGTGTCCTGATGGTCCGAGGCGAAGAGCGTCGCCGCGCTAATCGCAGTCGCGAGCGCGAGGGCGCCGAACAGCAGGCGGCGAGCACGCGCGGGTAGAGCAATAGACTGGTGCATCCGGTAATCTCCGAGAGAAACTGTTTGTGCCATCTACGCTGGTTCGAAGACATCGGATTGCTGCCTAACAACACAGGCACTACTCAGCTGAGAGGGAGCGGTAGTGGGCTAGAATCGTCGTTCGACGCCTAACGTGATTGCCCGCGGCGTGCCGGGCGTATAGTGCAGCTCCGTGACCGGCGCCGCCTCACCGCGGAGCCGCGACGTGGTCGCGAACTGCGCCTCGTTCCACCGCACATTGAATACGTTGTCGACGGCTAGCCGGATTGTCGTGTGCCCGCGCCTGGCCGTAACGAACGACTCGAATAGAGCGTGTCCGAGCGCGCGCACCGAATTGTCCTCGTTTGCTGCCCGCGCCCCGATGTGTCGCCAGCGCAGGCCGCCGCTCATACCGCGCAGCTCATTCGTTGTGAGACCGCCGCTGCTGGTTATGGTTGGCGCCAACGGGATCATGTCGCGACCACGCGGTTCGTCCCGCAGTCGGCCTCGCGCCACGTTGAGGTCCACATCCCCCCACAGCCAGGAAACCAGCCTAACGCGGCCCTCGACGTCCAGCCCCACGCGCCGGCTGCGACCAGCCGGCTCGGTCGTCCCGCCGTCGGCCGACCATACGAGCTCGCTTGTCAGATCCAGGCCCCATGCTGAAAGGGCGATCGTTGCACCATTCCACGTCTGCCGCGCGCCGATTTCATAACCGATCGCCTTCGGAAGGCTTTCGTCCGTTGAGCTCGCGCGCACGACAGCGCGTGCATCGTTGGAGTGGAACCCTGCCCCTGCATTCGCGAAAAGCGTCAGGTTGCGGTTCACCTCGAATGCGAGCGAGCCTTTGGGACTGAGCCGTCCATGCCATACGGGCGCGTAGCCGGCTCCGCCCAGACGGTCGCTGACGGCGAACCTGAACAAGTCTGTACGCACGCCTAACGTGGTCCGCAGCCGCGATCCGAGCATCAGCGAACGATCGACCGCGGCGTAGACATTGTGGATGCGCACATGGTCGTCGGTCTTCGTGCCAAGCCTCTGACCCCGTCGGGCACGGAAGAGTCCCACATCCGCATCGTCCCACCTGAGGCCCACGGTGCTGCGCCAACTGCCGGCCATGCCGAAGAGTGGCGTTAGGCGCTCCGCCCAAAGCGATCCGCCTGCCAGCAGGCGATCGTCTACCTGCTCGATGCCGTCACCGGCGACTGAATCGTCCAGGAAGAACGTGAAATTGGAGAACAGTCGGAAATCGTACCGACTCGCAAAGGCCCGAGCGCCCCACCCTGCGCCATTTGCCGTCGCGACCAGGTCATACCGGGACGTATTCCCTCCTTCGGTCGAATCGATTGCGCCAAAGCGCGACATCGCCCCCGTCCGCACCAAACGATCCGGGATTTGACCGGATGCGTTCCACCGCGCGGAAAAGCCGGACAGCGTTAGGCCGAGGCGCGCGGTGCCTAGCGGTGCGGTGTATTTCCCGTAGCCATTCCAGCGGCGGAAGTCCTGGGGCGCCGCAAATGGACCATCTGATGACGCCAGCGTGCCAGCGACGTACCCGCCCGCCCGCGAGGCATCCCCGCCAAACGGAAGGAGTGTCGTTAGGTTGAGCGTGTTGAAGCTGCCACCGCGGACAGCGAGAGATCGTGCGTTCAACCGCTCACGTGTCACAAGGTTGACCGCACCTGCCACCGCGAGATCGCCATCTTGCGTGTCGTACGGCCCTTTCCGCACATCGACACGGTTCACGATCTCCGGGATCACGAAGTGCAGATCGGCGTAACCCTGTCCGTGACCGTGCGACACTATGTTGACAGGCACTCCATCGATCGACACGGCGACGTCAGTTCCATGGTCGGCATCGAAGCCACGCAGAAAGATCTGTTCTGCCTTTCCGCCGCCGGCGTGTTGCGCGATGACGAGCCCGGGAGCGAGACGCAGCAATTCCTGGGATGACGCGCGCGGCCGGATCGCAATGTCGACGTTCCGCACCGTACGCGAGGCAGCTGCCGACTGAGCTTGCTCTGCACTGATCAGCACCGCTGACAGGGTGATCGGCTTGGGCGGCGAAGCAACGCGTATCGTGTCAACTCGTGCAGTTTGTGCGCGAGCGGCTGTTGCAAAAGCCACGGCGAATGCGCTGACGATTGACCAGCGGAACATGAGATGGCGTGGTGAAGTCGCGTGTTATTACCTGCGACCTCACCTACGCCTGAGCTGTACCGGTCGGATTGGTTCTTGGCGGGCTCTTATTGGCGCTGACGCGGCCAAACCCGGTCGAGCCGCTCGTTAGGGAACCCGTGATAAGACCGTCGGTGTGAGCTTCTTTGCGAGCTCGAGGGTGTTCGCGGTTACATCCACCAGATATCCGCTCTTGTAAACCTCGATCGTTACGAGGCCGAATCCCGCGATCTCGTTGCGGATGGCGGGGACGCCCAAGCCATCGAGCGCAGCGATCGTCGGCTTGATATCGTCATCCGGGTCGATCTGGCCGCTGCGCCACGCCGCCATCTCCGCGCTTGTCGCCATTGGCTTCATGCCGGCCGTCACCATGATGCTGGCTATTGTCTCCAGCTCGGTGGGTCCGCGGAAATGGCATCCAGCTGCTGACGTTGAATCGATCGCTATCACGGTTTGTCCGGTGACGGACTTGACCTCCTCGGCCGTGAGCAGCGAGCACGCGGAAAGTTTGTTGACGGGACCCGCTGCGGCTTGCTGGGATGCGCGCGGCGCTTCTGTCTCACCGCCACAGGCGACGGCGGCCACGGTTGCGCCGATTGCAATGCAATTTCGAAGCATGATTCGTATCTCCGTTACTGGACGCGGAGCACGCTCGCGAGCGCGCCACCTGGTTGTGCGCTGCCATCGCCGGCGGCAAATAGACGTTCCGCCGGTACTCCCTGCGCGACGAGCGCCGTTTTGAATGCCAGCGCTCGTTTCTCGGCCAGCTTCTGCGCGGCGGCCTTTGCCATGCCGGCGTCTGCACGGCCCTGCACCAAATAGACGTTAGGCAAGTCGCCGAGAACCTTGGCGAGCAGCTGCAGCGCTTCCGGCGAAATGATCGGGTCGCTCTTGCCCCGTGCGAAAGCGAGGTCGGTCAGATCGAGGCGGCCGGCCGCGAGTGCGCCGCGCAGCGCCTTTTCCTCAGCGCTCATTTGCTTCCCGCGCCCAACCGTGCTCACCATCGCGCTCGCCTTGGCGCTCGCTTTCGCCGCCAGGCTGTCGACCTTGCTCGCGCGGACCAGCGCGGAATCGACCGGCTCGGTCGCGCGTTTCGTTATGCTGTCTTCCATCTCGCGCTTGCGATCGCTCACCTTTTGCTTGATCGCCTGCGAGATCCGCTTGGGCAGCTGTGCCTCAGCGCTGGCGATGGGCAGAGCGAGGGCCCCGAGCAGCGATATCGTGAGGAAGTGGCGCATCGGATAAATCCTCGGGTGCGCGTTAGGCGCGCTCATTTGAAGTAGTAGTCCCAGTACTGCGCCTGGACGGAGGCGCACGTACCCACTTGCAATCGCGTGCCCCAGGCGTGCGAGCTGCCGGCGCGTTCGAGGCACAGGTTGGTCCCCGAAAGCTTTATGCTGCCGGAGAGGTTCCACTTCTGATTCAACTGATTCGTTAGGCAGCTGTAGGCTTGCACAGCCGCTCCGTTCGCCGGAAGGCCGTTGCCAGCGAGGTAATCGCTATCCGTGACCGCGCGGGCATCGAGGCACAGGTTCGTGCCGCTCTGTGGGCGGATCTCGCCGCCGGGCAGAAACGTGAAGTATTGCGACGTTGTCTGAGCGCACGGCTGGATGACCATAGCGGCTCCGTTCGTCGCGCCGCTCGCCGTTAGGCAGTGCGCCGATCCAGCGGCGCCATATTTGATCTGCGCCCCGACGATGGTCCAGCGCTGATTCTGACCGCCATACGCACTACAGTCCCACAATTGCACACCATTTCCCGGCGTGGTGGAACCTCCCTTGAGGTCGAGACA
>DATFBW010000047.1:0-4809 GCA_035253645.1 Gemmatimonadaceae bacterium | reverse complement strand
CCCCCCCAAAAAAAAAGAACGGCGGAGGACGAGCCCCCGCCGCGCGTGCCTAACGAAAAGGCCTAGCTCTTCTTTGCGCTGTCTGCCGCTGCCGAATCAGCTTTCGGTGCGGTGCTGTCAGCGGCCGCAGGCGCCGGCACCGCCGCCGGGGCTGCGCTATCGGTAGCGGGAGCAGCTTCTTCGGACTTCGTGCCGCACGCAGCAACCAATAACACAGCGGCGGCAAGGGCCAAGCGCTTCATGCGTAGTCTCCTGAGGGATTTTGGGGGTGTACGCCCGGAGAGGCGCGCGGAATCTAGAATACCAGGCTGAAGTGTCAAGCAAAGATTAGATTAGTCGCCTATGGGTGCCGGTCTTTCATCACACGCAGTGCGCGAAGTTGTGCGCGGCGGCTGTCCGCACGATTGCCCCGATGCCTGCGCGACGCTCGTGACCGTTGAGAATGGGCGAGCGGTAAAGATTGCCGGCGACCCGGACCACCCCTTCACGCAAGGTTTTCTCTGCGCGAAGGTGAACCGCTACATCGAGCGCACATATCACCCCGAGCGCTTGATGCACCCCATGCGTCGCTCGGGCCCAAAAGGAAGCGGACAATTTGACGTGATCTCGTGGGATGACGCGCTCGACGAGGTGACGCACCGCCTGACGAGCATCGTCAAATCCGCCGGCGCGCAGGCGATTCTGCCCTACTCGTATGCGGGCACGATGGGTTACGTCCAGGGCTCGTCGATCGATCGGCGCTTCTTTCATGCGTTAGGCGCTTCCCAATTGGATCGCACAATCTGCTCCACGTGCGGCGGTGAGGGGATGCGGATGACGGTAGGGGCCAACATCGGCGCAGACGGTGAGGGGATCCCGGAGAGCGACCTGGTGTTGTTGTGGGGGACGAATACGCTGACGTCCAACCCGCACCTCTGGCCGTTCATCCTCAAGGCGCGCGAGCGCGGTGCGCGAGTTCTCGCGATCGATCCGGTCCGGACGCGCACGGCCGAGCAGTGCGACGAGTGGCTCGCGATTCGCCCGGGAACCGACGCGGCGCTTGCCCTCGCCATGATGCATGTCGTGTTCGCGGAGGGAACGCAGGACCAGGATTACCTCGAGCGCTACACGTTAGGCTGGCAACAGCTGCGTGAGCGTGTGCGCGAATGGCCGCCGGAGCGGGCGGCCGAAATCACGGGCCTCGAAGCAGCGCGCATTCGCACGTTAGGCTCGGAGTTCGGACGCTCGCGGGCGTGCTTCATCCGCGTCAATTACGGCTTGCAGCGGCACGCAGGCGGCGGAATGGCGGTGCGCACGATCGCCTGTCTCCCCGCGGTAACGGGGCACTGGCGCCGGCCGGGCGGGGGCGTCCAGCTCTCCACGAGCGGCAGTTTCGGCTTCAACAAGGCGCTGCTCATGCGGCCGGACCTGTCGCCGCCCGTGCGCACGATCAACATGATCAAGCTCGGCGAGGCCTTGACGACGCCTAACGCGGGCGTCGGGGGCCCTCCGGTGCTCGCGCTCGTCGTCTATAACACGAATCCGGCCGCCGTAGCGCCCGACCGCAACGCCGTGCTGCGCGGCCTCGCGCGCGAAGATCTATTTACTGTCGTCCTCGAGCAGTTCCCGACGGACACGGTGGACTGGGCCGACATCGTACTGCCGGCGACGACGCAGCTCGAGCACTGGGACGTCCATTATTCCTACGGCCATCATTACGCGACGCTCAACCGTCCCGCGATCGAGCCGTTAGGCGAATGTAAGCCGAATTCGGAGATCTTCCGCCTGCTGGGCAGACGCATGGGACTCGACGCGGCACTGTTCGCGGACGACGATCTCGAGCTCATCCGGCAGTCACTCGCGAGTGATGCGCAGGCAATGAAAGGTGTCACCCTCGAGCGTCTGCTCGATAAAGGTTGGGTCCGACTCAACCTTCCGCAGCCGTTCCTGCCGTATGCGGACGGCAACTTCCCGACGCCGAGCGGAAAATGCGAGTTCTATTCGCAGCGCATGGCAGACATGGGGTTCGACCCTCTTCCGACATATACGCCACCGCGTGAGCTTCCAGAGACCGCGCCGCAGCTCGCGCGCCGGTACCCGCTCAACCTCATCTCGTCTCCGCGACATTATTTCCTGAACACGACGTTCGTGAATATCGCGTCCCTGCGCAAAAACGCCGAACCCGAGCTGGTTATGCATCCTGCGGATGCCGAACGGCGCGCGTTAGGCGAAGGGACGCGCGTGGTCGTGCATAACGAGCGCGGGCACTTCACGGCCCGCCTGCGCGTCGCGCCGAGCGTGCGCCAGGGCGTTGTGTGGGCCCCATCGATCTGGTGGGCCAAATACGCCAGCGATCGTCAGAACGCAAACGCTGTCACCGGTCAGGACGAGACAGATCTCGGTCGTGGGCCGGTCTTCTATGATTGTCTTGTCGAGGTTGCCGCCGCCGATTAGGTGGCGCTCTGAGTGCTGATGCCATCTACGCTTCCGTCCACCCTCGGTGCCCTCATGTGCGACCCGCGCGGCGCACGCCAGCGTGTCCTGCGTTCCGTCAAGGACGAGATGCGCGAGAATCTGCTCGCGCGGCTCGGATCCACCGAAGCGCTGTTCCCTGGTTTGATCGGCTACGACGACAGTGTGGTGCCGCAGCTCGTCAACGCGATCCTCGCGCGGCACAACTTCATCTTGTTAGGACTGCGTGGTCAGGCCAAGAGCCGCATCCTGCGATCGCTCACATCGCTCCTGGACGATTTGATTCCGATCGTTTCCGGCAGCGAGATCAACGACAACCCCTACGCTCCGATCTCCAAGTTCGCCACTCGGCTCATCGCGGATGCCGGAGACGACACGCCGATCGCGTGGGTCGGCCGCGATCAGCGGTACGTCGAAAAGCTCGCGACGCCTGACGTGACGATCGCGGACATTATCGGCGATGTGGATCCCATCAAGGCGGCCAAAGGCGGCCACATCCTGGCCGATGAGCTGACGATGCATTTCGGCATGCTGCCCAGGGCGAATCGCGGGATCTTCGCGTTGAACGAGCTTCCCGACCTCGCGGGGAAAGTGCAGGTCGGACTGTTCAACATCATGCAGGAAGGCGACGTCCAGGTGAAGGGTTATCCCGTTAGGCTGCGGCTCGACTCGCTGCTGTGCTTTACGGCGAATCCTGAGGATTACACCGCGCGCGGCAAGATCATCACTCCGCTCAAAGACCGCATTGGAAGCGAGATCGGAACGCACTATCCCGAGACTGTAGAGCTGGGGATGGCGATCACGGCGCAGGAAGCATGGACAGAGCGCGGCTCGTTGCCGTTGCGGGTGCCGAACTTCGTCGCGGAGGTTATCGAGCGCGTCGCGTTCGAAGCACGCACCGACAAGCGCGTGGATCGCCGTTCGGGCGTGTCTCAGCGGATGCCGATCAGCGTGCTGGAGAGTGTCGTCTCGAATGCCGAGCGACGCTCCTTGCGGTTAGGCGAGAAGGAGATCGTACCTCGCCTTTCCGACGTGTACGCGGCGCTGCCGTCGATTACCGGAAAAATCGAGCTCGAGTACGAAGGGGAGCTGGTTGGAGCGCCATCGATCGCGAAAGAGCTGATCCGCCGGGCGGCCGACGCGACGTTGCGCGAGCGGGCGGCGTCGCTCGAGACCGATGACATCGTGATGTGGTTCGATAGCGGCGGGGCGTTGCAAGTGACGGACGAAGTGGAAACGGCGACCATGTATCGCGCGTTCGGCACGGTTCCCGGGTTGCACGAGGCCGTGGCGGCGAGTGGCCTGGCAGAGGCTACCGACCCACCGATCGCGGCCGCGGCGTGCGAGCTGGTACTCGAATCGCTGGTCGCGCGCCGTAAAGTCTCCCGCACCGATGGGGGTCGCTACATGCGCGGGCCTAACGAGCAACAGCGGCGGCGTCCCAACCAGGATCTGTTCGGCGGCGGCCTTTCGGCGTGAAGACGCGCCCGCCGCGAATCGTGGTACGCCAGGCGCACGACGGCGACCTCGACGCGGTAGTCGCGATGCGCAGCGCCCTGCTCGAGGCGTCACGCGTCAATCCGGCGTACCGGAGGCTGCGACGCGATTTCCGGGACATCGTGCGGCCGTTATTCGCCGCGCAACTGGCGGACGAGCGTTGCCTAACGCTTATCGCGACGGCAGGCACGCAAGCCGTGGGTGTGCTGCGCTGCACGCTGTCGGGGAACAATCCGCTATACGAGCCACCGCGGCATGCCTATGTCCTGTCGGTGTACGTGCTGCCGCCCTACCGTAAGCGGGGTGTCCTCACGGCGTTGTTGCGCCACGCCGACGTCTGGTGCAACGCCCATGGCGCGGAGGAAATGCGGCTGCACTGCGGTATAGAGAATCGTACGGGAAATGCGGCGTGGCGCGCGTTGGGCTTCGAGGCCGCCGAGGTCCTCCGCGTGCGCCGCGTCCCGCGCCGGCGCCCCGGCCGCTCGGCTAGTCCCGGCCGCCTTACAGCTCCCGTAGCTCGGGATACCGCCTGAAGGCGAGCACGAGGTAAACGAAGAGGAACGCAGCCGCGCCTCCGATCGCCCAGCCTACACCCCAGAGCTGCGCCACAACGCCGCCTAACGAGGCACCGACGACCTGGGCAAGTCCTACCACGATCAGGCTGTAAACGGACATCATGCGCCCACGCAGGGCGTCGGGCACCAGCACCTGGATGAGCGTGTTCGCCGCCGCATTGTTGGCGATGAAGAAAAAGCCAACCCCGAACAACACAACCCAGCCGATCACCCACGATCGTACGAACGGCAGGACCAGCAGCAGCAAGGCGCTCGCGTGAGACGCGAGTAGCAGCAGCCGTCCGTG
>DATFBW010000046.1:0-7658 GCA_035253645.1 Gemmatimonadaceae bacterium | reverse complement strand
CGTGACCCCCGCGTCGGCTGCCGCCAGTCAGTCCGACGGTGAATGAGCTGACTAACTGTGCAAGCGCGGAGACTTCGACGGCCAGCGCCTCGCCAGTATGGTTGCGCTGATTGCGACCGCTCATTTTAGTGTCTCCCGCGGCGAGGTTCACGCCGCTCATGTGGCCGCTCGCCCACTATCACGCGCACCTCTTGGAGCTTACCTGCGCGGATGACGCCGAGCGTTGCTTGTTGTCCGACGCGATCGCCCGAGAGGGCTGCGAGCAGCTCGCCGGGGTCTTCCACGCCCTGTCCGTCGAGCGAGACGATGACGTCACCGAGGAGCACCCCCGCTTTACTCGCGGGACCGTCGTCCGCGACGCTGCCTACGAGCAATCCGATCTCCTGATCGAGCTTGAGAGACCTAACGAGATTGGCCGGCAGCCGGACGGGCTGCCCGGCCACACCGATGTAGCCGCGACTCACGCGACCCGTCGTCAGGAGCTGGTCCGCGACGCGGGTGACGGTGGCCGCAGGAATCGTTAGGGCTGCGGAACGCGAGAGCGCAGATGTGTTGATGCCGAGCACGCGCCCACCGCCGTCCGCGAGCGGGCCGCCGGAGAAGCCGTCGTAGATGGCGAGGTCGAGCCGAACGAACTGATCGATTCTGCCGCCATGCCACGTGCGCCATTCGCCCCCGAGCGCGCTGATGATTCCGAGAGCGGCGGTTACGGAGGATCCAGGCCGGCCTAACGCGAGCACCAGCTGACCCACGCGTAACCCATCGGCGCCGGCGATATCCACGCCTGGAGTCTGCACATCCACTTGCAGCACGGCGATGTCGGTTCCGGGATCACGCCCGCGCAATTGTGCCTTCACGCTTTCGCCGTTAGGCAAGGCGATCGTGATGTCCTCTTCGCGCTGCAGGGTGTGGCTTGCGGTGACGATGACGCCGGGCTTCCAGACGACGCCGCTCGAGGGGATGCGCCGCCGCGCATGGATGGCCACGATCGAGGCGCCCACCTTCTCGGCGGTGCTGGTCAGGTCATTGGAGAGGGATTGAAGGACGCTTGTTGATGTTGTTGATGGCACTCCTAGCTCCACTGATTGTCGTGCTTCACGATGCCGCGGTGGAGCACAGTGCCGCTATCGGATGTTTGGGGGAGTACCATGGAGCGAGGAGCGAGGAGCATGGAGCGTAAGAAGAGGATTAGTCGCTCCCTGCTCCCCGTTCCGCTCTTTACGTCGTTAGGCCCCTTGTACTTCGATCTGCCTTGGCAGCGCCGTCGCTGCCTTGTGCACGGTGATCGTCAGCACGCCATTCTCGAGCCGCGCATCGATCTTGTCACCGTCGACGTCGCGGGCGAAACGCACGGAACGAGTGAACGTGCCCATCGCGCGCTCGCGCACATAGAAGCGGTCACCGTTACTCTGCTCGCTCGCTCCCTCGCGTGTACCCGTTACGGTCAGGACACCGCGGTCGAAGTTGATCTTGATGTTCTCGCGCTTGATGCCCGGGAGATCGATTGTGACGACGTACGCGTTCTCCGACTCGGTCGCATCGAGCGGTGGAATCCAGTTGTTCGACAGCTCGGGGGCGAAGACGTCGTCCATGGCGCGACTAATCGACGCCACGCGAGTCAACACCGAACCAAAAGGCGTAGTCATGTTGGTCATGGGAGGCCTCGTGTGGATTGTTGTTGATCGGTTAGGGCGAGCGTTTTCGCTCGCGCGCCACACGAGGGGCAGGGGATGTACCAATCGCGGCGTGTCAGGATGACAAAAGACCTCCTTTTTCAGGAGGTCTCTGTGGCAGACTGGCTGTCGGGATGGCAATCAAAATGGCGCGGGGAGAGGAGCAAAGAAGCGGATCGGTCAGTCTCGCTCCTCGCTCCCTGCTCCGCGAACCTTGGCAGGTCAACGCGTCGGCGGTCTCCTACTCGCCCTCATCTGCTCCCTGACCTTCGTCACGATCGCTTCGGCCTTCGGCTTCTGTTCTGCCGTTAGCAGTGCCAGCGCGGCCTGATAGGCCTCTTCGTCATTTTTGCGCGCTTCGGCCATGATCTCGCGCATAGCGTCCATACCGCTGCCCGCCTCACGGGCTGCGCGGGCCTTTTCCACGATCGGGGCGTTCTTTGTCTCCGCGCCTTTGCGGATCTCCTCGATCTTGGTCACCTGCTCGGCAGTGAGGGGGATAGAGTCCTTGTTTTCTAAGAGGATGGCGACAGAAGCTCGCATCATCCCGCGCCCGGGCTGGCCACCTGACGGCGGACCACCCTGGGCAGACACGCTGGCGCTGGTGAGGAGTGCGACCGCAGCCAGGGTGAGAGTAGACTTTCGAACCATGAGCTCTCCAAGGGAGAAAGTGATTGTCCTTGTACGTCGGGACCGCCAAAAACGTTCACCGACAGCGGCCTCTGCCTTAGCGCGCGCCCGGCTCTTGCAAGCTGGCTCGTTAGGCGATTTTTGCCGCCTGTGTCTCAGTAGCGCTGCAGTAGGGCATACAGGGTCTCTACCATATTGCGTCGGCAGGGGCGCCGCGTAGGTTGACTCGGTCGATGACACCACAGCGGGCTCACTCCGGGGAGCGATGATGACACGAGGACTGATTCTCGCGGTTGGAAGCGCAGCCCTGGCACTCATGGCGATCGCGTTGGGGCAACGATACCTAACGATGAGCGCGGGAATGGTTGCAGCAACGGTTGTCCTGGCGGGCGCGGTCGGTGCACTCGTTGGCTGGTTCCTGCGGTTCTTCGCGGAAGGCGATCGTCTCGCGGCGATGGAACGCAAGTGGAAAGACCGTCTCGCTGCGTTGCAGAGTGAGCTCGGACACATGACATCGCGCGCGAGCGCGGCCGCCGCGGAAGCTCGTGCCAAGGACGATCAGATCATCGAGCGCGACCGATCCATCGCGAACTTTACGATCGAAACGGGGAAGATCGATACGCTGCATGGGATCCTGCGCGACAAAGACCGTCTCATCAACGATCTGGATGAGCGAATCAGCGGCCTAACGATTGCCCTCGACGATCGCACGACCGCCCTGGGCCAACGCGACGCTGAGTTGGCGGCGGCGGCGGATCGTCAGTCCGCGCTCGAGCGGGAGCTGGCGACGGCGAAGGCAACTATCGATGGCATGGTACCGAAGACGGCGCTCGAATCTGTCGCCGCCAAGCATTCGGAGCTGCAAACAAACAACAGTGAAGAGCTGGCCAAGCTGAAACGCCAACTCGCAACGCGTGACCAGTCGCTCAAGGACGCTGCCGCAAAGATCGCCACGCTCGAAGCGCGTGCGGCGGAGGTCCCGGCTTTACGCGCCAAGCTCGCCGAAGCGGATGTGCAGGCAACTCAGGTCGCGCATCGGATCGAGGAGCTGGAGCGCGAAGTCGCGGCACGTATTCCGGAAGCCGATTATCACGAGGCGAAGACTCAGATCGCCGCGTTGCGCGGCGCGACGAGCAAGCTCGCAGACGTCGAGATCCAACTCCTATCGACAGGAGAACAAGCGACCGAGCTGAGTGAACGGGTACGCGAGCTCGAGGCGCGTCTCAAGGACATGGTCCCGCGTGCGGAATACGAAGCGCTGAGCGAGAACCTTCGTTCTTTGGCTGGCCGGACCCAGGGGAACGCAGACGCGCCCGGCGCCCACTGATACTGTCATGACATATCGTCGAGTGATCCTCGCCAGTGTCCTAACGACGCTGGCGGCTTCGGCGCAGGAAACGCCGACTCAGCGCGATGCCGCGCGCGACGTGGTCGCAAAAATGGCGGCCCTGCAACGCGAAGTAGATGCGGCGGGGTGGGCGGCGAAACTGACGGCGCCTAACGCCGCACGCGACGCCGTTGTAGCGCGGGCCAGGGAGCTCATGGACAAGGAGCTGATGGCCATGAGCGACGACATCACGCGGCACCCCGAGATCGGGTTCAAGGAGACGCGCTCGATCAAACTGCTCATCGACTATCTCGAGGCCCGCGACTTCGACGTGAAGCGAGGCGTCGCCGGATTGGAGACCGCGTTCGTCGCGCGCTACAAAAAAAACAACGGCAAACCGGTGTTAGGCATCATCGTCGAATACGATGCGTTGCGCGGGACCGAGCGCGATTTTCACGGCGATCAGCATTCGGCCCAGGGTCCCGTTGGACTGGCCGCGGCGATCGCGGTCGCCGAGTTCCTGACGAAGTCGCGCACGGCAGGCAGCGTGATTGTGTACGGAGCTCCGGCCGAAGAGATGATGCCCCCGCCCTCGAAAACGGTCATGCACGAAGCCAAGGTCTTTGACGAGGCGGACGTATTGGTCCGATCGCACTCCTCGACGTCTACACAGCGGCCCGCTCCAGGATTCGGCACGTGTTGCCTCAACATCGACGGCGTGAAGTACGTCTTCACCGGCTATCCGGCGCACCAGATGACGCCGTGGGACGGACGCAACGCGCTGAGCGCGCTCCGCCTGTTCTTCAACAATATTGACGCGTTACGCGGCACGTTCCGTCCGGAAACGCGCATCCAGGGGATTATCACGGAGGGTGGCAAGGCGCCTAACGTGGTTCCCGATCGCGCCGTCGCGGACTTCTACATCCGATATCCTGACGCCGAGTACTTGAAGCAGGTGCGGCAGCTTGTGGACGACGCTGCGCGCGGCGCGGCGGCAGCGACAGGGACCAAGGTCAAGGTGGAACACTACGGCAGCATGCGCGACGGCATTTCAGTCGCAACGCTCAACGAGGTCGCCTTCGCGTATCTCAAAAAGCTCGGCGCCACGAAGGTCCAGGAAGTGCCGCAGAAGCCCCAGGGTTACGAAGAAACGGGCTCCGTGTCGTCGGCCATCCCGGGCGTCGGTTTCTCGGCGCATTCGGCAAACGGCGGCTTTCACACCTACGAAATGGAGCAGGACGCGTTAGGCGACGTTGGCCACAAGGGTTTCGTCGCTGACGCCCAGGGCATGGCTGCGCTGTTGTACGACTTCGCGACGCGCCCCGATTATCGCGCGGCTGTGAAGAAGGAGTTCGACGGACTCAAGGCGCTGTACGCAGAGTATCAGGCAGCCTTACGTGCTGCATACAAGGTACCCGTAGTTCCGTGAACTTAAAGCTTCACCACGGACGGACGCGGACGAAACGAAGAACAGCAAAACAGTTCTCAAGGTCCGCGTGAGCTCGCGATTGTGTCCGCGTTTGTCTGTGGTGGAGTTGTTGTCTGCGAGAGCGCTTTGAGGAGATAAACGGACGCGGCGAGTAGAAGCGGTGCGGTCCACACGCCGGCCACCATCCTCCCTTCGGTGATTGCGAAGGCGATGTGGCCGATGCCGTTCAGCAGCATGAGCGCGGCGAAGAAGTAGCCAAACGGCTTCACCCAGCGCCCGCCGCGTGCGACTGACGGTACGAGCGCAAACAGGAGTAGCACCGCCAGCGTTAGGCCGATCAACCATGGCCAGAACGTGAAGGTCGGCATTGGAAACCAGCCGAGCTGTTCGCGCAGCGACAAGACCATCGGGTTGTAGAACGTCGTCAGGAAGTCGTTGCTCGCCTCATCAATGACATGCAACCCCAGTGCGACGGTCAGGAAGAGCCACGCGCGCGCGCGTGGCGGAAGGGACTGCAACGCTTGGAGCACGCCGAACGATCGCTACGGCCCGGCCGCTTGTCGATAGTGCAATCCGCCAGAGCGCACGCGACGTAATTAGCGCGTCGCGACCTACGCTCAAGCGCTCCTGTCTCGTCGGAGGATAGAAGCGCACATCCGACGGTGGGCCGCGACGTCAACCACAATCCGGAGAATGCTTCATGCTACGCGCCATCAAGGCCGCGCCGCTCGCCGTGCGCTTGTCGCTCGCCGCGACTGTGACAGTGGCCGCCTTTGCGCTCGCCCGTGTGTCGAGCGCATCGGATCATCAAGACACACCAGAAGTGGAGCTCAAACAGCTCAACGACATCAATGACGTCTACGCGTTTCCGGGTGCGAACGCGGGTCGCATCGTGCTCGTCCTAACGACGGCGTCGCCCGTTACGCCGGCGCAGTCACCGACGATCGGCTTCGATCCCGATCAGCTCTATCAGATCAAAGTCGACAACACGGGCGATGCGGTGGAAGATCTCGTCCTGCAGTTCCGCTTCGATGGAGAAGGCAGGAATCAGCAAGTGCGGATGTACGGGCCGGTAACTCCCGCCACCGCAGGGACAGTGAATACGCTCGTCGACGCGACACCCACGCTCACAGGCGCCACCAACGTCGCGTTAGGCTCGCCGAGTGGGATTCAGTTGCAGGCAGGGCTCTTTGACGACCCGTTCTTCATCGATCTGGAACAGTTTTTCAAAATCATTCCTGATCGTGCACCGGTGCAGGGTCCGCTCTCGCGGATCAGGACGCAGGAGGCGACCTCCTTCCGAAGCCCCGGCATCGACTTCCTGCGCGGCTTCAACGCGTTAGGAATCGTCGTTGAGCTGCCGGAGAACATGCTGCTTCCAGCCAACGCCGGTCCCGATCCGAAGATCGGTATCTGGGCCACGACCAGCCATTAACGAGAACGATTCCAGTGAGGACTCCATCAATGAAAGCAAAACTCTATCCGATCCTGGCGTTACTCGTAAGCGTCGCGTGCCAGGATGCGTCGAGCCCGAGCGCGCTCCTGTCTAACGACGCAACAGCAAACGCGGCCGACAATGCATCGTTCGTTCAGGCGGAGCGGTTGGGTAATCCGCTGGTGAGCGAGGTGATGGTCGTGAAGCGACGTCACCAGCTGTACAACTACGACCAGCCACGAACGGACGTCGCGACGTGGACAGGTGACGTGGTGGGATTCATCACCGGTGTTGCGGGGCGTGACGCGGCGTACGCGAACGTCATCGCGGGTGCGCTGCTGCCCGACATGCTCGTCACCTATCCCAAGCGCGATGGGACGCCGGTTTTCTGGCTCAGCTGGGTCTTTGGCGGTTACGGCGGCAGGAGCTTGAGCGACGACGTCGTCGATATCGGCCTGGGCGCGTTGTTCGGCAGCTTGCTGGGGAACAACAACAACGTGACACCGGGCCTAACGACGGACAATGTCGCTACGAATGACAGGGCATTCCAGGCGACATTTCCGTACCTCGCCACCGCTCACTAATCACTGCAGCCAACGCGAGAGACAATGGCCCCGCCTAACAGGCGGGGCCGTTGTCATTCCGCGCGCAGCGCCTCGAGCGGGTCGGCGGATGTCGCGCGGCGTGCGGGTAGCCAGCACGCGATCAGCGCGATCGCCGCGAGGACCAGCGGCGCTGTCAGATACGTCGCGGGGTCGAGCGACGAAACGCCGAATAGAAGCGACCGGAGCACGCCCCGCAGCGCGACAGCTCCGACAACGCCCAGGCCGATGCCTACCAGAATGAGCGCGGCACCGCGGCGGAGGACGAGCGCGACGACGGCACTCGGCGTCGCGCCTAACGCAAGACGCACACCGAATTCCTTTACGCGTGACGCCACGTTGCGCGCGATGACGCCGAAGATGCCGACGGCCGCGAGCAGGACCGCCGTGATCGCGAACACAGCCATCAACGTGATGGTCATGCGCCGCGTGCTCAGCGATTCCGCGATGGCATCACCTAACGAGCGAGCGTTGTAGACCGGCAGGTTGGGATCCAGATCGCGCACAGTGCGCCGCATTGCCGCGATGACCTCGGCGGAAGGCAGCGGTGAGCGCACGACGA
>DATFBW010000045.1:0-2666 GCA_035253645.1 Gemmatimonadaceae bacterium | reverse complement strand
CGATGGCCAACCGCTGTTCCGCGTCCCGCTCCCCAGAGTGGATGGCCTGATCGCGCAGCTCGAGGAGGCGAGTGGCAGCTCGCCGGACGCGCGGCCCATATCGCTCGTTAGGCAGAGCTACGGCGGTGACCGGACAATCGGGGCCGCGTTCGTGCAGTTTCTGGCGGACCTCCTCGGTCCCCTCGGCATCACGGTGCTCGACGCCGGTCACGATGCCGTGCGCGTCGCCGGCTTCGAGACGCTGCGTCATGCCCTGACGAACGCTGCCAAGGTGGAGGGGGCGCTCGTCACGCGCGAAGCGGCGATCCGCCGGGCCGGGCTTTCGCCGCAAGTCGAAGCCGTCCCGGGACGCAGCCTGGTCTTCGACATGCGCGACGAAAAAGCGCGTATACCGATCGATCGCGCGGGAGCCGCGGCGCGCACTGTCAAACCGGGTGAGCTCGCGCCTAACGTGCTCCTCCGGCCGATCGTGGAGCGCACAATCCTCCCGACCGTGGCATACGTCGCAGGTCCCGGCGAAATCGCGTATTTCGCGCAGTCGAGCGCCGTTGCTCAGGCACTGCAGCTGCTTGAGCCGCTGGCCGTGCCGCGGTGGTCCGTCACAATCGTCGAGCCGCACGTCGAGCAGACGCTCGCGGAGTTCAACCTTGGGCTCTCTGATCTCGCGACAGTCCACGCGGTCGAAGCTCGTCTCGCGCGGGCGATCGTGCCCGAGTCATTGCTTACCGAGTTGACCGCGCTACGGAGCTCGATCGATCAGCGACTGGATGAGCTTCGCGGCGAAGTGATTACCAATTCGCACGTGCCCATCAGCGCACAAGCGATCGAAGGGGCGCGACGCGCGCTGCAGTTCCGCGTGGATCGGCTCGAGCGGCGCGTATTGGCCGCGGCGAAGCACGTGGACCGCGCGCGGCTCCGAAGAGTGAACGCCGCTGTGGCGTCGGTATATCCACTCGGCAAGCGCCAGGAACGCGCAGCCAACGTCATCCCATTTCTCGCGCGATATGGAATGGGACTTGTGGACAACATGCGCAGTGAGGCGGACGCGCATGCGCGTCGCCTCGTGTCTGGACAGCCGATCTCGTGACGGCGCCGCCGGTGGGCGGGGAACCAGGTTCGGACACAGCGCCACCGCAATCGCCCTCCGGTGCTGGAGCGACATTCCTCGTGGCGAGCGGCATCCTGCTCAGCCGCATCGCGGGTTTCGTTAGGCAGCGGGTTTTCGCGCACTACTTCGGCGCAACGGACGCCGCGGACGCCTTCTCGGTCGCGTTCCGCATCCCGAACCTGCTGCAAAACCTCCTCGGCGAAGGCGTATTGTCGGGCTCTTTCATTCCCGTATATGCGTCGTTGCGTGCAGCAGGGGAGGACACCGAGCGGCGGCGGGTAGCATGGGCGGTCCTGTCACTGCTCGTATTGGCCTCGTCCTTCATCGTCCTCCTCGGCGTACTGCTTGCACCTGTTCTGGTCGATGTCATTAGCCCCGGCTTCTCCGGCGCCAAACGCGACCTAACGATTACGCTGGTGCGCATCCTCTATCCCGGGGCCGCGCTGCTGGTGTGGTCGGCGTGGTGCCTGGGTGTCTTGAACAGTCACGGACGCTTCTTCCTGTCATATGCCGCGCCAGTCGTCTGGAACGCGGCGATGATCGTGGCCCTGGTCATGCGCGGGCCGCAGAGCGAGGAGGCACGACTCGCCGTCGAGCTTGCGTGGGCCAGCGTGATCGGGAGCGCGCTCGTGCTCCTGCTGCAGCTTCCCGTGGTACTCACACTGCTCGGGGGCATGAGAGCAACGTTAGGCAGGGGCTCGACACATGTGCGGACCGTGACACGGAACTTCGCTCCGACGCTGCTGGGCCGTGGCGTTGTGCAGCTCAGTGCGTACGTCGACATCGCCATTGCATCGCTCATCGCATCCGGAGCGGCCGCCCTTCTCAGCTACGCGCAGATGCTCTATCTCCTCCCCGTCAGTCTGTTCGGCATGTCGGTGACGGCCGCCGAGCTGCCGGTGATGTCGAGCGGCCGCGGCACCGAAGAGGAGCTGGGCCGTCACATCCGCGCACGCCTGTCCGCGGGGCTCGCGCGCATCGCATTCTTCGTCGTCCCTTCCGCCGTCGCTTTTCTCGCGTTAGGCGACGTGTTATCGGCGATCCTCTATCGCGGAGGACGCTTCGGCGCCGGTGAGACTGTCTGGGTCTGGCGCGCGTTAGGTGGAGCTGCACTGGGGCTTTTGGCGGCGACAAGCGGTCGCCTGTACGCGTCCGCCTTTTACGCGCTGCGCGACGCGCGGACTCCCGTGCGGTTCGCGCTGGTGCGGGTCGCGGTGAGTCTTGTGCTGGGCGCCGCTCTCGCGCTCGCGCTCCCCCGTGCCGCGGATATGCATCCGCTCTGGGGCGTCGCGGGGCTGACGCTGGCATCGAGCGTCGGTGCTACCATCGAGTTCCAGTTGCTGCGTCGGGCGCTCGTGCAACGTCTCGGCGATTCAGGAGTGTCGCTTCGATTGGGAAGCCTTGTGCTCGCTTCACTTCTCGCAGCGGCCACGGCGTGGCTAATCCGGTGGGCTTATGGAGACGACGCGGTCACCCGCATCGTGCCCGCGCTCGTCGTCGTCACAGCATTCGGCCTCACATATCTGGCGCTTACGTGGCAGTTCGGCTTTCGGGAAAC
>DATFBW010000044.1:0-7820 GCA_035253645.1 Gemmatimonadaceae bacterium | reverse complement strand
ACGACGGAATTGACAGAGGATCTTAGCATTGGAACAGTGCGCGAGCAGCGGTGTCCCGAACCGTGCGTCGGGTCACATTGAGCCGCAAGAAGGGCGCCAGCCTCCGCTGCGTCATGCAATCTAACCTCTGTTGTAAGATGGACTTGTCCACGTCGCCCGTGAGAGCTGCGCTGCACCTAACGCTATTAGCGGCAAGCGTCGTTTTCATAGCATGCGCTCCGTTACCCTCCACGCCGCGGAAGCCGAGTCCAGCGGATTCGGTCCTTGCATTGACACGCTTGGACGAAGTGTTGGTCGAGTACACGCGGCATGTGGTGTTGCGCAATGACCGTTTGCGCCTCGCCCTGGGTCTCAAGCTGGATCGCTTGCCGACTCATTTCGTTGACGAGCAACGGGAAAGCTCGCGCGCGGCGCGTGCCACGCAACGCTCCCTCGAAAACATTTGGTACGAGGCGTTACGGCAGGATGACTATATCACGCTGATTGCGCTGCACTGGGAGCTGGAGAATGAAGTGGAAGCCGCCGTGTACCGTTCGATTGATTTCTCAGGACTCATCCCTGGGTCGTCACCGTTACCGGCGATCGCTCGCGCGCTCGAGCAGCATCCAATCGAGGATGCTTCGGATGTCGCGCGCTACCTCTTCTTGATCGAAAACCTGTCCCAGTATTTCGCGGAAGCTCGCCAACTATTGGCGGATCGTGCCAAGAACGCGATGCGGATTCCGGCCATGGCGCTCGACAGCGTGGCCAGCTTCTTCGAGCAGTTCCGTCAGCCAGGTGAGCGGAGCCCATTCGCACTCAGCGAAGCGCGCCTAACGCGGATCGATTCAGTGTCGCGGCCAAAGGTGGCAGCGTTAATCAGGACGGCGATCGAGCGGGACGTCAATCCGAAGATCGACAGTCTGGTTGCGTATCTTCGGGGCCCATACCGCGTTCCTCGCGAGGACTCCCTGGCCGGTGCGCAAATCGGCCTGGGCCGCTATCCCGGCGGGCGGGAGTATTACCAACATTTATTGCGCCGAACCACGACACTCGACGTCACGCCTAACGACCTGTTCACTTACGGCACGCGCGAGGTGGAACGGATCCTGGGCGCGATGGCGGGAGTCCGCGGGACACTCGGGTTCAGCGGGACCGATTCGGCGTTTCGCGCTGCGCTGCGGAACGAGCGGTTCCGTATCACGTCGCCTAACGATTTCGAGGAGCGAGTCCGCGCGGCGCTTGGCGCCATGCGTGATACGATCCGCAGCCGCGTGGGCCTCACGCTGCTCGATTCACTGGTTCTGGTGGCACGTCGGTCGCAGGTATTCGACGGAGCGCATGTGGTGGCGTTGCTTGAGGGCGACGGACTGGATCCCCGCCACCGGCTGGAGTATGCAAGCGACCGAATAACGCAGCTGCCAGCCTACGTGATTCCTGCACTCGTTGCGCGCGAGATCATTCCAGGGCGCCAAGTGCTCGTGAGTGCCATGCAGCGAAACGATTCGCTGGCCACTATCAGGCAGCTCATGCGATTCCCGGGAATGGTGGATGGCTGGAACGAACACGCGCGCGGTCTGGCTGGCGAGCTCGGCCTCTATCGGGATCCGTATGTCGCATACGGAGCACTGATGCTCGAGCTCGAAGCAGCAGCCCGTATGGTGACTGACTTGGGCTTACACCATTTCGGTTGGACTTATCAACAGGCGGTCCGCTATTTGCGCTCGCATAGCGTGGACACGAGCGGAACGGGGGGAGATGTGATGCGGATCGCTCTCGCCGAGCCCGCGCGTGCTGTCGCTGCAAAGGTGGGGAGTCGAGAGCTGGCGGGACAACGCGCGTATGTAAAGCGAGAGCTTGGCGCGCGGTTCGATGATGGAGCGCTGCAGCGCGAGATCCTGCGCGTGGGTGTGCTTCCGCTGCCCGTCATGAGTCAGCATCTCGCCTGGTGGGTGTACCAGCGGAAGAAATAGGTCAAAGATCAAAGGTCAACGAAGTCAACGGTCAAAGCGACCGCCAACCAACCATTCAGCAATGGCAAGCCTAACGAGGCAGGTGCGCTGCGCCGCCGTGGTATTGCTTGCGGCGTGCGCGACGAATCCGGTTACCGGACGGCGAGAGTTATCGCTCATCTCCGAGTCGCAAGAGGTGCAAATGGGGCAGCAGGCAGCGCAACAGACTCTGCAGAGTATGCCCGAGATCCCCGATGCAGGGATGAAGTCGTTGGTCAACCAGATGGGTCTGCGCATTGCGCGTGCATCGGAGCGGCCGAACTTACCGTGGGAGTTCCATACGTTGGACGATCCGACGGTGAACGCCTTCGCTCTCCCGGGCGGATTCATTTTCGTGACGCGGGGTCTTGTCACGCACCTCAATAGCGAAGCGGAGCTGGCGCAGGTCATTGGCCACGAGATTGGACACGTGACCGCGAAACACAGCGTATCGCAGATCAGCAAAGCTCAGATCGCGACGATCGGCCTCGGCGTCGGCTCGATCTTCTCCATCACGATCGCGTCGTTAGGTGGCGTGCTCGAGACGGGTCTGACGCTGGCATTTCTCAAATTCGGCAGAGATGACGAGATTCAGGCCGACGACCTCGGCTTCCGATACTCGTTGAATCAACGATATGACGTCCGCGAAGCCGTGGACGTGTACGAGATGCTTCAGGCGTTAGGCTCGCGGGCGACCGGCAGATTGCCCGAGTGGCAGAGTACACACCCGGATCCTGGCAACCGGCTGGCGCAGACTCGCCAGCGCATTACCGCGGTGCCGGCGGCTCAACTCACCGGATTGGTCGTGAACGAGGAGAGCTACTTGCGGCTCCTCAACGGCATGGTGTACGGCAACAACCCACGGCTTGGATTTTTCCGCGGCGCACGGTTCTTACACCCGGATCTGCGTTTCGAGTGGACCTTCCCTAACGGCTGGCAAACAGCAAACCTGTCAAATGCCGTTGTGGGGCAGGCACCATCCAAAGACGCAGTGCTGCAACTGCAGATCAGCCAGAATGCGTCCGTGGTGGACGCTTTGCGTGCGTTCTTTGCTCAGCAGGGCATTCAACAGATTTCCGGCGGTACCACGACGATCAATGGCAATCAGGCCGCGTTAGGCGAGTTCGATGCGCAGACCGAAAGCGGGGTCGTGCGCGGAATGATCGCATTCATCCGTTTCAATAACACCACTTATGGCATCATCGGATACGCGCCGGCGCAGCGTTACGCATCGTACGCGTCGACGTTCCGTTCGAGCATCGGCAGCTTCCGAGAGCTGACGGACGCGAGTGCGCTCAACGCGCAGCCCGCGCGGATCGAGGTCGTCACGCTTCCGCGCGACATGACGATCGAGACGTTCATTCAAACGTACCCGAGCTCGATTTCCGCTCAGGATGTAATGGTGCTCAACGACGCGCCTGCTGGCACGCAGTTACGCGCTGGGAAACTGGTTAAGCGAGTTGTAGGCGGAGTGACATAAAGCGGTGCCTGCCTAACGCAGTGGCGGAGTACTTGTCGGGGGTCGCCGGTGGCGCGTCGCCTGCTCATACGCATAGGCGAGGCGGATGAGTACTGGCTCGCTCCACGCACGGCCGAAGAACTGAAGGCCGGCCGGCAGCACGCCACCACGCAGGTAGCCCATCGGAACCGTAATGGCAGGGAATCCCGTGTTCGGCGCGAATAACTGATTGTTGTCGCCGTGCGGGGTATTGAGATCACCGATGAGGCGCGGCGGGTTTGACCACGACGGATACACGACCGCATCGAGCCGCAGGCGATCGAGCGTAGCCGTCACTGCCTGTCGTAGCGCTGCCCGAAATGCATCACGGCTGCGGCACGCAGGGTTCTCGTCAGGCGGCACTTCGACAGCTTGGGCGGTCTCGAGCCGCTTCTCGATGCTCGGATGGAAGCGTCGGGAGCGCAGTATCTCGTCCACGCTCTTTACGGGAACGCGCGAACCACGCGCGGCGAGGAACGTATTGAGGTCGTGCTCGAACGTGTTGCACGCGCCCGTTTGAAGGCGACGGAGAGAGTCGAGCTCCGGCACGATCGCGGAATCCACTACGGTTGCACCCTGCTTGCGCAGGTCAGCGAGCGCGCGCTGAAAGACCTGCACGACTTCGGGGTCGGTTGTGGGAGACTCGTACGCCTGACGGAGCACCCCGATGCGGGCTCCGCGCAAACCATTGGGGTCGAGCGACGTTTCGTAGTTAGGTACCGGCCGGTCTCGGCTGCGCGCGGTGACGCTGTCGTCCGGGTCTGCGCCGACTATCACTTGCAGGACCGCCACAGCGTCGGCGACGGTTCGGGCCATCGGTCCCGCGATGTCCGCACCCAGGAAGAGCGGAACGACGCCACCTCGACTCGTTAGGCCCATGGTGGAACGGATCCCTACGAGCGCCTGGTGCGCCGATGGGCCGCGGATGGAGTTTCCGGTATCGCTGCCAAGTCCAACGGTCGCAAAATTGGCGGCGACGGACGCGGCGGTTCCGCCGCTCGATCCGGCGGTAACGCGATCCAGCGCATACGGATTTCGTGAGTACCCCGGGAGGATGGAGCTCACCGTTTCGTACGGCGAAAACGCGTATTCGGCCATGTTGGATTTGGCCAGGATAACAGCGCCGGCGGCGCGCACGCGCAGCACCTGAAACGCGTCTTGCGCTGCCATATATCCCGCGAGCGAAAGTGAGCCCGCGGTAGTTGGCATGTCCGTTGTCTCGAAGTTGTCTTTGACGACGACCGGGATGCAATGCAACGGACCGCGGGGGGCACCACGACGGAGGACACCGTCGAGCGAATCGGCGATCTCGCGCGCGCGAGGGTTGACGGTGACAATGCTATTGATGGCCGGGCCGTTTTTGTCGTACGTCTCGATGCGTCGCAGGTAGTGATCGACAAGCTGCCTGCACGTTAGGCGTCCCGCGGCCAACAGGGCGCCGAGATCGGCGACTGTCGCTTCCTCGATTTGTGCGCTCGCCGGCTGACTCGGCTGTCCTTGCGCCGTGCCAAGGAACAGCAGGAGGGTGCAGCCTGACGTTAGGTATCTGATCACGTGAGCTTGGAGGACTTGGTTGCAGTATCGCGGCGTGGGTCGAAAATGAGGTCCAGGCCGACCTTGCGCCATCCGGCCGCGATGAAGGAAGTCGCGGCCTCGGTACGCACCGCGGCCACGTCGTCGATGCTGCGGAGGCGAAACTCGCCTCGGGTCGGCCGTTCCTGGGCGCGCTGCTCGAGGTGGCGCGTCAGTGCAATGGCGGCGGCATCCATATCCGCATTCGATACGTTAGGCGCGAGGCGGACCTTCTCGAAGCGGCTCTCCACGAACATGATAGGTCTACCGGCGCGCGTGAGCAGCAGAGTTCTTGCGCGCACGGGCGGAAGGGCGGACGCGTCGTCCGTCCGCGGGGTGCGCGCCCAGCGATATGCGTTGGCGGGGTCACGGGCGCTCATGGCCACGGCGGGCGGCTCGGTCTCAGCAGCCACCTCGCGCAGACGTTCCACGGCATCCGCGAGCGCGAACTGCGCGCCCGACAGCCCTTGCACGAAATATCCGCGCCGCACGGATCCGCGGAGCTCCATCGCACGCAGCTGGTCATAGATCGCTCGCCAAGACACGTTGGGCCGCTCGCGGCTATACGCGTCGCGCGCGACAATACCGTACCGCTGGAGCCAGATTTCGGCGATGTACCGTGCTGCCTCCGTCTCGTACTCCGAGCCTGCTGCCAGCGGCTCGTTAGGCACGGTCAACGTCGACCAGCGTCCGCTCCAGGCATCGGACCGGCCTGGGCGATCCGGCCGCTGCCAGCGCGGCAAGCGCATGACGCTCGGCCGGCGTTGCACCACGGGCATGCGTCGCTCGAAGTTTGCGGGCAACCAACGTGTTGGATCCGGCTGTACGCGGTCACGGATGACCAGAGGTCGCAAACGAGTGACCGCGTGGAGTGCTTCAAAGGCGTCCGCCGTGACCAGCCCTGCTGCGCTCAGCTCTCGTAAGGCGTCACGCAACCTGTTGCTGCCAAGTGTGGTTTCGCGTTGAAGGTCGGAGAAGAACTTGGCGCCGCCGGATTGGAGCGCGGACAGCACGCGCTGCGCGTTCTCAGTGAGCAACGGTTCGTCGAGTGGCGCGAGCCACAGTTCTTCAGTCCCGCGCGGCACGAGACGTACAGAAGCGAGCGCCAATGTGCCACTGTCCTTGCGCATCCGGCCGACGCCTGCCCAGAGCAGCTCGCCGGTGCTCGCGAGCCGGGATAGCCAGGACGACTGATAGTTGTTGAGCCGGAGCGGAATGATTTCGCTCTCGAGAACATCTGCCGGCAGGGGAACGCCCGCGAGCTGCCTAACGAGGGATTCAACACCGACCACGCCGTCCAGACGATCGCGCGGATCGAGATGCTGCCAACGTTGCAGGAAGGCAACGAACGCTCGCAGAGGTACGGGCTGAATCGCTTTGCGTGCCCGCGCCAGGGCGCGCCGGCGTGCTCTCTCAAAAAGGCGGCGCGAACACCAACGCGTTGCGTCGTCAGGGGGAAATCTCCCCTGCAGCAGGTCGCCCTTAGCCTCGGCGTCTGAAAGGAGATGGGCCAGCCACCGCGGGGGGAGCGCATAACGCTGGCGCAGCTCGTCGATACTGACGGGAGGCGAGTTGGCGAGGTAGCGACGTACGATGAACGCCGCGTACGTCGCACGCTCGCGGGCGGGCACGGTACCGGATTTCGCGAAGGCGGCGCGGTACTCGGGTGCGAGCTCGGGCAGCGTGTATCGCAACTCACGGCCCGCGGTAGTCGGAATCGTAACCGCGGCGATGTGGCCGGCGGCGATCAGTTCTTCGAGCGCCTGGGCGGCGCGCCCCGCGCTCGTTAGGCGAGCTTCGATCTCGCTCGGCGTAAGGTCGCCCGCACGGCCCAGGAGGACGAGCAGCTCATTGCTGTCGCGCGCCTGAAAGCCTGGGGCGGTGCCGTTGCGTTCAGCGACCAGCTCGAGCAACGCCAGCCGGGTATCCGGGTCCACAGGAGCGGCGCCTAACAGTTCGCGCAGGAGTGTGGTGTCCAGCGAGAGCACGGCGGCGCGCCGTTCTGCATGGGGAGTGTCGTCCACATACAGCCAGTCCATTACGAACACGAACCGCTGGCTGCGCGCGAACGGCGAAGATTCCGAAAGCTCTGCGGTGCGGATCCGTACCGCGCCGCGCTCGAGCTCATCGAGCAAACGAGTCAACCCCGGCAAGTCGAAGGCGTCGTTCAGGACTTCGCGGTAAGTCTCGAGCACGATGGGAAACGACGGGTATCCCCTAACGACATCGAGCAGATCGAGCGCCTTGAGTCGCTGTAACCAGAGGGGCATCCGTTTGCCGGGGCGAGCACGCGGAAGGAGCAACGCGCGCCCGGCGCTCATTCGAAAGTGTGCGCCGAACAAGGGGGAATTGCCAACCTCCTCGAGGACGGACCGCTCGGCTTCGCCGGACGTTAGGCCGAAGGCGATATCGAGCGGCGCTTCGCGTCCGAGGTTGCCGAGTCGGAGCAAGACACCGTCATCCGTCGTCTGAAGTTGTTGCTCGATGGTCGGGAACCGCGCGCGCACACGTGACGACAGGGCCATTGCAAGGGGCGCATTGATGCGGCCGCCGTACGGCGAATGCAGGATGAGGTACGCCGCGCCGGTTTCGTCGCGGAAGGTTTCGAGAAGGAGGGTGCGCTCGTCGGGGACGGCGGCGGCGACGGCACGCTGCTCCCGCATATATCCAGCAAGTGAGATGAGAAGGTTCGGCTCGCAGCCTAACGAGCTGGCAAATGTGGTGACGGCCGTCTCGTCGGCTACATCGAGCTCGCCGAGCTTGCGCCGCAGGTCTCCGAT
>DATFBW010000043.1:0-9911 GCA_035253645.1 Gemmatimonadaceae bacterium | reverse complement strand
TGATACACGGATTCGACGAATCCAAAACCGAGAGTGTCATAGACCTTATAAAACGCGCCGATTACTTCGCGAGTCGTCTCTCCTCTCTGCAGGGTTTTGTCCGTGAGAGTCGGGTTGTTCATCAGCGTTAATCTGTGGTGGAGTTGTTGCTCTTGGACCATCAAAACTGCGCGACCGCTATCAAACACTTGCGATGACGTGGATTCAGACAACCTCACCTAACGCGGACGAGCGCGTGCGCGAAGCGGTCGAAGCTCAACGCGCCATGTATCCCGCGGAATACCGCACCCCCGTCCACCCAACATCGGACGGCACATCGCAAATCGTCGCGTCGCACAGCCTCATCCCCGACGCGCTGCGACACGCATTCTCGACCTTCGGCGCGCTGATGTCCCCCGACCTCCCGCTCTCGCGCCGGCAACACGAGATGATCAGCACGGTCGTTTCGGTCTCGAACAGGTGCAAATATTGAATAGACTCGCACGCAGAGTTTCTGCGTCGGGTCACTCTGGATGAAAGCCTCGTCGCCGCGCTGCGCGAAGATTATCGTACAGCGCCGTTAGGCGACGCCGATCGCGCCATGCTCGATTACGTCGTGCAAATCTCCACCGATGCGACACGCATCGGTCCCGAACATCACGAGCGCCTCCGCGCCGCGGGCTTCGACGACCGGGCAATCCTGCAGATCACCCTCATCGCCAGCTGGTTCAATTACATCAACCGCGTTGCCGACGCACTCGGCGTGGGCCGCAGCTAGCGTGGCCGCGCCTGCCCTGTCCCCTGCTCTGATCCGTTCGATCGGTCGCTGGAGCTTTGCAGCGCTCGTCGTCAACACGATCATCGGAACGGGCGTCTTCATCCTCCCGGGTACGGTCGCCGCGCGCCTGGGGTGGACCAGCCTAACGGCTTGGATCCTCGCAGCGCTCGCAACCGCCGCCATGATTTTGTGTTTCGCCGAAGTGGCCTCGCGATTCAATGTGGCCGGCGGCGCATACCTTTTCACGCAGGCGGCATTTGGACGCTACATCGGGCTCCAGATCGGCTGGCTGGCGTATGTGTCGCGGGCCACCGCCGCAGCCGTCCAGGCAAACCTCTTCACGAGCTATTTCGCCGAGTTCGTGCCGTGGGCCAGCACGCGTCTCGGGGGTCTTGTCATAACGACGATCTTCATCGGCTTCCTGGCCGCGGTGAACCTGCGGAGCGTGCTGTCCGGGGCGCAGCTCAGCAACGTTTTTGCGATTGTCAAGACCGCGTCGCTCGTCGCCTTTGGTGCGTTAGGCGTCTATTGGCTCCTGGCCGGACGCGCCGGCGCGGGCCCGGTCGGTTCCGACCTGAGTGCCGCGAGCTGGATGCATGTGCTCCTCCTGCTCATGTTCGCTTTCGGCGGCTTCGAATCGGCGCTCATGCCGCTGGCCGAAGTAAAGGATCCGCAACGCGACGGACCGTTCGCCCTGCTGGTAGGACTGGGCCTCGTGACGGTCGTGTACCTCGCCGCGCAGATCACCGTGCTGGCCACGCTATCGGATCCTGGAGCCACGAACCGGCCGCTGGCTGCTTCGGCTCGCGTTATGCTCGGCTCGGCGGGTGCGGCCGCCATCAGCATCGCCGCCCTCATCTCCGTGTATGGCTGGCTCTCCAGCAACATGCTCGCCGTGCCGCGCCTAACGATGGCGATGGCGCAGCGCAACGACCTGCCCGCGGTGTTTGGGCGCGTGCACCCGGTGTGGCGCACTCCCTGGATCTCGATTCTGGCCTTTGCGGGGATCGCCTGGGTGCTCGCCAATCAGGCCGGTTTGCTACAGAACCTGAGCCTCTCGGCTGTCGTGCGGCTGTTCGTCTATGGCTTGGTGTGTGCCGCGCTGCCCGTGCTGCGCAATAAAGAGCGGCGCGGTCTGATCGGCCCGGCCCACTTCAGGTCACCGGCAGGTCTGACGCTCGCCGTGCTGAGCGTCGCCTTTTCGATCGTCCTCGCCACCCGTATGAGTTGGCGCGAGACTCTCACGTTAGGTACGACAGTGGGACTCGCAACGCTTCACTGGTTCGCCGTACGCAGAGCCCCTAGCGTAGAACCGGCAACTCAATCGTAGACGGGTGCGCGGGACCGTAATGCAGCGTGATGCGCGCTTTGCGCCGCTCCGCGCTGTCGGTCTCGCGTCTCCCCGTATGCAAGTTCCTGCTGAAATGGGGATGAAAGCTCGGCAGGATGACGAGCCGTAGACGATGCCCGCGGCGGAACAGGTTCCCGGTCAGGTGGTTGCCGAACGTCACCATGGTCGGCTCGTTAGGTACGAGCGGTTTGGCGTTGGGACGCGCGCTCAACCGCTGCACTTCGAGCCCGGGGCTCATCAGGTTCCACGCCGTGCCGTCCGGCGCGACGTCGAAGATGCGCGCGAAGATGTCAGCGTCCGGAGCGTCGACGCTCACACTCAGCTGCACGCGGATCTCTCCGAGCACGCGCATGTCCTGTTGCAGTGGCGCGGTTTCGAAGACCATCACGTCGGCGCGCTGCGCGAGCGCGCGATAATCATGCGCGCCGTACGCCGCGTCATATTGATCCACCACGGGGTTGTCGGGATCGGATTGAATTGTCCAGCTCCCGGCGGTTTCCCAGGAAGGCGCAAGGACGCCACGTCCCTCACGAGAACGCCCTAACGAGAAGGTTCGGCGCGTCGTCCCCGGCAGTGGCCATGTGTTGCCCGTGCGCCAAACGTTTTCCCCCATGACAAAGGCGCGCACTCTTGGAGACCGATCGACGCCGTTGTTCATCCCGCGCACATAACGATCCATGAAGCGCAGGATTTCTTCGGTGTAGTCCAAACCACCCTTGCCATCGAACGAGCGTTCTCCTGACTTGGCTGTCGCCCGTCGGTTGTCGATCGCGTTCGCGCCATGCACCCATGGTCCCAGGATCAAATACGAGCGTGCGTCTCGCTCCCTGCTCCTCGCCCGCACGATCCCGAGATGATTCGTGAGCGCCCCCTCGGGCCCATAGTTCTCGTCGTGCCACCCCGAGATGTTGAGCACGGCCGCGGATGTTTTCGCGTAACGCCCTCTCAGGTCCGACCAGTTCCACCACGGATCGTTAGGTGGATGTGCCAGCCACTCCAAATACCACGGCGCCACGCCCGCCAGCTCCGGCACGTTCGTGATCGGTAGCCGCTTGAGCAGATCGCCCTCGATTTGGCGCCACGCTGACCGAGCTTCCTCGTAGGTCTGCGGTCCAGTCAGCTTGCGACGCTGCCTAACGTCCGGGGCGATGTTGAACCAGATCCAAGCAGGCCAGGACAGGTCCGGCAACCCCCCGGCATACCAGAAGTTGTCCGGGCGCGAAAACGTCATCGCCGGCACCATCGCTTTGAGGTGCGGTGGCGATTCGACGGCGGCCAACCACTGCACGGCTCCTGGATACGACAGCCCGAAGGTCCCCACATCCCCCGTGGACCACGGCTGCGAGGCCGCCCATTCGATCGTGTCGTACCCGTCTTTCCCTTCCTGACGATAGGGATTGAACTCGCCGGCAGACTGATAGCGTCCGCGCACGTCCTGCACGACGACGGCGTAGCCCCGTTCGACCGCGCGCGTGAAGGTCGCGTAATCCGTGATCGCCTCCGACGCGCCGTACGGCGTACGATACACGAGCGTCGGGAATCTGCCCGTCGCGTTAGGCTTGAGGACGATCGCGCGCAGAACGACACCGTCGCGCATGGGGACTGCGACATCCGTCTCCATTGCTTGCGCCGCGGCGTGGGACGCGCCTATCAGGGACGCGCCAAGGACAATTACGAGCCGCCTCATGGCCGATCGAGAAGCTGTGCGACGACACGGAGATCTGCGATAAGATCGTGCAAGGCCTTTTCCCGTTCTTCGCTCGTTTGCTGGCGCAAGATGGACGACGGATGCACGGTGGCGACCGCGTATTCGGCCAACGGCGTCGGGATCACCTTTCCGCGCTGCGCCATGACGCTGAACGTGCGGCCTAACAAAGCTTGCGCGGCCGTCGCCCCAAGGCAAACGAGGACGCGCGGCTTGAGCACCTCGAGCTCGGCGGCCAGCCAGGGGAGACAGGCGCGGATCTCCAGGGCGTTAGGCTTCTTGTGGATACGCAGCTTACCCCGCCGCTCGAATTTGAAGTGCTTGACGACGTTCGTGACGTAAGCTTCGTCGCGATCCACCCCCGCATCTTCGAGCGCCCTGTCGAGGATCTTCCCCGCCGGCCCCACGAATGGCCGACCTTTCTGATCCTCCTCGTTCCCGGGCTGCTCGCCGACAAGGACGACACGCGCCGAGCGCTTGCCAGCTCCGAAGACGGTCTGCGTTGCGTCGCGATAGAGGTGACATCCGCGACAGCTGCCTGCAGCCTCTTTGAGCGCGGGCAGCGTCAGCTGCTCGGGCAGAAATGGGGCCGCGCTAGGCTGCTCCTCGGTGGGATCAGAAATGGCGCGGCGCGGCATCGTGGCTTCTTAGCGCCGTCTCGCGCGGTCCATGTCGGCGGAGATTAGCCATTTCCCACCCGGCGACCTAACGAGCGCCAGGACGAAGGTCCCAGCATCTCCCTCGCCGGGGCGTAAGGCATATCCACCTATGATGTGCGCCACAGTATCATCCACCGCGTATGACATGGCTCGAAGTACAAGAGGACCACCGCCACGGGAGTACATTTGGCGCACCGCCTCGCGGCCGCGAACAGCCTGCCCACTATTCGTCATCACCACTCGACCGTCCGCGAAGAGGGCGGCGAGCCCGTTGGCGTCGGACGCCCGCCAGGCGATCTCATAATCCCGCAACACCCGGTCCAATTCCGGTGGAAGCGTGACTGATGGGAGCGGCGGAGGGTCTGTATTGGCTTGGCCACAGGCGGCGCCGGGCGTGGCGACCATTAGAGCGATTACGAGCACACACGAACGCATGACTTCTCCGGAAGATTGTGGATGCGATAGGCGACGACGGGCGCAATCTTTCTGCCCGCTGGAAAATCCTCAACCTGGCATGCCCAAACCACTTAGGTACCGTGCGTCGTAATCAGACCTGTTCTACTAAAGTCACTGATGCCGTCGGTTTCTAGCCGGTTCCGCGGTCTTTTCCTGACGTGCGCCCTGGCCTTCGTGGGCGCGCCCGGCCTTAGCGCCGCCCAGGAGCCTGATACGGCACGGAAAACCTTGCGGGCCACCTGGCGCACCGGTGCGGTGAGCGTCGACGGGCGCCTTACCGAAGCTGACTGGACGCGGGCGTCCATGGCCACCGGCTTTCAGCAGCGCGAGCCCGCGCCTAACGCCCCGGCGACGCAGCGCACGGAGGTGCGCGTGCTCGTGGACGATGGCGCCCTGTATGTGGGGGCCCGCCTGTACGACAACCAGCCCTGGGCCATCGCGGCGCAGCTGGGGCGCCGCGATCCCGACGAGCTGTACACAGACTTTTTCCATGTGGCAATCGACAGCTACTTCGACCGCCGTACCGCCTTCCGCTTCTCGATCACGCCGGCCGGCGTTCAGGGAGACGGCATCCATTTCAACGACACGGACGAAGACGAGAACTGGGACGCCGTCTACGAAAGCGCAACGACGATCGACTCGTTAGGCTGGACCGCCGAGCTGCGCATCCCGCTTTCGCAACTCCGCTACGGTCCCGTGACGAATGGCGGGACCCGGCGCTGGGGAATCCAGTTCGCGCGCGAAATCGCCCGCGCCGGAGAGATGTCCTTCTGGACCCCCACTCCGCCGACACAACCCGGTATCGTTTCCCGGTTCGGCGATCTGCTGGGCATCGATTCGTTAGGGGTGCCCGCGCGTCTCGAAGTAACCCCGTACGTCTCCTCCCAGCTTACGCGACTGCCGAGTGGCGAAGCCAACGCGCTCGTCGAGGCGACGACGAATTCGGCGCGCGCGGGGGCGGATGTGCGCTACGGCCTGCCGCGCGGTCTCACACTGACGGCGACGATCAACCCCGACTTCGGACAGGTCGAGGTAGACCCCGCGGTGGTGAACCTCACCGCGTTCGAGACGTTTTTCGACGAGCGGCGGCCCTTCTTCCTCGAAGGAAACGAGATCTTCGGTTTTGGCCGCACGGTGACATACAACGACAGCGATCCGCCGCAGCCGTTCTATTCCCGCCGCATCGGCCGCGCACCGCGTGGCTCGGTGGACGCCAGTGACGCTCGCTTTGTCGACGAGCCGTCGCAAACGGACATCCTCGGCGCTGTCAAAGTCTCCGGCAAGACGCCGGGTGGCTGGTCGTTAGGCTTTCTTGGCGCTTCGACCGAACAAGTGCGCGCCCGGTATATGACAGACGCCGGAGTCGTACGCCGCGCCGTCGTCGAGCCGCGCGCGAATTACCTCGTCAACCGTGTGAGCCGCGACCTGCGCGATGGACATACGGTCCTTGGCGCTGCGTTGACCGGCGCATGGCGGAGTACGCCCCCCGCATTCGCGGCGATCCTCTCGCGCTCGGCGATGACTGCGGGCGTAAGCGCGGAGCACGCGTGGCACAATCGCGCGTGGACGCTGAGCGGTTATTACTCCCGCAGCTATGTCGCAGGCGATTCGGCTTTCATCGGCAATTTGCAGCGCTCGAACACACACACGTTTCAGCGCCCGGATCAAAGCGATGTGCGCTACGATCCCTCGCGACGTTCGCTGGACGGCTACTTCTACGCGCTCTCGATGCAGAAGTCGGGGCGCCACTGGTTAGGCTCGGTTACGTACGAGGAGACGGCCCCTGGATACGACGTAAACGAACTGGGATTTCAGAACCGCTCCGACCTGCGCGCGTTGAGCACTGCGCTGCGTTATCGCGAGACCTCTCCAGGGCGCACGTTCATGAATTGGCAGATCAGAGCGAACGCCACGGAGCTCCGCAACTTCGATGGTGACGCCGTCGATCGGTTCATGTCGCTGGGTGGGGAAGCACAGTGGCACAACTTCTGGCACGCCGAGCTGGATCTGCGTTTGCAGCCGCAGACGCCAGACGATCGCCTAACGCGTGGCGGGCCGCTCACGCTCCGCCCAGCGACGCGCGGCTTCGAGGTCTCGCTCAACACCGACGAGCGGCGCAAGATCACCTTCGACGGCAGCTACGAGTACGAGACCAGTTCGGCAGGGGATTGGCGGCATACGATCGATGCAGGGTTCGATGTCCGCCCCTCCAGCGCTGTGCAGCTCAGCATCGGCATCGAATACGAGCCGCAGTACGACCACGATCAGTTCGTCAGCGCGGTCCTCGACCCGCTCGCGACGAACACGTTTGGCAGGCGTTATGTGATTGGCGACATCGAGCAGCACGAGCTGAGCATCAACACGCGTGCGGAATGGACGTTCTCGCCGAAGCTTTCGCTGCAGGTGTTCGCGCAGCCCCTCGTCTCGTCAGGCAGGTTCGACAGGTACAAGGAGTTGCTCGCGCCCAAGACGTTCGACTTCGCGGTGTACGGCCGGGATCGCGGGACCGTCACGCACGATCGAGCGAATAAAACCATTCAAATCGATCCTGACGGGAGCGGTCCGGCGGCCGCGTTCACGTTCGATGAGCAGGACTTCACGGTGCGGGCGCTGCGCGGCAACGCCGTATTGCGCTGGGAGTACCGACCCGGGTCTACCGTGTACGTTGTTTGGCAACAGATCCGTGAGGATGAAGTCGCGCACGCCGATCTCTCTGCAACGCGCCGGCCCACGGACGCCTTCCGTGTCGCCGCCCGCAACGTTTTCTTGGTCAAGGTCTCGTACTGGTTTGGTCGCTGATGCTCCACCGCGCGGTCCTGCCGTTGCTTCTATGCACGTGCAGGATCGTCAACGAGCCTGACCTTCCCGATCCACCTGCATTCAGGATTACCATAGAACCGGACACGGTTAGGGCGGGGCTGAATGTGCAGGCGAAACTCGATTTTCGGTTCCTGATCCGGATCTTCAACGACGGCCCCGGGATGCTCTTCGTACCACCGTGCGGTCACGAGCTGCAGCGGAGCGCGCCTAACGCAAGCTGGACGACGGTCTACGAGCCACCCTGCCCGACCGGTTTCTTTCCACCCTTCGCAGTCGATGCCGGTGGGACTTATGGCTACGTGGTACGCATCGTCGCGCCCGTTGATAGCGGACCGTGGCGTCGCGGTGAGATCGGTGGCCGGTATCGCATGATCTCGTACATCTCCGCGGAATATCGCGATGCAGGGCGCTGGGGGCGTCCAGTTCCACACAGCACGCGTATTTCTCCAGAATTCCCTGTTCGCGAAGAAATCCCCTAACGCGACGATGAGCTCCCGCTCGGAATGGCGGTTGCACTCGACGCCCGCGACGTTGCTGCGACGTTGACTGGCGGTCTCCTCGCGCTGATCGCACGCGCCGCTACATAACCCGCAACGCCATCCTCCAGCTGGACGCGGTACCAACGCCCTGCAGCCCCCACAATCTGGACCGCCGTATTGGGCGCAAGACTCCGCACGGTGTCGCCCGTCGCCCCCGGCGTGATCAAGAGCGGCGTGCGGCGCGCGCTGATGATGCCTAACGAGCCGAGCTTGCTCGTATCGGCCGCGAGCGCCGCGGGCTGCGCGGTCACCAGCCGGACGAATGGATACGGGTCGATCGGCCCCTCGCCTCTGCGATAAATACCAAAATGCAGGTGCGGTCGCGTTGTGCGAGCGTTCCCCGTATTGCCCACGAATCCGATAGTGTCGCCGGCGCGAACGGGCTGCCCCGCGCTCACGGCGTGGCGGTCGAGGTGTGCGTAGTACAGCGTGTGGCCTCGTGCGTCGTCGCGCAGCCAGACAACGTTTCCACCTAATTCGTTGGACCTCGTGGACCGCACGAGTCCATCGCTCGCCGCCAGCACCGGCGTGCCCCGAGCGGCGAAGATGTCGATGCCGTGATGCGAGCGGCGGCCGCCGTCCCGTTCAGCACCGAAGAAACTGAGCACAGCGCGGTTGCCTGTTCCCTGGACCGGAAACGCAAGCGATGGCTCCGCACGAAGTGTCAGGTCGTAACGCCCGCTTCGTAGTAGCTCGGCCTGAATACGAAGCACATAGGACCCAGAGCGTCGAGCCTCGTATTCGAGGCCGACGTGCGGCCCAACGCTGCTGTCTGCGGCTTCCGCCGAGTCCCCGGTGGCGCGGTGGATGAATGGTCGAAGCGTGTCGCTCGTCTCTTCGTACAGGTCGATGAAGAGATGTGCCGGGAGGCCGGCGGTGCGTACGGTTGCCACGATGCGCTGCCCATCGAGCAGCTGAAAACGATGCGCGACCGCGCGCGCCTCGCTGCGGTTGTAAAAACCCGCTTCGCGTAATGGGAGGGTGACGAGCAGAGGGGCGCGAATGGCGCTGTCGCTTGCAGCCAGCCACTCACGTCCCAAAGCGGTGCTGTCCAAGCCAGCGGCGCGTAAGCCGCGGGCATAACGGTCATACGCCGTTTCATCGTCGGCGCCGCCAAGCCGGCGCACGGCATCGCCGACGCTGCACGCGCCGAAGAACGGCAGGAGCAACAAGAGCTTGCGGATGTGCACGATACAGGACTGTACGCATCAATCATGTGCGGTGTTCCGCGTACTGGAGTGAGGAGCGCGTGACGAGGAGCAAGGCACGGATGTCCTCGCTCCTTGCTTCCCGCTCCTTGCCCCTTAAGTACTAGCCGGACACATCTGGAAGCCATAACGTCCAGGCGGATCTCCGCCGTGATTTGCAGGACGTCGTTAGGTCCTCGCGGCTCCTCGCTCCTCGCTCCTGTTTTTTTCCGGAGGTGGCTATGGTTTCGCTCACGTCGTTGTGGATGCCGATCCTGTTGTCCGCCGTCTTCGTGTTTATAGCCAGCTCCATCATTCACATGGTGCTGCGCTACCACTCGTCGGACTTCGCCAAGCTCCCGCAAGAGGATCAGGTCCTCGGTGCCTTGCGACCGCTCAACATCGCGGCGGGCGAATACATGGCGCCCTACGCCAAC
>DATFBW010000042.1:0-3276 GCA_035253645.1 Gemmatimonadaceae bacterium | reverse complement strand
CTCATTGAGGAAAGGTTCGACCTCCTTGTCGAAGACGGTGGCGCCGTACCCGTCAAAACGGCCCGTCAGAGTCAGGACCGGCACGGCGTTGTGTCGCGCGACGGTGATGTTCATGTGGTTTCAGTCCGCCACAGCGGACGCACGTGGACGATATCGTACGATGCTGCCGATGTCCTTCGGGGGGGCGTCGACCGCGGCACAATAACAATCAGGGCGATCGGTCGTCTAATTAGCGCATCCCGTACGGGGGCAGCAGCCGTGTCCGATGAACTGAAACGACCAAACGTGGTCCGGCGGACGCCATTTCCGCGATCGGTAACTTTACCGCTCGTGCCACCGATTGTCCCGAGTGCGGTCTTTGTGGCCCGCGACCCGGACCAAATGAACGACGTCTACGAGGGCCAGGAGCAGGGCTTCACGTACGCGCGAGAAGGCAGTCCAAATGCGGAATTGTTGGCGGCGAAAATCGCGGCGCTCGAAGAGGCGGAAGCCGCGCTGATCACCTCGTCGGGCATGTCGGCGGTGGCGGCCGTCATACTCGGGCTCCTCAAAGCCGGCGACCACATGCTGGCGAGCAATCAACTGTACGGTCGCACATCGCGGCTGGTGACGCAGGAATTGCCTCGATTGGGCTTTGCAACGGACGTGGCGGACGCCACAGATGTCGCCGGCTTCGAGCGGGCGGTCCGTCCGTCCACACGGATTGTGCTCGTGGAGGTTGTCTCGAATCCGCTCCTGCGCGTTGTCGATGTCGCCGCATTAGGCGAGATGGCAAAGGCGCTTGGCGTGCTGTTGATCGTGGACAATACCTTTCCAACGCCATTGGCACTGCGGCCCTTGACACTGGGTGCGCACGTCGTCTTTCACAGCATTACAAAGATGATAGCGGGTCATAGTGACGTGACCCTGGGCGCCGTGTGCGGCACGCGAGAGTTGTTGATGCCGATCCGGGAGGCGGTCGTGACCTGGGGCCTCAACGGAAGCCCATTCGATTGCTGGCTCGCCGAGCGCGGCATCAATACCCTCGAACTGCGTGTCGCACGCGCCAACGCGAATGCCGCGGCACTCGCGGACTTTCTCGCCGAGCATCCGGTCGTGCGCCGTGTGTTCTATCCGGGCCGCGGCGATCATCCCGATCACGCGACTGCGCGCCGCCTGTTTGGCTCACAATGCGGCAGCATGGTGACGTTCGAATTGAACGGCGGCCGCAGCTCGGTCAACCACTTCATGCGGGCACTCCGGACGATTCCGTTTGCCCCGACGCTTGGCGATGTCGCCACCATCATCAGTCACCCGGCGGTCACATCGCATCGAGGCTTGACCGCCGACGCGCGCGAAGCGCTTGGTATCCGCGAAGGTACGATTCGGGTGTCGGTCGGAGTCGAGGAATTGCCGCTGCTCGTGGACGAATTTCGCGTCGCCCTTGACGCCGTCGGGGAGCGCACCCGCCAGTGATGCATGGCGTGGCTCTTCGCTCGGAATAACCCATGCCACGATGAGGGTGGACCCGGCCGACGACCGGGTGTCGTTCGCGACTGGCTTGGCCATAGTTTTTCCACGACCAGCTTGACGTCACAGTCAAGTGGCTGGAATTACCACACCTGTCCATTGACATCACGGCGCGATTAAAACTACAGTGTGTGGGACTTCACTTGTCATGGCCCACACGCTCGGCGATTTCGAACAGCGCATTCTCTTCGCACTCGTCCGGCTCGGCGCCCACGCGTACGGCGTCACCATCCGCGCCGAGATCGAAGCACGCACCGGACGCGAAGTCTCCGCAGGAGCGCTCTACACGGCGCTCAGTCGGCTCGAGAACCGCGGCCTCGTCGCCTCCCGGCTCGGCGATCCCACGCCGGAGCGCGGCGGCAAGCGCAAACGCCTGTATACGATTCGTCCTGCGGGCGAGAGGGCCCTCGCCGACGTATACGAGTCGCTCCGGCTCATGGCGAGCGGTCTGCACGCACGGTTGAAAAGCATAAAGGGCTGATGCTATGGGCCCGAAACCGCCGCGCGGTCCCGAGACCATCCTCCGGCGTGTCCTTCCGCGCGATGAGTTCGAAACGATTTCCGGCGATCTCGAAGAAGGCTTTCACGACATCGCGATGCGAGCAGGCCGGCGCGCGGCGCTCTGGTGGCTCTGGCGGCAGGTCGGGAGCGTCGCTGCCGCGCGCCTGCTCACCCTCTCGCAGAACGTGCTCGATGCGGGACGAAGGAGAAGCATGATGAGCGGCTTCAAACACGATCTGCGTTACGCGCTTCGAGCGCTGGGAAAGCAGCCCGCGTTCACGACGACGGTGGTCCTGATGCTTGCGCTCGGGATCGGCGCCAACATCGCAATCTTTTCGCTCATTCATGCCGTCCTTCTGAAGCCGCTGCCGTTTGCGGACCCCGATCGGCTCATGCTCGTTCACATGCTGGCGCCGCAGCGCGACGCGCCTGGCGAGCTTCGCCCGAATGTGTGGTCTTATCCGAAGTACCAGGTCTTCCGCGACCAGCAGCAGGTCTTCGAATCGGTCGCGCTGTTCCGTCCGGCCACGTGGAACCTCACGGGAACAGGAACGCCAGAGCGGCTCCCCGGTGAGTTCGTAGAGGCTGCGTACTTCGACGTGCTCCGGATCGAGGCGTCTGCCGGGCGAACCTTCTCGCTGGACGAAACGCGGGTGCCGCCATCCGCGCCGCTGGTTGTGCTCGGCCACGGTTTCTGGACGCGAAGGTTCGGCGCGGACCCGAACGTGATCGGACGCACGGTCGGCCTGAACGCGATTCCCCACACCATCGTCGGCGTGCTGCCGGTCGGATTTCGGGGATTGTCCGGTGAGGCGGAAATATGGGTCCCGCTGACCACGTTGCCGGCCGAAGACCTCAAGGAGCCGCACAGTCACTCGTACACGCTGATCGCCCGACTGAAGCCGGACGTGGCGGTCGAACAAGCGCAGTCGGCCGCACAGCACCTGGGCGATGTGATCGACCGGCAGTATCCGGACACATTCAGCACGCGCGGAAGCCGGTGGAGCGCGACAGCCGTCCCACTGCACGGCGAGCGGACGGATCCCCTCATTCGCCGCTCCATTCTCATTCTGTTCGGCGCCGTCGCCGCAGTGCTGCTCATCGTCTGCATCAACGTCGCGAACCTATCGTTCGCGCGCGCGATGGCTCGTCAGCGGGAAGTGGGCATTCGCCTCGCAGTGGGCGCCAGCCGTCTGCGCGTCATGCGGCAGCTCATGACGGAGAGCCTTCTGCTGTCGTGCATCGGCGCCGTTGCGGGGGGGTTCG
>DATFBW010000041.1:0-2515 GCA_035253645.1 Gemmatimonadaceae bacterium | reverse complement strand
GCGCGTGTCAAAGTCGGAGATTGGATAGCCGCGAGCGTCTATGACGTCTTCGACGAGCCGATCTCCCTGCATTAAGGCGCCTTCCGGATCGTCCACGAACTGTGCTTGGATCTCGCGCCAGCGGGCAGCAAACCGGTCACGCTGCTCACGCGTCAGAGCCGTGAGTTGCAGCTGGCTGACGCGGCGTTCGCGACCCGAGAGTTCCCTTTGCGCGCGGAAGCGACCCAACTCATCCACTGTACGGTCGTATTCTCTGCCATACTGCGTGTGCAGGTGCGAAGTGCGCTGGCGCTGCCAGAACATCCAGCCCACGATGATCGCAACTGCGACCGCGATGACTGCAATGACAACAGGATCCATTTCGCCCTCGCTGCTGATCCTTATGGCGATCAGAGCGATGCAAGGAGCACTCCAAGCGCGAGCGCGCGAGAAGCAACCCCAGCGTTAGGCGTGTGCCGACTTCTACGGTACGATGACGGCCTTGGTGACTTCGCGACGCTCGACAGCCGCCAAAGCTTCGCCGGCCTGGGCAAGCCCATAACGGCCACCGATCATTTCACGCCACGGGATTCGGTCAGCGAACCGCGCAGCGATCTGAACCGCGCGAAACACGTGCGAATAATCCGAGCCCCAGCATCCGCGTATCTCGACGTGTTTGCGGTTGATTTGGCGGTGTGGATGAATGGTGACATCCCCGGCATCTGTGTATTGGCCAGCGACGACGACGCGGCCGCCATCGCGCACGAGGTCGAGCGCCTGGGAGACCGCATCCGGGGCGCCGGCCGCCTCGATCACGACATCGACGCCATGTCCAGCGGTCGCCCGGCGCACCGCGTCCGCCCGCTCGTTAGGTGGTGTGTCGAGCCCGATCACCTCGGTGGCTCCCATGCGTAAGGCGAAATCGAGACGGGGACGGGGGTCGCCGATCGCGATGATCCGCACCGCCCCGGACAACGCCGCGAGGGCAACCGCCGATTGTCCGACGGGGCCCACGCCCAACACTGCCACGCTCGCCCCAACACGCAGCTCGGCGCGCTCGGTGGCGTGAACCGCCGTCACGAGCCCGCACCCCCCGCCGATGAAGGTCTCGGGCGAAAGCTCGGAGGGGAGCCTAACGAGGTGCGTGCCGGGCTTGAGCCAGATCGCCTGCGCCCAGCCACCTGCCAATCCGTCTCGCAGACCATACGTGATGCCGTACACTTTTCGCGACGGGCAACGCGTCGTCTGTTTGCTGACGAGGCACGTGTAGCAGCGGCCGCAGCTTCCGTGTACGTCGAGAAAAGTGACGGTATCACCTTCGCGATATGGCTTCCCTTCGATGTCGTCGAGCGGGGCCGGCAGCGCCGCGATCGCACCCACCGAGACGTGACCGGGGATGATTGGATAGGGGACACCCGTTAGGCGCCCATGGTGCAGGTGCACGTCCGTGCCACAAACCTCCGAATACGTCACCTCGAGCAAGGCTCCCCCCGCCTCCAGCACCGGCGCCGGTACTTCCTCGAGTCGGATCGCCTCACGCGGCGCCGGCATTACCGCGGCCGCGTAGTGAGCGCGCGTCGCCACGTCAGCCCGCTAACAAGGCGCGCATCCCGCGCTCCAACAGTGCGGCGGCAAGCGGCACTTTGTAGCCGTTTTGCGAGAGGGGCGTCGCGTCGTACAACGCGCGCTGCGCCAGCGTCGCAAAGTCATCCTCGGATAAGCCGCCTGACGCGATGTCTTCTTCGACGGATTCATTTACACGCCACGGCCGAGGTGCGACACCTCCAAGCACCAGGCGCACCGCGCCATCTCTCCGGCGCACCGCGGCGAGGGAGACGAGAGCGAAGTCCCAGGCCTCACGCTGCATCGCCTTATCATAGTAGTGGGTCCCACCCGAAGCCGCTTCCGGCAGCTCGATCGACGTAATCAAATCACCGCGGGTCAACGTCGTCTCGCGTGTGGGATCCCCGTTAGGCACGTCATACAGCTCCGCTACAGCAATGCGGCGCGCTGCCCCCACGCCGCTGCGGACGACTTCCAGTGTGGCGTCCAGCGCCGTCAGTGCAACGGCCGGATCCGAAGGGTGCACCGCGTAACATGGCCCGGCCCCGATGATCGCGAGGAGTTGATTCTCACCAGTTGCCGCGGGACAACTGTCACCGCCCCGTTTGAAACACCTAACGCCGCGCCGGAAATACAAACACCGCGGCCGCTGACAGAGGTTGCCGCCGAGTGTGCCCATGTTTCTGAGGGCGCTCGAGGCTGCAACTTCGCACGATCTGGCGAGAACACCGAAGCGGCTCCGAACGGCGTTGTCTCGCTCGAGCGCAGCCAGCGAGACAGCAGCCCCGATTTGCAGCGATCCGTCGGGTTTCTCCACGATGCCGCGCAATTCGGGCAACCCGCGCACGTCAACAAGGGTCCCGGGATCGCGTAAGCCCTCGTCTATCTCCACGATGAGGTCTGTGCCACCGCCGAGCGGCACGGCGCCAGGTCCCTGCAGAGCGTCGAGCGCACCGGAAAGCGCGTCGGGAGC
>DATFBW010000040.1:0-4327 GCA_035253645.1 Gemmatimonadaceae bacterium | reverse complement strand
CGGGATCACGCTCGCGAGCTTTGCGCTCAACGTCGTGAGTGGTTTGCTCTACACCCGCGTCTCGGCCGACATGCTGTTCGAGATGCGCCTCGCTGTGTACCGCCACCTGCAAAGGCTGTCTCCGCGGTTCTACGCGCGCATGCCGCTCGGGCAGATCGCGTCGCGTATCAATAGCGACGTCGGGGAGATCCAGCGGGTGGCTGCAGAAGTCGCGTTGGCATGGTTAGGCAACGTGATCTTCTTCGTGGGGAGCGTGGTGATCCTCGTCATGCTGGACCCGTTGCTGTTCGTCGTGAGCCTCGCTGTGCTGCCGCCGGCCATCTGGGCGCTGATCCGCTACCGCGCGCAGCTCGAGACGTCCGTGGCGGCAGTGCGCGACACGAGCGCCAATGTCGGATCTTTTCTCGTTGAAACGCTGCAGGGGATGAAGCTGATCGTCGCGGCCAACGCGCAGGAGCGTGAAGTGGCTCGTCTGCGCGAGCGGAATGACACGTTCGTCACCGCGCTGATGACGATGCGGCGCCTAACGTATCTCTCTGGAGGACTGCCGGGCCTCGTGCTCGGGATGGGCAGCGCGATCGTCTTCCTCGTCGGCGGGTGGCGGGTCATCTCGGGAGCGATCACGATGGGAACGCTCGTCGCGTTCGTGGCTTACCAGATGCGTCTTGTGTCGCCCATTCAGGCGCTGATGGCCCTCTACACGAGCCTCGCGACCGCTCGTGTATCGCTCAAGCGCGTGCACGAGATCCTGGATACGCCCGTCGAAGTCGACGAGGAACCAGACGCCATTGGCCTGCGCGAGGTGCGAGGAGAGGTCGCCTTCGAGGACGTGGTCTTCACGCACGACCGGGGGGACGCGGTTCTGGACGGTGTGAACCTGACCGTTGGCGCCGGCGAACGCGTCGCACTGGTCGGGCGCAGCGGGGAAGGCAAGTCGACGATCGCCGACCTGCTCGTTAGGCACCTCGATCCGCAGCGCGGGCGGATCCTGCTCGACCGCAACGACATCAGGCACGTGCGGCTGGAAAGCCTCAGGCGCTGGATCGCTGTTGTGGATCAGGAACCCTTCGTGTTCCATGCGTCGATCGCCGACAACATCCGGTACGCGCGCCCGCACGCGCTGGACAACGAGGTCCATGAGGCGGCACGCGCGGCAGGACTCGCCGAGCTGATCGAGAAACTCCCGGATGGCATCAACACGATCGTTGGCGAGCGTGGGCGAGCGCTCTCGGCGGGCGAACGCCAGCGCGTCGCGATTGCGCGCGCGCTGCTCGCCGATCCCGCCGTACTGGTGCTCGATGAAGCCACGAGCGCGCTGGATCCTGCGACGGAAACGCATGTGCTGGCGGGGTACGACGCCGCTATGCGCGATCGCACGACGATCATCATCACGCACCGCCTCGAGCTCGCGCGCCGCGCCGATCGCATCGTGGTCCTGCAGGGAGGCAGGATCGTGGAGCAGGGTGCGACGGACGCAATGTACGAACGCAGCGCGTTCGCCGACGTCTTCGCATCCTCGTAACCGCGAGTGGGCGAGCTGCACCTAACGCTGGATCACCCGCTCTTTGCGCGCAGCGGTGGCAAGGGCGTGCGCGTCGCGGTGGTGGACAGTGGCATCGCGTTCCCGCATCCGCACATCGGTCCGGTCGCGAGCGGCGCCTGCGTCATCGAGGGTGGAGATGGCTGGGCCATGGCGGATTATCACGACCGGAACGGCCATGGAACAGCGGTCGCTGCCGCGATCCGGGAGAAAGCGTTTCACGCGTCGCTCATCGCCGTGCGCATCTTCGACCGCGAGCTAACGACGACCGCGGACACGGTGGCGCGCGCCATCCGCTGGTCGGCGGAACACGATGCGCACCTGATTAATCTCAGCCTCGGGACGCCTAACGAGGAGCGCCGTCCCATGCTCGAGGAGGCCGTCGGCTACGCTGCCGAGCGCGGTGCGCTCGTCGTGGCGGCCGCCGAGCACGAGGGACGGAGGATGTATCCCGGCTGCCTTCCCGCGGCGGTGGGTGTGTTATGGGATCCCGCTATCAACAGAGACGAGCTTGTCGTGCACGACGACCCCGATCATCTGCGTCTGAGCGCGTCGGGCTTGCCGCGTCCCATTCCCGGAGTGCCGCCTGATCGGAACCTCTCCGGCATTTCATTCGCAGTAGCGAACGCTACCGGCTTTCTGGCTCGTCTCGTTATGCAAGGACGGTACACTTTGCAAGGAATCAGAGAACGGCTACTGAGCCATTCTGAACCGGTCAGCGACACGCTTCCATAAGCGTACGGCCGGCGCCGGACTACGGTCGTTCTCCTGCGCCAACCAATTGCGCGTCCAAGGTGTCAGACCTATACATAGACGTGACAAGTATAGGTGCACTATGAGCGAATCGCACGCCCCACTCCTCGCCGGCACACTCGACCTCCTGATCCTGAAGACGCTTTCCGTGGGCACCTTCCACGGATACGCCATCGCGCAACACATCAAGCGCCTTTCGCAAGGAGCGTTGAGTGTGGAAGAAGGGTCGCTCTATCCGGCGCTCCAGCGGATGCAGGTGAAGGGCTGGGTGGCCGCGACATGGAAACTCTCGCCGACTGGACGTAAGGCCCGCTACTACAGGCTGACCGCCGCAGGCAAACGGCAGCTCGGGCAGGAGGAAGCCGACTTTGAGCGTTCCGTCGCCGCCACCGTACGTGTTCTGCGCGGGGCTGAGTCATGAGGTTGCGCGAGGTCGCGCTCCGCCTAACGGCGTGGACTCGCCGCCGCCGCCTCGCACGCGAGCTGGCAGACGAGCTGCAGGCGCATATCGAGCTGCTCGCGCGTGACTTCGAGCATGACGGGCTGTCGCGCCCCGACGCTCTCGCGGCCGCTCGGCGACAGTTGGGAAACGTCGGGCGTTTGCGCGATGACAGTCGCGACTACTGGGGATTCCCTGTCATCGACGCCGCGTTGCAGGATCTCCGTTACGCCATCCGCGGACTCGTGCGCTCGCCGGCATTTACCGCGATCGTCGTCCTCACGTTAGGTCTTGGGATTGGTGCAAACGCAGCCATGTTCGCCGTGATCGACCGATTGATGTTTCGCCCCTTCCCGTACATGCGCGACCACGGGGCAGTGCACAGTGTGTTCCTCCAGATCACGAGCGCCGGTCGTCGCCAAACGTCCGGGACGATTCCCTACACACGATTCCTGGATCTGCAGCGCGATACGCGCTCCTTCGCGCAGTACGCCGCGGTTTCCGAGTGGCGTCTCGCGGTAGGCACGGGGCAGGACACGCGCGTGCGCAAAGTGGCCGGCGTGAGCGCATCATTCTTCGACTTCTTCGACGCGCCGCCGGCGAAGGGAAGGTTCTTCGACGCTTCAGAAGATGTCACACCGCTTGGATCGCTCGTCGCGGTATTGAGCCACGACTTCTGGCAATCGGAGTTCGGCGCGCGGGACGTGATCGGGGAGCAGCTGCACGTTGGCTCGTTGCAATACACGATCATCGGTGTGGCGCCGAAGGGTTTCGTTGGCACGGTGAGCGGCCGCGTGCCAGAGCTGTTCATCCCGATCACGACAGTACCGGCGAACATGGACCGTTCGAACAGCAGCACGTACTTCACGCTGTACAACTGGTCCTGGGTGGAGATGCTGGTGCGGCGGAAGCCCGGCGTCTCCGAGGCCGCTGCCGGGACGGACCTAACGAGTGCCTACGTGCGCAGCCGCAACGCCCAGCGAGCGAGCAACCCGCGTGTCCTCCCCGATTCGGTCGCCAAGCCACGCGCGGTCCCTGGCGCACTGCGCAGCGCGGCGGCGCCCGACAGCGGTCTCGAGTCGCGCGTGCTCCTCTGGGTGATGGGCGTCGCCGGTATCGTTCTCCTGATCGCCTGCGCGAATGTTGCTAACCTCATGCTGACGCGCACCCTGCGCCGCCGGCGCGAGATCGCCGTGCGACTCGCGTTAGGTGTGAGCCGCCGGCGACTCGTGGCGCAATTCCTCATGGAGGGGATACTGTTGACGACCCTCGGAGGCGCCGTTGCCCTCGTCTTCGCGCAATGGGGAGGCGTGGCCATCAGACAGCTCCTGCTTCCTGAAGGATCCTCGTTCAATCTAAGCAACGACTGGCGTACAATCGGCGTTGCCGCAGCATGTGCAGGAGCCGCTGCCCTGCTCACCGTCATCGCTCCGGCGTTTCTGGCAACGCGATCCGATCTTGCAACCACCATGAAAGCTGGGGCGCGGGAGGGAACATATCGCGCGTCGCGGATGCGCTCGGCGCTACTCGTTATGCAGGGAGCACTTTCGGTTGTGCTGCTTGTCGGCGCCGGCCTCTTCGTACGCAGTCTCAAT
>DATFBW010000039.1:0-4028 GCA_035253645.1 Gemmatimonadaceae bacterium | reverse complement strand
TACGTGCGGCCCAAGCGCGGCACGCCCGCGTCACCGAACCTGCCGCCCGTTAGGCGCGTGTTGTTCCGTGAGATCACCAAAGACGCCGTGCGCGAGGCGATGGACAATCCGCGGCCCATCGATATGAACCTCGTGGAGGCGCAGCAGGCGCGGCGCATCCTCGATCGCCTCGTGGGCTACAAGGCGAGTCCGCTGCTCTGGCGCACCGTCAAGAAAGGCCTCTCCGCGGGACGCGTTCAGACAGTCGCCCTGCGTTTGCTCGTCGAGCGCGAACGCGAGATCAAGGCCTTCAAGCCCCAGGAGTACTGGAGCATCCGCGCGCGTCTCGAAAAGGACGGGCAATCGTTCGAGGCCAGGCTGCACGAGATCGACGAAAAGAAGGTCGACCTGCATAACGAGGCAGCGGCCCAGGCCGTCGTGCGCGACGTCAAGCGCATCGCTGAAAAGCTCGCCTCAGACCTCAGACCTCAGACGTCAGACCTCGCCGTATTCCCAGTCACCAATGTCAAGCGCCGCGAGCGACGCAAAAACCCGTCGCCTCCATTTACCACGAGCACCATACAGCAAGAAGCAGCCAAGAAGCTCGGCTTTGGATCCAAGCGGACGATGCGTCTGGCTCAGCAGCTGTATGAAGGTATCGAGTTAGGCAGCGAAGGCGCGGTCGGTCTCATTACGTACATGAGAACGGACTCGACGCGTGTGGCAGAAAGCGCTGCGATGCAAGCGCGTGACATGTTGCGCCGCGAGTTCGGCGACGATTATGTGCCGAGCGCGCCGCGACTTTACGGGGCCGATCAGCGTGCTACAAACACGCAGGACGCTCACGAGGCGATCCGTCCGGCCGATCCATCGCGTCGCCCCGACGACGTCAAACGCTACCTGAAGGAAGAGCATTACAAGCTTTATCAACTCATCTGGCAACGCTTCATGGCGTCGCAGATGGCGAACGCCATCTTCGACACGACAACCCTCGACTTCGTGCTCACGCAGGATGCGGGGCAAGGAGCCGGCGAGCGATTCCATTTCCGCTCGACCGGGAGCGTCATCAAGTTCCCCGGCTTCCTCGCGCTCTATCGTGAGGCGCGGGAAGAGGGCGAGGGTCGCGCTCTCGAAGACGAGCAGGCGCTGCCCGAAGTGGAGCTGGGCGAACGCATCCCGATGCGCGAGCTGCTTCCCGCGCAGCACTTCACGGAGCCGCCTCCGCGCTTCTCCGAAGCGAGCCTTGTGAAGGAGCTCGAGAAGCTGGGTATTGGGCGCCCGTCCACATATGCGCAGATCATTTCTACGTTGACGGATCGCCGGTACGTCGAGCTGCAGCAACGGCGCTTCTTCCCGACTCCGTTAGGCGACAGCGTCGAGCGGGTCATGGTCAAGCAGTTCCCCGACATCTTCAACGTGGGCTTCACGTCGGAGATGGAGTACGAGCTCGACAAGATCGAAGAAGGGAAGCTCACGTGGCAGCGTGTGCTCAAGGACTTCTACACACCGTTCGAGTTCGCGCTCAACGAGGTCGATCTCACGGAGCTCATCGCAGAGGCTCACGACCTCAGCGCGCTTGCGTCCGAACGTTGTCCCAAGTGCGGCGGCAAGCTGATGGCAAAGGGTGGGTTCTTCGGTCCGTTCGTCGCGTGCGAGAACCACCCCAAGAACTGTGACTATACGCGCCCCATCAAAGGTGAGCGCAAGCCGGCGGAGCTGACCCCGTACAAGTGCCACCTGTGCGGCAACCCCATGGTCGTTAGGCACGGCCGTTCGGGAGACTTCCTCGGCTGCAGCAAGTTCCCCAAGTGCCGCGGGACCCGTTCCATGCCAACCGGCGTCCGGTGTCCCCGTGACGGCGGCGAAATCGAGGAGCGCCGGTCCAAGAAGCGCGGCAAGCCGTTCTACGGTTGCTCCAACTATCCCAACTGCGACTTCGTGGTGTGGGATCGCCCTGTCCCCGAGACGTGCCCCGATTGCGGCTACGTCGGCGCTGAGGCCAAGTCCAACAAAACGCGCGGCAGTTATCGCAAATGCGTGAAGTGCGGCAACGAGTGGGCGGTTGAGGAGCCGACCGTGGAGCAAGCGATAGCGGTATAGGTGTGAGGTTCGAGGTTCGAGGTTCGAGGTTGGCCTCGCACCCCGTCGCAGCTCGCACCGCACCTCGCACCTGATCGTCCCACGCAACCACCCGCACGAAGTCGTTGTCATACTACCAGTGTATGTTTGCCCTGGAGTCTGATGCCGAATCGTGCCCTAGGCGAGTTTGAGCATTACGTCCTCCTCGCCCTTCTCAGTGTAGGGGGCCGCGCGCATGGTGCGCCGGTCGTCGAAGCGTTGCAATCAGCGACCGGCCGCACGGTGTCGCCGGCGGCAGTGTTCATCGCCTTGAGACGCCTCGAGCAGCGTGGCCTCACACGCTCGTCGAAACGAGAGCCACGACCGGGAGAGGGCGGACGCGGGCGCCGCGTCTTCGAGCTGACGGCGGCCGGCTCCGCGAAGCTGCGTGAAGCACGCAGGACATTGGAGCGGTTGTGGAGCAGCAGTCCGGCGCGGGAGACGACGTGAACACCCCGCCGCGACTCGCCACGAGACTCCTCGGAGTCATGCTCCCGGCCGACGTCAGGGAAGAGGCACTCGACGACCTCGCCGATCTCTACAATGCGCGCCTAACGAGCCTTGGACCGGCCGCCGCTGACGCCTGGTATTGGCGGCAAGTGCCGTTCTTCGCCTTGAGGATACGACTCGCCAACACGTTGGGAGGCTCACTCGCCTCGCCAGCGCCACGCTACGCCAGCGACCCACCACGGGAGAAACGGATGCGTTCGATACTGTCCGACCTGCGCCATGCGGCGCGGTCCACGTTCCGGAACCGAGGATTCACAGCGATCGCAGTTCTCACTCTGGCGTTAGGTATCGGTGCCAGCGCATCGATCTTCAGCGTCGTTCGGTCGGTGCTCCTGCGGCCGCTCCCGTTCCCTGAGCCCGAGCGACTCGTGGATGTTCTGGAAACGCGCCCGGAACGTGACATGTTCGACATCTCCTTCACGTACGCCAACTTCTACGACGTTGTCGACATGAATCGCTCCTTCGAATCCATCGGAGCGATTCGTTGGACCTCGATGACATACCTCGGCGATAAGGAGCCTGCGCGCCTCAGCGTCGCCGCGACTACGGTCGGCTTTTTCCGCGCGCTCCGTGTCACTCCGGTAGTCGGGCGTCTGTTCGTCGAGGGTGAAGACGCGCGCGGGAGCGATGCACGCCTCGCGGTGCTCAGCCACTCCATCTGGACCTCACGTTTCAATCAGGACCGCTCGCTCGTTGGGCGCTCGATCACGCTCGATCGTGAAGCATACCATGTGATCGGCGTGCTTCCACCGGGAACGCCCTGGCTCGATGCGGCAGACATCTTCATTCCATTCATCCGTCCGGCGGAGCTCAATCGCACTAGTTGGGAGCTTCCTGTCATCGCACGCCTCGCCCCTGGTGTTACTCTCGAGGCGGCGCATTCGGACATGCAGCGCATCGCTTCGGCGCTCGCGGCGCAATATCCGGAAGCGAAAGGGATGGGAATTCGACTCAACACCAGCGACAGGTGGGTGGCAAGCGATACCCTGCGCCGCGCCCTCTGGGTTCTCGTCGGCGCCGTCGGTTTCCTCCTGCTGATCGCCTGCGTGAATCTGGCCAACATGCTGCTCGCGCGGTCGACGACCCATGGCCGCGAACGTGCCCTGCGAGCCGCGTTAGGCGCTTCGCGCGGCAGAGTGGTGCAGCTGGCGCTCGCGGAATCCGTTGTCCTGGGATTTCTGGGTGCCGTGGTGGGTCTGGCGCTCGCTTTCGGCGTCGTGCGCATGCTGCGCAGCTTCAACCCCGGCGGCATACCACGCCTGGCGGAAGCCCAGGTCGATGGCTGGGTGCTGCTCGTCACGTTAGGCACGGCGCTCGTCACCAGCCTGGCGTCGGGGCTCGTGCCGGCGCTCCGCACACCCTATCACAACGTCGTCTCCGCTTTACGTGAAGGCGAGCGCAGCGTCGCGGGTCATCGCCGC
>DATFBW010000038.1:0-8844 GCA_035253645.1 Gemmatimonadaceae bacterium | reverse complement strand
TTGGCGAGGTCAGCATCCTGCTCAGTCACGTGGCTGCGGATGTGCCCCGGATAAAATGTGATTCCGGCATACCGGAGGCGCGACTTCTCGCGCACGCGCCGCGCCAGCACAATAGCCTGCTCCACGTTAGGCACGCCGACGCGATGCATCCCGAGATCCAGCTCGACGTAGACGTCGACTTCGCGCCCGCCTTCCCGTGCAGCCTCGGCGAGCTGATCGATCGCCTCGAGCGAATCGACAGCGACTGTCAGATGAACGCTCTGCGGCAAGCTGACCAGCCGCGCGAGTTTGGCCGGGCCAATGATCGGATACGCCACGAGAACGTCACGCGCGACATCACTCATCACTTCCGCCTCACGCGGCGTGGCACACGTTAGGCCCACCGCTCCCAGTCGCATCTGCTCGGCCGCTATGCGCGGCGACTTGTGCGTTTTGACGTGTGGACGCAGCGCCAGGCCGTGCAACGCGGCGTACGCCGCCATGCGATCGAGGTTCTGCGCGAGTTTGTCGAGATCGACGAGGGGCGCGGGCGTCTCGAGGGTGCTGATCTCGAGCGGCGGTGTGGCCAATCCCGAGCGGATACCGCGGAAACGGGTGCTGGTCATGACTAGGCAATTCAGCCGTTTGTTGATGACGCTGTCACAGCTGTCAGCTGTCAGCTTACGGCTGCCAGCCGACAGCTTTTGTTGTAGCTACCACCACCCCAAAATTTTCCACCACCCCACTCCAATTGTACTGAATATCGTGATGGTGACGAGCGATGCGATGAAGCCGAGTCGCCACCACGCGCGCTGCGTGTTGTAGCGCGCTCCAAAGTAGATCGGCGCGGGGGTTGTGCCGTAGTGCGTTAACGCAGCGCAGAGGTTGGAGAAGTACGCGAGCAATAATACCGCGAGCACCGTCGGCGCGCCGGCCCCCATGATCACGACGAGAAACGGAACGTACATCGCGGTAGCGTGCGCGGTGATGCTCGCAAAACCGTAGTGTGCGTAGAAATAAACGAGCAGCAACGCGGCGAGCGCTGCCGGCCACGCCCAGCCCGCTGTGAACCCAGCGGTCGCCTCCGCGAACGCTTTCGTGATACCAGTCTCGCCTAACGCCTCGGCCATGCGTACGAGGCCGCCATACCAGATGAAAACATCCCACGCATTCCGCTCGCCCAGGACATCGTCCCACGTCAACACTTGCAAGAGGAGCAGCGCGCTGAAGCCGACCAGAGCAACGATCGCGTAGTTCACGTGATGCCAAGCCGTGGTAATCCACATCCCGGCAACGAGGAGGAACACAGCCAGCGTTAGGCTTTCGTTGCGGGACATCGGCCCCATCTTCGCCAGCTCTGCCTGCGCCAACTCGGTGGCGTGCGGCGTATGCGTGATTTCCGGTGGATACAGGCGGAAGAGCAACCAGGGGACGATCAACAGCGCGAGCAGCCCGGGCACGATGGCGCCCTGGATCCACATCAGATAGTTGATGTCGACGCCGGTCGTTTCCAGCGCGAGACGCGCAATGAGCACGTTGGAAGCTTGTCCGGTCAGCCACATGGAGCACGCGATGACGTCGCACTGATAGACCGTGACCATGAGGTACGACCCGAGACGGGCCGCCGTCGAGCCGGGCGTGGAGTTGTAGGCTTCGGCCAGACTGCGCGCGACGGGGAAGACCACACCGCCCGCGCGCGCCGCATTCGAAGGGACGATCGATGCGAGCAGCGTGTCCGTCGACACCAGCGCGTATGCCAGTCCGATCGAGCGCCTGCCTAACGCGCGGATGAAGAGATAGGCGATGCGGCGGCCGAGGCCCGTTTTGAGCACAGCGCGTGACATGAAGAATGCGCAGAGCACGAGCCAGACGATCGGATCGGCGTAACCGCGCAACGCCTCCGCCGGCGGCAGCGTCCCCGTGAGCGCGACAGCGACGACGCCGAGCAGAACGACGGCGCCGGACGCGATGGGCCTAACGATAAGGCCGACAATGGTCGCGGCGAAGATCGCGAACAGACGCCACGACGGTTCGGTGATGCCGTCCGGTCGGGGTGAAAGCAGGATCACCACCAGCGTGAGGAGAACTGCCCCCCACTTCGCCAGAGACGTCAAACGTTCTGCTGAGGCTGTTGGAGCGGGTTCAACCGGTGCTGACATCGGCCCCAATCTTCACGGCTGGATGCAGACCGGAAGGGAATTCCGCGTGACCGTAAAATGCCGTGATACTTTGGCACTTCTAATGCACAGTCCGCGGGCATTCACCGGCACGAAATACCCACCGAAAAGGCGCCCGGTCGCGAGACCGGCCACGCAACGCTCGGAATCTCAGGCAGTTCCCACCTCGAGATTGCCAAGCTACCGAAGCGGGGATGAGGCCAATTTCTGTTACATATTGGGAGGGGAAACCCACAATGAGATGCACGGATGTGATGTGCCGCAGCCACATCAGCCTAGGGCTGGTAGCGCTGCTCGCGGTCGCCTGTACCGATTCACCGACGAGCGTGATGACGCCGGTCAGCGACCAGCCGCTGTTTGCAGTGACTGGCAAGCCCACCCTGGATCAGACGCTGGAAGGAGAAGGCTGGGTTTGTAAGGACGGCACGGGCCCCGCGACGAACTTCACGTTCGCGGTGTCGATCGATGGTGGAGCAGCTACGAACCACGTGGTAGCGCTAGGGACATGCGTGCAGGTGGCCAGCTTCCCGGTAACGCCCGGACAGCAGTTTTTCCATAACATCAGCGTGACGGAAACGGTGCCGGCCAACTGGACGCTCAACCCGGCGATCTTGATCGAGTCGAACATCGGCAACCCTTCGGTCACGTTCCAGCCGGTGGTCAATGCGCCTAACGCGTCGGCCCGGTTGTCGCACGACTGGGGCGTCGTGTTCACGTTCACGAACACGCATACGCCGCCTCCCTCCTTCTGCACGCGCACGCAGGGCTTCTGGAAGAACCACACCGAGCTGTGGAATGAAGGCGCGACGTTCTTCAACTCGGGCGCGAGCATGATCACCATTCTCAACACGCCGCCCAAAGGAAACGCGTATCTCATTCTCGCGCACCAGTACATAGCGGCCGTGCTCAACACGGGTGGCAACCCGTCAGGTACCGCGTCCGTTGACGCCGCGATTGCCGGTGCGGCGGCGTACTTCACAGGCGCGGCGGCTGGCATTCCCGATCCAGGCGAGCCCACACGTACGCAGCTCCTCGGTTGGGCGACGACGTTGGATAACTTCAACAACGGCGTCATCGGCCCGGGGCACTGCCCAGACTGATAGCCGTTCTCCGCTGGACAAAGGGGCCCTTCGGGGCCCCTTTTTTTTGTGCCCATGGCCCTGCCTTTGGACGAAACCGTTTTTCGAAAGGTCGTGTCGGAATGGTTAGCCGAGAACGCTGGCGGAGCGTGAGCCGGCGGCCATGAGGGGTCATTGGAAGAACGTGAGCTGCTGACTCGCGCGCAGGCCGGGGACCCGGCCGCGGAACGCGCGCTTTACGACACGCACGTGGATCGTGTGTACCGCCTGACCTACCGACTGGCAGGGGATGCTGAGCTTGCACGGGAATTCACGCAGGACACGTTCGTCCGGGCTTTTGAACGGCTGGCCACGTTCCGCGGGGATTCGGCGCTCTCGACCTGGTTGCACGCCATTGCGGTGTCGGTGGCGCTGAACGGCCTGCGCAAGGTGCGCCGGCTCCGGCGGGAGGTGCAGTTGGAGCACGCGGAATCGTTAGGCGGCGATCGGCCGCGCAGCGACCCGGTCTTGCGGCAACGGCTGTACGAGGCGATCGACAAGTTACCAACGGGGTATCGCACGGTGTTTCTGATGCACGATCTGGAAGGATTCACGCACGAAGAGATCGGTGCCGCGTTAGGCATCGAAGCGGGGACGTCCAAGGCGCAGCTCTTCCGGGCCCGGGCCCGGTTGCGCGAGCGGCTGGCGGACCTCGCGGGGGCATGGTCCGCATGACGCACAACGACGAACGGTTCGACGCCTGGCTGCACGACACCAGCGCCGATTACAACGCGCCACCGCCTAACGCGCAGATCCCGCGCGAAGAGATGTGGCAGCGCATTGCAGTTGCCCGCTCCTCGCTCCCCGCTCCTCGCTCCCGGTTCTTGGCATCTCGTATCTGGTTGGCGGCGGCGGCCGGGGTGGTCCTGGCCGTGGGTATCGGGATCGGTCGCCTCAGCGACGGCGGTCCGCAGGTCGACAGCGGCGTCACCTCGGCCCCGGATAGCCCGCAAGCCTATGATGTTGCCACCACCAGACACCTAACGAGTGCCGAGGCGTTCGTGACGGCGGTGCGGCTGTCAGCGAATACGCAGGGCGACAGCGTGATCCGGCGCTGGGCGCGCGATCTTCTCACCGACACGCGCTTGCTCCTCGATTCACCCGCCGGCAACGACGTCCCGCGCCGGACCTTGCTGGAAGACCTCGAGCTCCTGCTCGTTCAAATGGTGGAGCTCGAAGGCGCACGCGACGACAGCAACCGGCCTCTGCTCGATAAAACTCATCAAGATCAATTACTGACGCGACTGCGGGCGAATGTCCCTGCCGGGGCGCCACCCGCGCGGTCATAAGGAAGCACAGACAATGCGCACCATAGCACTTCTCGTTCTCGCACTCGGCACCGCGCCGGCAATTACTGCGGCACAACAAATTGGCAGGATGCCCGAGCTCAGCGGCCTGGCCGACCTTCGCGGACTCGAAGGTCTCCGCGGGCTTGAAGGTTTGCAGGGACTTAAAGGACTTCAGGGACTCAAAAGCCTCAAGGGACTCAAAGGCCTCGACGGGCTCTCCAGCCTTCAGGGGCTCGAAGGTCTGCGCGGTCTCTCTGCGCTGGATCATTCCGGGCTCGCTGAGCTGGGCAGCGAACTGTCGAAGCTCGATCGCTTGAAGAACCTGCCTGACGAGTCGTTCCAGTTCGACGACGACCAGGACCCTGCCGATTCTCTCTTCCGGTTGGCACAACGTGCGCTGGATCGCGATGACTATCGTCAGGCAGCGGACATGTTCGCAGAAGTGTCACGCAAGTATCCACGGTCGGAACGGGCACCGCAGGCGATGTACTTCCAGGCGTTCGCGCTGATGCGGCTTGGCGGTACGAGCAACCTGCGGAGTGCGCGTACTGTGCTCGATCGCTTGGTGGCTCGTTACCCGGATACGCATCCGGCGGACGCGAGATCGCTGCGCACACGAGTATGCGGCGAGTTGGCCCAACGCGGCGACGAGGAGTGCGCCGCCGAGGTGACGGATAGGGCGACGCAACCCGGACAAGGCTCGGGCAGTGGGAGTGGGAGGGGCTCGGGCCAAGTCCCGCAGGGGCGCTGTCCAGATCCGGACGACGAAAATGACGATCGGATCATGGCGCTCAATGCGCTGCTGAACATGGATTCGGAGCGCGCCCTTCCCGTGCTCGAGAACATCATGCAGCGCCGCGGGTCGTGCGACCACGTGTTGCGTCGCAAGGCGGTCTTCCTCATCTCCCAGAAGCGTTCGACGCGCTCCGCGGACATCCTGATCAAGGCGATCCGTGAGGACCCGGATCAAGAAGTGCGCAAGCAGGCTGTGTTCTGGCTCTCGCAGACGCACGATTCACGCGTGCCTGGCGTGCTGCGCGACCTTGTCCGCAGCGCATCGCGCGAGTTACAGAAAAACGCAGTGTTCTCGCTTTCGCAGTTAGGCGGTGGGGAAGGACAGGCCGCGTTGCGCGAACTCGCGGCGAGTGATGGCACACCTGAAGAGATCCGGAGCGAAGCCATCTTCTGGATAGGCCAACGCAACTCGCGTGAAAATGGCGACTTCTTGCGCGACCTGTTCAAACGTGTGCGCTCTCACGAGCTCAAGGACAAGATCATCTTCTCGCTCTCTCAGCAGCGCGGGACCGGCAGCGATCAGTGGCTCATCGACATCGCCATGGACCAGGGCGAGACGATCGAGATTCGCAAGCAGGCGCTCTTTTGGGCAGCGCAGAACAAGAGCGTTCCGTTCGACCGGCTCGCCACGATGTATGACCGCACGACCGAACAGGAGATCAAAGAGCAGCTGATCTTCGGCTTCTCGCAGCGCAACTCGCGCGAAGCTGTCGACAAGCTCATGAGCATCGCGCGCTCCGATCGCGACCGCGAGATGCGCAAGAAGGCCATTTTCTGGCTGGGACAGAGCCGCGATCCACGCGTGGCCGACTTCCTGGCGGAGCTGATTGGAAAATGAGATACACGATAGGCTTGTTTCTGCTGGGCATCGCGTTAGGCGATGCCGCCCAGGCACAAAGCGTCGCGCGCCGCGTCGCCGCGGTCGACGATGGCGAGGTCCGTATGACGTTCGATGTCCTGCCGGACATCTGCGGATGGGGGAATGGCTGGTCGCGGGGCGACAACTGGCGTACCGACCGTGGTGATTGGGGCCGGTCGTCCGCGCGCGACGTCGAGTGGCCCAATGAATGCACCCGCGGCCCCGGACGGCTCGTGATCGACCGCGCGAACGGCGAAACGATGAAGGTCCGCTTCTACGTTGGCGGGCGCTGGCGGTCACGGCCTAACGTCACCGACCTGGGGCACGTACCGAATCAGCAAGCCGCGGATTATCTACTCGATCTTGCGCGGAACGAGCGCTCCGCCGTGGCAAAGGAAGCGATCACGCCACTGAGCATCATCGATGAAGTCGAAGTGTGGCCGGCGCTCCTGCGCATTGCGCGCGACGACGGCCGGCATCAGGAAGTACGCAAGGCCGCGATCTTTTGGCTGGGGCAGATGGCGGGCGAGCGCATCACGGGGAGCTTGAGTGATGTCGCGGAGGACGATCGCATGGAACGCGACGTGCGCGAGTCGGCCATCTTCGCGCTCTCGCAACGTCCGAGAGACGAAGGCGTCCCCGCGTTGATCCGGATTGTGCGGACGAGCCGCGATCCCAAGTTGAAAAAGAACGCGCTGTTCTGGCTCGGCCAATCACGAGATCCCCGCGCCCTGGACCTGATCGAGGAAATACTCAGCAAGAGATAAAACCAACTAAAGCTGTCAGCTGGTAGCCGACAGCTTTGGTTCGTTTTTCGCCTTGACGCGTTGAGCGCGTGAGCAAAGTTCCAGAATCCCTTCTGGAGCTTCGCGAAACATGTCGTCGGTCGTTTATCTCAACGGGCAGTTTCTCCCGCGCTCCGAGGCCAAGCTGTCGGTCGACGAGCGCGCCTTCTTTTTCGGTGATGGCGTTTACGAAGTAACGCGGGCGATCGGCGGCCGGTTGTTCGAATGGAGCCGCCACCTCAAGCGCCTCGAGCGGGGACTGCGCGAGATGCGCCTAACGCCCTCGATCACCGGCGACGAGCTGGAATCGATTTCGCTGCGCTTGCTGCGCGACAACGATTTGGTGGACGGTGAGGCTGCCGTCTACCTGGAAATCACGCGTGGGGCCGCGCCGCGCACGCACCATTTCCCGCCACCCGGGACGCCGTGCACAATCTTCCTCTCGGCGAGCAAGTTCACCCCGCCGCACGACGTCCGTGCAAAAGGAGGCACGGCGGTCACGTTTCCCGATTTTCGCTGGGCGCGCGGCGACATCAAATCGCTCAACCTCATCCCCAGCGTCCTGGCGAAACAGCACGCCGTCGATCATGGGGCCATCGAGGCGATCTTCGTGCGCGACGGTGCCGTCACCGAAGGATCGCACACAAACGTCTTCGGCGTGATCGATGGCGAGTTGCGCACGTATCCCGATTCGAACTACATCCTCTCGGGAATCACCCGTGAGGTAACCCTCGAGCTGGCGGCCGAGCTGGGGATCGCCGTTAGGCAGATGCCGATCTTCACCCACGAGCTGCCGCGGCTGGAAGAGCTCTTCATCACGGGCACAACCAGCGACGTGATGCCCATCGTATCGCTCAACGGGTTACCTGTGGGGGACGGTCAGCCGGGGCGCATCACGATGTCGTTGTACGAGGCGCTCGTTCCGCGTCTCGCGGCTGTCGGCGCCACCTCGGCGGTCTGATGCTACGGCGAGCTGTCACCGCGATGTGCCTAACGGCTGTCGCGGTATCCGCTCACGCGCAAAGCAAGCCGCGCGTGCACATCATCGGCACCGGTGGCACGATATCCAACCTCGGTGGCAACGCCCGGCGGACAATCGAAGAGCTCGTGACGGCAATTCCCGGCATGACAAGCACCGCGGAGGTGACGTTCGAGCAGTTCAGCAACATCGCGTCGGGGGCCATCACACACGAGCACTGGCGCAACCTGGCCGCGCGCATTCTCGCGATTACAAAGGGACCGGACGCACCAGCCGGAATCGTCATCACGCACGGCACCGACACCATGGAGGAGACGGCGTTTTTCCTCGAGCTGACCGTCCCCACGTGCGCGCCGATCGTTCTTACCGGAGCGATGCGGCAGGCCGACGCGGTCGGCGCGGATGGTCCTGCGAACTTGCTGAACGCGGTGCGCGTAGCTGCCGCACGGCAAGCCCGCGGTCACGGCGTGTTGATTCTCATGAACGATGAGATCTTTCGCGCGCGCGACGCCACCAAAACGGAAGCATCGCGCATGTACGCGTTCACGGCACCTAACGCTGGGCCCATCGGCGTGACGGACCCCGATTCCGTGGCGATCCTCCGTGCGCCGGGTGGACGGGCATGTACGGCGGTGTTCGATCTGACAGCGATCTCCGAGCTGCCGCGTGTCGATGTGCTTTATGCACACGTCGCATCCGACAGCGTGCTTGTCGATGCGGCGGTTGCGGCGGGAGCGCGGGGTCTCGTCATTGCAGGTGTTGGCCGTGGCGGGATACCGCCCTCTCAGCAGCGCGCCGTACGCCGGGCGGTGCAACGCGGTGTGTCTGTCGCCGTGTCGACGCGCACTGGCGCCGGCCGGGTG
>DATFBW010000037.1:0-3277 GCA_035253645.1 Gemmatimonadaceae bacterium | reverse complement strand
AAGACCGCCTGCAGGTGAACGCAGCGTTATGCCGCAGCATGCATCTCTTCATTCCGAGAATGTCCCTCGATCTGGGTGATTCCCCACATCCCGAAGCCGCACACGCTTCAGCCGGGTGGCGAGTGGGCGCCATCACCGCCGGGTGGCTTGTGCTTGCTCTCGGTCTCCGCCCGCAACCAGCCGTCCGCTTAGCACTCGACATAGGTCTTGCAGTGGGCGGATGGTGGGCCCTAACGCCTGGCCGACGGCGCGGTGGACCCATGTTCCTCCGCAATGATCACTGGACAAAGTTTCTGGCGGTGCCCGTTCTCCTTGGTGTCGTCTTGACGGTCTTAGATCTGTGGCGTTTGATAGACCAATAGGCGACGCGAAGACACGCGAGCGAAAACTGCACTTCGCCTGCGGCATAACTAGCTGTTGCACCTGTCAGGCGCGACGTCTAAGGTATTCATCGCGTTTGATCGCCCTTTAAGAGCAACACCGGGCGCGCTGCCGCGCGCCTTTTAGAAGTCGCCTGCAGGTGAACGCAGCGTTATGCCGCAGCCTGCATTGGTGTCCTTTGGCGTTCCCTCCCCACTGCCACGTGACGCGTCCAAATCTCGCTACTTTTTCGTGCAGACAGTCGTCATTAGCGAGGTGCCCGCTGGCCCCAACACTGCTCCTCGCTCCAGAGTGGTATGCGGGCTACAACTGCGTACGAGCGGCACGCATCAGCGACGGAAGCCGTGAGCAGCTGGAGATCAGATGGGAGATTGGGGTGTAGGTCTCTATCAGGATGATACGGCCGCCGATCTACGAAACACGATCGGGCTATTGGCCAAACTTCCAGTCAACGGCGAACGTCTCCTCGAGATTCTCGTTGAGCATCATGGCGAGCCGGTGAGCCTCGACGATGACGGGGGCCCGGCGTTTTGGCTTGTAGTCGCCGATCAGTTTGAGCGCCGCGGCATTGCATGCCCCAGCGCCATTAAACGGGCGCTTGCCGCCATCGACACCAATGCCGACCTCCGCGACCTCGAACGTCGAGGCGCAGGCCCCAGCGACCTGAAGAAGCGCTCCAAAATGCTCAGCGCGTTGGGCCAACGTCTCCGCTTTCCGCGTCCGACCCGTCCGCGTCCGAAGGCGACGACACCGCCAGCGTTTGGCGTTGAGGTGGGAGAGGCCTTTGCGTTCCCCACCATGAACGGACGCGGCTTCAACCCCTGGGCTCGCAATTGGCAACAGACCGGGTTCGTGCCCAACGGTTGGGGTGCGATGTTGATCGTCGCGCGCGGCCGAGTGTTCGATTGGCTGCCCTGGTGCGCCACATCGTCTCTCACCGTTCATCCCGCGCACGAACCAACGTTGGACGACGTCGTGACAGCGAAGCTATATGCCCACGCCGGGGCGAACTCAGATCACCGCGCAATGTTGTGCGTGCCCAGACAATCTCACCTCCAAAAAATGGAGATGCGTTCTCTTGGCCGCTTGGAGCTCGATGCGCGAGCCGCCGCACGCGTCATCTCGCGTGAGCATTCGCCTGAATACGCGGTGTGCTGCGGGTGGTCATTTCGCGTCACCGGTTGGAATCCGAAGTATGGCAGCGGCGTGGCGGTCAAAAAGCTGCTATGATGTCCGACAATACCTGGCGAAGTTCCGCGCGCCTGCGGCATAACTAGCTGTTGCACCTGTCAGGCGCGATGTCTAAGGTAGCCATCACGTTTGATCGCCTTCAAGTTCAACAGCAGCGGCGCGCTAGCGCGCGCCTTTGAGAAGCCGCCTGCAGGTGAACGCGGCGTTATACCGACGACGACCTATGAAGTCTGATCAGCGTATCGTGACGCAGATTCCAATGCGCGAGCTCTGGAGCGCACGCGGTCCTCTTACCGCCACAAGAACGGGGACCCTCGGTGCGAGTGACGTCGCCGCACTCCTTGGGCACGCACGAGATCCTACACCAACTGAGGTAAGCAATAGCCAATGTCGGACAGCCGCTTCGCTGGCTCGATCCGCGAATTCATTGGCTTCTGGAAGAACGAGGCTCGCGGTCGTGTCGCCCAAGATCCCCGATAGCGGCTTCTACGTCGAGCGCCATCTCGCGACGACGAACCGTCCCTCTAACTACTGGTCGGCCGGGAGATTCTCGGTCACGATGACGAACCGATTGGCGATATCGGGTTCCACTCGATAGCGCTTTACCAGCCGGTTTTCCTGCACGAGGTACGCCCCATTTTTGGTGGCGACATATAGCCGATCCTTCCAGCGAACAATGTGATGGACCACTTCCTCGATGGGGAGCGTACGGCTGGTGCCGGACTTGAAGTCGTAGCGAATGAGTCCGCCGGCATTGTCCTCTCCTTCGCCCTGGTCGACCAGTCCGATCCAGGCGGCGTCTTCCTCGACAAGAATCGCTGAGACGGACCAGTCGGCCAGTCCCGAAACCTGGAGAAAGCCGTACTGCGTTGTCGTGGTATCGAAGTAGCCCAGCCCCCCGACTCCGGAGCGACCCTCGCCATCGTAGAAGACCTTGCCGAACCAGATTCGTGAGCCCGCGATCTGGTACGGCCCGGGCTCCTCTTCCAGAACGGTGTTGCTCCCGTACCCGTCAGCCACACGGCGAGGACGTGCCTGGGCAAACTCATCGTAAGTGGACTGGCGCATGGGATGCCTCCGCAGCTCTGCAGGTATGCGGCGTTTTGCCTCCCACGGCTTCTTGAGCTGCTCGACGACCTCAGGGGAAACGTCGAGGAGGCGCCCTACCTCCCCATCATCTACTGCTCGCAGGCCAATATGCGGTTCGTATTCAATGTACTTGACCAGCCACTTGCCCTGTGGATGGAGAAACAGCTTGTGTGTTGGCATTACAGTAGAATGTGCATTCCGCCCGATTACGACCGAACTGTCATCCGCACGGAGGATCTGATACCTCTCCACGTGATAGTCGTACAGTTGCGCAACGATCGTCCCTCGCTGGGGCATTTGCCGGGGGATCAGGCTGACACGCAATTCAAGCTCGTGCTCCACACGCCATCTGATAGCTGCTGACAGGGTGAGGGTGTCGTTGAGGGGTTTTTCATAGATCGAGGTGAACTGCACCGAGTCGGCCGGAGCGTCGACTCTCGTTACCATCATATCCGCCACCACCGCTGCCGGAGACGGGCCACGGCTAGACCATGGCGTTTCGGGGACGGGTGGCAGCGCAACGGAATCGGCCGTGGCCGGCTCACGTGGCTGCGTGCAAGCCAGTAGACCTGCGGCAGGGCCGAGAATGAAAACGAGGCGTCGCATGACAAAAGGA
>DATFBW010000036.1:0-5068 GCA_035253645.1 Gemmatimonadaceae bacterium | reverse complement strand
ATCGAGCTGTTGCTGGACCTGGACGATCACGTCGCGTTCAAGATCGCAAACTCGATCTGGACCGATCAGCAGTTCGCGCCCGCGGTCGAGACCGCGTTCCTCACAACCGTCAGGCAATACTTCGGCGCCGAGGCGCAGGTGCTCGATTTCAGCTCGCCGAGCGCGGTGACGACGATAAATGCATGGGCGTCGGATCAAACAGCCGGCAAGATCAAACAGGTGCTCGACCAGATCGCGGACAACGAGGTGATGTTCCTCATGAACGCGATCTACTTCAAAGGAGACTGGCGCATTGCGTTCGACCCCAAAGAAACCGCCGCGCGCCCGTTCAAGCTTTTGTCCGGCCAGTCGATCAACGTCCCCACGATGTACCGCAAAGGCAACGTGCGGAGAGGAACGATTCCGGGCGCAACGGTAGTCGACCTGCCGTACGGCGGCGACGCGTTCACGATGACGATCCTGCTCCCGGACAGCACGAGCGACGTGAATGCCCTGATCGCTCGCCTAACGCCTAACACGTGGCGCCAGGCGGAAGCGGCCGTGCAGAGCGCGAATGTCGGACTGTACCTGCCCAAACTGCGGTTGTCCTGGAAGGCAGGTATCCTTCCCGAGCTCGGTCTGCTGGGTATGCGGGACATGCAGAACGCCCGCGTTGCCGACTTCAGCAAGCTGGCGCGCGGCGCGCGACCGGGAGATCTCTACGTCACCAAAGTGCAACATGACAGTTATGTCGACGTGAATGAAGAAGGTCCAGAAGCGGCGGCGGTGACCACGATCGGTATCGGCGTCACGAGTGTCTGCCTAACATGTGATGTCCGCATCGACCGGCCCTATCTCTTCGCCATCCGCGAGCGGCTGTCCGGAACCGTGTTGTTCGTCGGCAAGATCGTGCGACCCGAGATCAACTAGCTCATACCGGCCTGGAATAACGAACGGCGCCGCATAACAGGGCGCCGTTTCGCGGTACTGGGCAGCTCCCGGAGCGCTTAGTGCGCCTCCTCCGCCGGCGGCAAGCGCCGCTCGACCACTCGTTTCACAGAGATGAGCTCGCGAGTTCCGTCGGCACGGATGACCTCGAGGCTCTTGGGAAACCCGTTAGGCTCCATCATCGCCCACACTTCGCGAGGCTTGTTTACGCGGTGACCACCCGTATCCAGCGCGATTTCCAGTGCGTCCGACTGGATGTCATACGTAATGCCCTCGAGACGGGCCCCGCGGACGAGCTGCTGATGCCCGAGGTCAGGTGAGACGATCTCGACATCAATACCCTCCGGTGCGGAGTCGGCGCGGATGTATTGCTTGGTGAACGATTCGAAATACTCGGCGAGCTGTTCACGGGGGATCTTTGTTGTGACTGGCATGAATCGTCTCCCGAGAGAGGTCGCAATTTCCGATCGTTGGTCCGGGAGTTTTCCCGTTGCAAGAAGTGGTCACTCACGCCGGCTACGGCGCGGAGCTACGCACCAGTAGACACTGGATGCGCTCCAACGAGCACGGAACCTCGGACAGCCCCCTCGACACGGCGGTCGGCATCGAATGAGTGCTGAGCAAGGATCTGAATCTGCTCAGCGGTTACCGATCGGATCGAGTACTCATACGACTCCAGCTCGGACAAACCGTCGCCTAACAACCATGCGTCGACGAGCTCGCCGAGCACAGCTGCGCCACTTTGTCGCGCGATCGCGTGCGATCCGACTAGGTAATTTTTGCTGCGTTCCAACTCGTCAGGCGTGACAGGCTCGGCTCGCAACCTGGCAAACTGAGCGAGAAGGCCGTGCCGGGCCGCGTCTTCTTTATCCGGCGATGTGGCGATGTACGATACGATGGCACCCGCGCGGCGCCGCTGGAGCGCGTGCACGTGCACCGTGTACGCCAGCGATCGGCGATCGCGCAACTCCTCGAAGAAGCGCCCGCCCAACCCACTCGCGATGCCCGTGAGGACGTCGGCAGCAAAGCGCTGCGGATCTGTGCGGTGCGGCCCGGGGAACGCGAGGGCGAGCGCGGATTGCGCCTTCTCGCGCGATTCTGCGCGTGTCGTCGCCTGCGCGGGCCACGCTGGTACTTCCACCGTAGGCGCATCGCTCGATCGGAGCTCGGCGAACGCGCTCGCCAGTGTTCGCGCCGCGGCGAGCGGCTCGATGTCGCCGACGACCGCGATGACGCTGTTGCTCTGCACGACGCGTTGCGCGTGCCACTCCGCGACCGCAGCCGGCGTCACGGCGAGGAGCGTTTCCTCGTCGCCGAGCGTTAGGCGCGCATACGGGTGCCCCTGGAAAGCGGCCTCCAGCGCCAGCCGGATGGGGTAGCGCATCATGTCGTCCCGCAGCTGTTCCAGCTGCGAAAGCGCGATGGCGCGTTCGGTGTCGATCGCCGACTGCGCGAAGGCAGGGTATTGGACGACTTGCGCCAGGAGCGCCACCGCCTCGGCGAATTGTGCCGGTGGCACGCTCAACGACCATCCGCTCGTCTCGGGTGAAGTACTGGGGCTTATGCTGCCGCCTAACGATTCCGCGATCTCGGCGATCTGTTCTCCCGACAGCGAGTGCGTCCCTTTGAGTGCGGCGCGGCCGAGAAGGGTGGTCAACCCCACCGTTGCGTTAGGCTCCGCGCTTACGCCGCCCGATGCGTACACGCCGAAATGCACCAGGGGCGCCCCCGGTCGCCGTTTGACGAGGATCGGGATACCCTGCGCAGAGCGGAACTGCTCGACGCCGAAGTCGACACCCTCAGGCTCCACGCCGTTGCGCGACAATATGGCAGGAGCGCGCGGCGTTTCTGTTGCCGCAGCGACCACCTCGCAACCGGCGGCCAACGTTTCCCGCGCCAAATGCTCGTCATGCGCGAAGACAGGAGCGGCATCCGGTCGATATACGAGAAGCGCCACATCGTTCGGACTCAAGTAGCGCGCCGCCGCATCGCGGACCTGCTCCGCCGTAGCGCTTGTGATGCGCTCGTAATACTCGGCGACGAGGCGCCAGTCGCCTAACGCTTCCCATTCTGCGAGCAGGTTCGCCTGTCCATCCATGGTCTCGAGGCGGCGCGACCAACGTGCATCGGTCAGGCGCCGCGTTCGCTCGAGCTCTGCTTCTGCAGGCCCGTGGGCGGTGAAAGACTGGATCTCGGACCACACCGCTTTGGCGGCGTCCCACGCTCGCTCCGGGGGGCCTTCGGTTTCGGCACCGAAGACACCGATGTCGGTCGGTGTGTAGTTGTACGCCGAGGCGCTGGAGGCGAATCGTCGCTCGCGCACAGCGCGATACAACCGGGAGGAACGGCCCATCGCGAGCACCGCCCCCGCGACATCGAGCAGCGGCGTGTCGGAGTGGAGCGCGCCGGGCGTACGCCACCCAAATGCGACGTGCGTCTGCGCGATGTCGCCCTTCAATTCGCGATACCGGAAGCCGCTCGTCCCCTGCTCGTTAGGTCCCGCATCACGCACCGGTTCGCCCGCTGGCAACGAGCCGTACAAGGATGCGACTTGATGCAACGTCGCGTCCACATCGATATCCCCGACGATAGCCAGAATCGTGTTGCCCGGACGGTAGAAGTTGCTGTAGAACGTGCGCACGTCGTCGCGAGTGAGCGCGCGCAATCCGGCTTCGTGACCGATGCGCCAGCGTCGGATGCGATGGCGATCGTACAGCAACGCGTAGAGCGATTCGGTAGCGACCGCAGAAGGGTTGTCTGCTTTACGCTTGGCTTCTTCGATGATGACCTCGAGCTCGCGCGCGAGCTCACCGGCATCGATGAGCGCGTTCGCATAAGCGTCGGCCTGAATCGCCAGCCCGGTGGGGAAGCCGTCGCGCGGAAGGACGGCGTAATACGTTGTGTAATCGTAGATGGTCGCGGCATTTAAATAGCCGCCCTGCGCTTTGGTGGCGCGCGCGATCTCACCGACGCCGCGAGTCGGCGTTCCCTTGAAGAACATGTGCTCCAGGACGTGTGCGATCCCGGAGACGTCGTCACTTTCGTCGAAATACCCTGCCTTGACGTGCGTGACGACGGCAGCGACTGGTGCGGATGTATCACGCCTAACGAGAACGGTGAGGCCGTTGTCCAGCCGTATGCGTACGGTGCTTGCAAGAGCGTCTAACCAAGCAGGCACGACGCTTTTCTGTGCTATCGAACTGGCGGGGGAGGCTGCATCCCCGGTTGCATTGGCGGTGGCGCGGCACACGCGCTCCATGGCCCCTGCCCTGCACGGTTCAGGAAGTTCTGCGCTTCCGGAAATCGCCCGAGCTGTGCTAATGCGCACGCGAGGTAGCCCATTGCCGTGCGATCGCGCGGGTTCGTTTCGATGGCGCGCACGTAGAATCGCGAGGCGAGCTGCGGATTCCCGATGCTGAGCAGATAAGAGCCCATCTCACGATGTGCCGTCGCGTTGTTCGGATCCAGCTTCACCGCAAGGTCCAATTCACGCAGTGCTGTGGCGCGATCGCCATCCTCACGCGCCATGCGACCGAGGTAGATGTGCGGCTCCGCGAGATCGGGCGAACGCCGTGCGATCGCGACGAACATGTCGCGCGCTTCGGTTCGCCGCCCTGCTGCGTAGGCAGCTTTCGCCTGTTCGATTGCGCGCGGTCCGGACCACCAGCGCCAGGCGTAATACAGTCCAGCGCCGACAACGGCTACGATCAGGACGAGAGCGATCACCATACCTAACGTGCTGCGACGGTAAGGTGCGAGGTGCGAGATGCGAGATGCGAGGGTCGGTGCAGGTGCGGCCTGGGCTGCGGGGGCTTGCTCATCGATAGTCGGCGGTTTGACCTCGCCGCTCGCACCTCGCACCTCGTACTTCGCTTGTCCGTGTGCAACAGCTTCCAATTGTTGGAATCCGACGCGCGCCGCGCGCACGTCGGCCTCGGTCGGCGGGTAGTCGCTGACCTTCACCCGCTCCGCGGCCGCGCCGAATTCGACGAGCGCGTGCGCCTGATCGAGGGTGAGCGCGTTTCTCTGGCGCAGCTCGCGGATGAGCGCCTGACCGCCTAACGAGGGCTGCCCGACGAGCGCGCGCAGGGCGTCCTCCGACGCTTCCCAGGCTTCGAGGATCGCAGCGGCGATGTCTTCC
>DATFBW010000035.1:0-10632 GCA_035253645.1 Gemmatimonadaceae bacterium | reverse complement strand
TTCCCGTCCGAATCACGTTGATACGCCACCGTCGGTTCCAGCGCGAAGGCGTTGCGCGCCTCCAATTGGCGGAGGCGCGCGCGTCCGGCGCGCACCTCGCTCTCGTTAGGCGCCAGACCCGCGGCCCGATCGTAGGCGGCGTTCGCTTCCCGATACCGACCCATAAGCGCGAGCTGATCCCCCAGCGCCATGTGGCCCCAGGGGTCGGCCGGTTCGAGGTGCACGTACCGCTCGTACAACACGAGCGCGCTCTCCGGCACGGCTTCCAGTTGCGCCAGGCGGAAGATCGCCCGTGAGTGCTCGGGATTGATGCGCACGGCCTCCATGTACAGCTGGCGCGCGAGCGCACGATCGTCGGCTGCAAACGCGGAATCGGCACGGGCGATGAGCGTGCCCTGCGCCTGCAAGCCGGTCGCTGTCACGACGAGAAGCACAGCGATAAATCGCTGCCACAGCCGCGCAAGCTCGACTCCAAGGACAACGATCGTGAGTGTACCTATGCCGGCGACGAGCGCGGCGACGCGCACCGCGTTCTGCACACGCGTGTTGCCGCCGAACAGCGTCAGCGAGCCGTTGCGCGCGGTCTGCAATAGATCCGGCGACAATACAGCGCCGATCAGCCAGCCGGCGAGCCAGATGCCTAACGCAATACCGGCGCTGAGCGCCGCGAGCAGCGCGACTTGGCGTGATTCGAGAGCGTCACGCTTCCGAAGGAGCCGGCGCCCCGCATGCCGGAGCGTCAGCACGGCCGACGCCGCGAGGTAGAACAGGCCGCCGATTCCGGCGCCCGGAATTCCAGGAGTCATGTCAGTGCCCCTTCTCGTAGGTCGTGAAACTGCGCCTAACGAGCAACTCGTTGAAGGCGGCACGCAGGAAGTAGATGGCGTTGACGGTCCGCAGGACGAAAAACGCCGGAAGCGAAGCGAGCGCCTTCCGGGTTTCCCCGCGCGCGTGCGCGCCGACAAGTACCGGCACCGCAACCGCCGGGACGTCGATGATGTAGCCTAACAGTGGCAACGGGGTACCCAGTGCCAGCGCGACAAGCGGTAACGCGAGCAGATACACGAGCGCCGCGACGACCGCATCCCAGAAGGACACGGCGACCGCGTGCCGCAGGAAGGGGACGCGCAGGAGGCCGCGCCAGTGCAGCCTCACGTTCTGCACGAAGCCATGCGACCAACGACGCAGTTGCTTGCTCAGGAAATAAAAGGTCTGCGGCTCGATCGGATAACACACGGCTTCGGGAACGAAGCGCACCTTCTTCTGCGCCTGGTGCAGCGTCCACGTCAGGTCCATGTCCTCGGCCAACGTCCGCGTTGACCACCCGCCAGCGGCGCGCACGTCCTCCGTGCGATACATGGAGAAACAGCCGGACGAGATGAGGGGCGTCCCAAACGCGTCCTGCACGCGTTTATAAAACGTGAACGCGAAGAGGTATTCGACGTAGCGTCCGCGTTCCCAGATCGTGCGCACATTGCGCGGGATGACGGTGCCGCATGCCGCCGCGACATGAGGGTCAGAGAATGCGCCAAACATGCGTTCGATCGCGTCCGGGGCGAGGGTCGTGTCCGCGTCTATGGCGATGACAAAAGGGGTTTCGACGAGGCCTAACGCGAACGTCTGGGCGCCCGCCTTGGAGCCGGTGTTTTGTCTGGGCCGGATTACGCGGGCGCCGAGGGCGCGCGCCACGTCACCGGTATCGTCGGTGGAGCAGTCGTCCACGACGATGACCTCTTCCGGCGGGATTGTCTGAGTCCACAGTGAAACGAGCGTGTCGGCAAGCGACGCCTGCTCGTTGTACGCGGGAACGATGACCGTAACCGGGACAGTGCGCGCGAGCGCGTCACGGTGCGGGCGAACCCCGCCTAACGGGTTGTAAGCGCGATTTCGTTGAGAGTCGTTCCGAAGGGATTCGGCCAGGGGCACAGGATAGCGTGGGTGTCGGGTCCAGAAAGAGCCGCGTGTGGATGCGGCCGGTTACAGTGGACGACAATCCAGTACCTTGTGCCACCTGATGGATCAGTCATTATGACAGATCTGTGCTTCAGCGCGATCTGGTGGTGCCCGTGATAGAAGTCACACGGACGAGCGTTGTCAGCAGCCGTCGGCTGTCAGCTGCCAGCTGACAGCTTCTCTTCGAGCCACGAGCTAAGGCCTAACGCTCCTAGTCTTTATGGCGATATGTGATGCGACCGCGCGTCAGATCATACGGCGAAACCTCGACCTTCACGCGATCGCCGCTCAAGATCCGGATGCGGAAGCGGCGCATTTTGCCGCCGATCGTCGCCAACACAGTATGTCCGTTGTCGAGCGCAACGCGGAACGTCGTACTCGGAAGGACGTCGGAAACGACGCCTTCCAGCTCCACCATCTCTTCCTTGGCCATGTCCCCTCGGCTGCCTAACGATGCGGCCGCTCGGTCTGTGCCCGGCGTCGCGCGGCGGCAGACTTGAGCTGGCGTGCTTCGCTCGGTTTTACGTAATGGCGCCGCTTGCGCAGGTCCTTCAGGATCCCGGCCCGCAGTACCTGTTTCTTGAACTGCTTGAGCGCACGGTCGACGCTGTCGCCGTCCGCGAGTGTGACCTCAATCATGCCTCCTCCTCGGCTTGCGGTTTGGCGCCGGAGTCCCCGACGCACAAAACAGAGGCCGACCCGCACGGATGGGGGCCGGCCCAAGGTTGCCGTGAGCGCAGAGATTCTGCCGATTACGCAGCGGTGCCGCCTAACGACGCGACGACGGCCCGGGGGTCATGACCCCGGTCGTCTTCGTGCGACCATGCTGCGAAAGCAGTCGTCTGCATTACGCTCCACTGAATCGTGAGTTGGGCGCCGGTTTGCGACCACGGCTCCGAAATCGACGGTGCGGCAGATCACCAAACCGTCAAATAGCAACACGGGGCGCCGCATGAGCGCGAGGCCCCGTGTCGGTAAGCGCGTCCACCGTGATGCGCTCGGCGCGAAAGCTAGTTGGTGGAGAGGGGAAAAACTACCCTGAACGAGCGCGGAGCTCGGAGCTCTGAGCTCGGAGGGTTTCGCGCCGTCACATCAAAGTACGAATGTCTCACTCTCCGCCGGCCACAGACCTCCGAGCTCCGACCTCCGACCTCAGAACTACCTAACGTTAGGTTGCAACACGTGGTGTGAAAACGCTTTCCATGCTATCACGGCTAGCAGCACAGAGGCCGCGCCGACGGCCAGCAATAAAGGCAACCGCCGCTGCAGCAACCCTTCGCCCAGGAACACCGTTCCCAGCACATATGGCAGCTCGGCGGCTGCGAGCGCCACCAGATACGCTTTGAGCGGATAGTCCGCCATGCCAAGCACGTATCCGGGGATCTCGGAGGGGACGGCGAGCTGAAAGAGGAAAACCAATCCGATGGGCGTGCGCTTCGTCAGCCGGTCCTTATAGCGCGCGAGCGTTGCGGGCGACGTTAGGCGCGTGACAACGCGTTGGCCGAACGTTCGACCGATCCCATAAGCACACACGCCGCCGAGGATCCAGCCGAGCCAGAGGAGCAGGGCACAGACGGCGGGGCCCCAGACAAGGACCGCGATCGGTACGAGCGCAGCGCTAGATACGAACGCGAGCATCGCTGACGCCGCCGAGAGAGCAACGAACAGCGCGGCTCCGAGGATTGGATGCGCTGCGATGACCACCCCTATGCTGTCGAGGACGCGTCGTACCGCCGAATAGAGTGCGTCCTGCGACGCAATCACTATGAGCGCGAGGACGAGGAGCGCAATCACAAGCGCCCGTGCCCGGGCGCGTGTGATGCGATGGGGTGCAGCCTTCTCCTGCGGGGACTGGGTCGGAGAAGTCACGCGTAATAATGCCCGGAACACGCGGGCACCGAAAGCGGGCTGGTCAGCAACTACTGCGTGAAACGAGCGACCATGCCTAACGTGCAGCCGGAGCGGCGATTACGGCCGTCCCAGCGGTCGCGCGCTCGACGCGGAGCTTCTGCTTCATCGTCTTGCCACCGATGGTCACTGATACGAGGTAGTCGCCGGGACTCACGAGCTGAGCGCCGCCGCCACCAAACCCGCCCCCACCAAAACCGCCGGTTGCGATTCCGAGGTTCGTTAGGAAGTTGTTGCCCCCAAAGCCTCCGCCGCCTGCTGGCGCACGCCCAGGGACTTGAAAGAGCTGGACCATTTGCTGCAGCGCCTGAAAGTCGGACTGATTTCCACCGCCTGCCTGACCGCCTTCCATGCCAAGCGCGCCGAGGAGAGCACCTAACGCGGCGCCGCCGCCGCCGCCACCCCCTCCTCCGCCACCGCCCCCTTCACCCGGGCGAGCGTTCCAGCGTCCTGCTTGTGGCGGACCACCACCGCCGCCGCCACCGCCACCACCGCCGCCACCCTGGGCGATCTGCCCGCTCCGGAAAGCCTGCCTAACGCGACCGACCAGCTGGGCGTGTGTCCCTGCCTTCTCCAACGAGTCCAACACCGTCATGATGCGGTTCATCTGCTGTGCCGAGTCGCGCTTTTGGGCAACCGATAGCGGCCGTCTTGCCGGCGCCTTTCCCTGATAACCCCACGTGACCCGCTGCAGTCCCGGGGCCCCGGAGCCGTTGACCGTCCGAATGGTATCGCCCGTGACGTCCTGTACCATGACGCGCACCTGACCCTGCTGGCGATTCGTTAGGCGATAGACGATGCTCGCGCCGTATGGCGGGCTCGGAGCCTCGTAGGCCAGTTGGGCGACCGCCTGGCCCTCGACCGGAGGCTCGCCCCATTGGAATGCCGTCGTCGGCGCGAAAAGGTGCGCCTCCGACGCGACGATCTCCGGCGTCAGTTGCTGGAGAGGAGCGATGTCCACGATGTAGAATGAGCGCCCGTGTGTTGCCGCGATCAGCTCCTTGTCACGCGGATGGATGGCGAGATCGTGCACCGGAACCGTCGGGAATCCGGTCATGAACCGCTGCCATGTTTCGCCACCGTTCAGCGAGACGTACACGCCGACGTCGGTACCGACGAACAGCAGGTTTTTGTTCACGCGATCTTGCCGGATCACGTGCACGAAGTCAGGACCGCCGCGCGGGAGGTTCGCCGCGATCGATCGGAACGTCTTCCCGCCGTCCGTTGTTCTGTACACGTACGGAGTGAAGTCACCGTTGCGATGGTTGTCGAATGTGACGAAGAACGTGAGCGAGTCGTGCGACGATGGCTCGATGCGGCTCACGTACGTGCCCCCGGGCACGCCCGCAAAGTTTCTCGTTAGGTCATCCCACTTCCCGCCGTCATTCCAGCTGATCCAGACTTTGCCGTCGTCTGTCCCCGCCATCAGGATGCCCGGCCGCACCGGCGACTCGTTGAGCGACACGATCGTTCCATACGTCTCGGCGCCCGTGATATCGGGGGTGATGCCGCCGGTGGCGCGACGCGACACGCGGATCTTCATCGTGTCGGCAACCGTGAGGTCCGGCGAGATGGGATACATCTCGTCGCCACGCTTCGTCGACTTGAGAACGCGGTTCGCGCCGAAGTAGAGCGTGGTTGGGTTATGCGGTGAGATGAAGTACGGTGTGTTCCAGTTCCAGCGCAGATCGAGCTGGACAGAGTCTGCGCGCTGCCGCACGCGCAGATCGGCAATGCGGCGGCGCTGTGCCGCCGTCTCGGGGACTGTGGTATCCGGACGCTCGACGATGATGGAATCCTCGTACATATCGTACCGCGGCCGATATTGCGGCTTGACGAGCGCGGTACGGATGCCGGTCGTTAGGTCCAGACGGCCCACATTCCCGCCCTGTGACTCACCGTACACGATGTTCGGATCGGTCGGATCGTTCTGTGTGACGAAGCCGTCGCCACCGCTGATCGAGAACCACATCGCGTTCGTGATAGACCCGTTTCGCCGCCGGCTCGGTCCGCACCACGAGTAGTTGTCCTGAGCACCACCGCACACGCGATAGGGCACCGAGAAATCGTAGCTCAAGTTGTAGAACTGGCCGATCGGAATGCTGTTCGGCGCGATGTAGTTGCCACCCTGGTCGAAAGAGATCGCGACACCACCGTCGTTCCCCACGATCATCCGTTCGGGATCGTTAGGGTCGATCCACATCCCGTGGTGGTCGACGTGCACACCCACAGTCGCATTCATGACCGTCTTTCCGCCGTCGTTCGATACGCGCACGGGGGTGGACGACCAATAGACGCGATTCGGATTCCTGGGGTGCACCCGAACCTGCGAGTAATAGAAGGGGCGTGTGTTCTCGTTGTTCGTGCGGGTCCAGGTCGCGCCGCCGTCTTCGGAACGGTACAACCCCGAGAGCCGCTGCTGCGGCGCCTTCCGTTCCTTCGAGGCGTTAGGCAGCGTGTCCGCCTCCACCATCGCGTACATGACCTTTGGGTTCGAGCGCGAGATGTCGAGCGAAATCCGCCCTTTCATCGTCGCCGGCCACCCACCGCCTTTCACTTCGGTCCAGGTCTTTCCGGCATCCGTCGACTTCCAGAGCGCGGATCCGGGGCCGCCTGATCTCAGGAAGTACGGTCCGCGCACGCGCTCCCAGCTCGCCGCCCAGACAACGTCCGGGTTCGACGGATCGAGTTGCACCTCCACGAATCCTGCCTTGTCGGAGATGAACTTGATGAGCTGCCAGGTGGTGCCGCCGTCTTCGGTCTTGTACAGACCGCGCTCGGGGTTGCTGTTCCAGATCGCGCCTAACGCGGCGACGTAGACGATGTTCGGGTTCGTGGGGTGCACCTGGATGCGGCCGATGGTCTGCGTTTTCTCGAGCCCCATGAGCTTCCAGGTGATGCCACCGTCCGTCGATTTGTAGATGCCGCCGCCGGGGGAGATCGAGTTACGCGAATTCGGCTCGCCCGTTCCGGCCCAGACCTGCTGCGTATCGCTCGGCGCGATCGCGAGCATCCCCATCGAGACGACGCGCTGATTGTCGAACAGGGGGCGCCAGGTTATCCCGTTGTTGGTCGACTTCCAGATACCGCCGGCCGCGGAAGCGAAGAAGAAAGTTTTGGACGGCGAAGGGATCCCGACGACGTCACTCACACGCCCCATGAAATTTGCCGGGCCGATTGCGCGCCATCGTAGCCCGGAAAGTGTGAGCGAGTCCGCCTCGAATGGGCGGCTCTGTGCCCCCAGGATCGTCGGAGTCAGCATACCGACTAACAAGCTTTGTCTGAGAGAAAGGGTCATCATCAGGTCAAAGGTCAAAGGTCGAAGGTCGAAGCGTACAATCCATAAAAATTGATGTGCGTGAAACGCTGCGGTTAGTGGCCTCGGATAGGGCAACACGCTAATCTTGCCGCGCCTCGCGCTCAAAGGCTGCATCATGCTCATTCGCGCCCGATCAATTCAATGCACGCTGGCCGCCTGCGCGGTCCTTGGAGCGGCTTGTACGTCACGCTCGGGCCTTTCCCGCTCGGACCTGGCGGTGGCAACGGCGAACGACAACCGCACGCCTGCCGGCATGATGCGCGGCGACACACTGGAGCTGCACCTCGAGGTCCGCGAAGGTCGTTGGTACCCGCAGTCAGACTCAGGACCCCACGTCGACGCTCCGGTGTTCGCGGAAGTCGGAAAATTACCTCAGGTGCCGGGTCCCCTCATTCGCGTGAAGCGCGGGACGGTCATCGCGTTGATGCTTCACAATTCACTCACCGATTCAGCGGTCACAGTCCACGGGCTGGCGACCAGGCCTGCGTCGGAGTCGGACAGCATCGTCCTTCAGCCCCGGGAAACGCGATCGCTGCGCTTTCTGGCTGGCGAAGCGGGGACGTATTTGTACCGGGCGACAGTTGGTACCGTCGACTGGGAATTGCGCGAGCGAGAACAGCTGGCCGGGGCGTTCATCGTCGATTCGGCGAGCGGTGTCCAGGATCGCGTCTTTGTGATCAACATTTGGGGTGAGCCAAGCGACTCCACTAACTATCTCAACGCCCTTGCGATCAACGGCCGTTCCTGGCCGCACACTGAGCGCGTGGCCGCGACTATCGGGGATTCTCTGCGTTGGCGCTGGATCAACGCCTCGATCCGGCCGCATCCCATGCATCTCCACGGGTTTTACTATCTCGTCGACGCGTTAGGCTCCACTACGCGTGACTCTGTGTACGCCGATTCAGCCCGGCGACTCGTCGTTACGGAAGTGATGGCACCCGGGAGCACCATGTCCATGACATGGTCGCCCGATCGCGACGGCCAGTGGCTGTTTCATTGCCATATCGGCTTTCATGTAATCCCCGAGACTCGGCTCGATGCGCACGCCGTGGGGAAACACGATGCGCTGTCACAAGACGCCGGTATTCACATGGCGGGACTCGTACTCGGTGTGGAGGTCTCGGCGCCAGCGGGTTGGCGCGAACCGCCACGAGGGACCGCGCGACCGATCCGGCTGCACGTGCACGAGGGGAAACCGCGCGCTCGAGCGCCGAGGTCGATGGGTTACGTGTTGCAACAGGGGGACGTCCCGCCGTCGCGCGATTCGCTGGTTCGGTCCAATCCTCTGCTCGTTATGCACAAGGGCGAGCCGGTCGACATCACGGTTATCAATCACCTCAACGAAGCCACAGCCGTGCACTGGCACGGCATTGAGCTGGAGAGCTACTCCGACGGCGTCGCCGGCTGGAGTGGTAGCGCCAAGCGCGTAGCTCCGATGATCGCTCCCAACGATTCCTTTACCGCGCGCCTAACGCTTCCACGCGCAGGGACGTTCATGTATCACACGCACCTCGGCGATTTCGTCCAACTTACGTCTGGGCTTTTTGGCGGTCTCATCGTTTTGGAGCCGGGCAATCCCTACGATCCAACGACTGACCACGCCTATGTCGCGGGGTGGGACGGGCCGGAGGATCCGCCGCACCTGATGATCAACGGCGACAGCGTAGGCACGCCGGCACATTTCGCGTTCGGCAAGGTGCATCGGCTGCGCTTCATGAACGTCGGCGTCGCCGTGCCGATCAAAGCGCGCCTAACGCGCGATACTTCGCTGGTCACCTGGCGCGCGATCGCCAAAGACGGTGCCGATCTCCCGCGCGCACAGCGCGTGGTGCGGCCGGCCGAAATGTCACTGAACGTAGGGGAAACCGCTGATTTCGAGTTCCGGCCGCGGGCAAGGGGTCAATACCTGCTCAGCATCCGCGCGGGGCCCCGGCCCCCAGTGGAGCAGCGCATCACGGTGCGCTAGCGAAGTCTTCTTTTCATTTACGGCTGTCGTCACAGTTCGCGCTCATGGCGCGCGGTCAACGCGCGCGACTTGTCACACCGCTGGTGACAAATGGGTTGCGGCTTTACGACACACTAATGAATGTGAAGCGCGCAAAACCGGCGGCACTTCGGCCGCGGGTGCGTGCGAGTTAGCACTTACAGGAGGTACGATGAAGAAACACGTCTGGTATGCATGCCTAACGGCGGCGCTGATCGCCGTGGCCGTACCCGACACCGCGTCCGCACAAGGGTCGGGCGTGGTACGAGGAACAGTCACCGATTCCGCGACGCGACGACCGATCGAAGCGGTCCAAGTCACCGTGGCGGGTACCACGGCAGGGGCTTTGACAAACAACAGCGGGCAATTCGTCATCCGCGGCGTCCCCGCGGGGAACCGCATCGTGCGGGCATCGCGTCTTGGGTTCACGCCATCGCACCGCGACGTCACCGTCAGGCCTAACGACTCCGTGACGGTAGACCTCACCATGCGCGCGGCCCCGCTCAACCTCTCGCAGGTCGTGACTGTCGGTTACGGCACGGCGAATCGTCGCGATGTGACGAACGCCGTTACCACGGTGCGCAGCGAAGCGATCGTCAACGTGCCGATCGCGAGCGTGGACGCGGCGCTTCAGGGAAAGGCACCTGGTCTCCAGGTCATCCAGAACGCCGGGAACCCGGGCAACGGGATGACGGTGCGCGTGCGCGGTTCATCCTCGCTCTCAGCCGGCAACGATCCGCTCTACGTCATCGACGGCGTTCCCATGCTGCGTGACAACTATTCGCAGCTGTCGATGGGTGGCCAGGACCTAACGGCGGTGAGCGGCCTCAGCCCCGATGAGATCGCCAGCATCGACGTGCTCAAGGACGCATCTGCCGCCGCGATCTACGGATCGCGCGCGTCGAACGGCGTTGTGCTCATCACGACGAAGCGCGGACAAGCGGGTCGGCCGAAGATGCAGTTCAGCGGTTACTTCGGCACGCAGGACCTCTCCAAGAAGGTCAACCTGCTGAACGCGAAAGAATACGTCGCGTACTTCAACGAAGCGGCGAGAAATGACGGCTACGGTGAAGACGAGCTGCCGTTCGTTCCCGGCGTTGACGACACGGTCAACACCGATTGGCAGAAAGAGATGCTGCAGACCGCCCCCGTCATCGACCTGGCGCTCGGCATGAGTGGAGGCAGCGATCGGATCACCTATTTCCTGTCCGGAGCGCACTTCAATCAGAAAGGCATCATTGTGGGCTCGAAGTACAACCGCCAGAACATCCGGGCGAACCTGGATTTCATGCCGACGTCGCGGCTCTCCGTGCGCACCTCGATCGGCCTGAATCGTGAAGACAACGATCGGAACGAGAACGACAACACGATCGACGGCGTGGCGACGAACGCCATCGCGAACCAGCCTAACGTGCCATTGTTCAACCCGAACGGCACCTTCACGTCCACCGACGATGGCCTCGAGTAC